>JAQUNG010000032.1 GCA_028717725.1 bacterium | reverse complement strand
CACGTAGCCCCGCCAAAGCGACCGTTCAGGGAGCGACGGCGGGGCGGTGCATCAGGATAACAATTCAAATTGGAAAACGGAAAAAAGGAAAGGTTTCAAAGACTTGTAGAAAACAACCCAAGGGTCAGCCGTATGTCTTAATATAGGCTTTAGGCTGCCACCCCGAACTCAGGCGAGGGAAATGTTGAGGCGTTTCTTGCCGAAAGATTTTCCCGCCGTTTTGAGTTCGGTGTTCCGTCTTATACATAGTCTCTTATGCCTATTCTTTCTGCTCGCGAAGCGAGCGTGTCCGAGGCACGTGGATAAAATATCTATGAGATTTTGTCCACACGCCTGTGCCCGGACCTGATTTTATCCAACCGCCTACCGCTAACCAAAGTCTCCTTTTGTTTTCTCGTTAATCCTTTTATAGCTTTTTCCATTTTAAACGCCCTCTTAAAATACTTATACTTCCTGACATAAACCAATTTGAAGGGCTTTTTGCCGCGCAAATATTTAGCGCCGCGCTTACTGTCACTATGCTCTTTAATCCTTCTTTCTAAATTATTTGTATACCCGGTATAATATGTCCCATCTTGACATTCAAGTATATAAACACAGAATAGCTGTTTGCGAATAATTTTTTTCTTCATACCCTCTAATTAAGGGGACACACTACTTAATTATGCCTCCTCTTAGGTTTCGGGCCAGGTTTATTTTTTCTCAATTTTATATTAAGCATCTTTTCAAGCTTTTCCACAAAACTGTCTTCGCCCAATGGCCGACCTGTTCTTTCATGTAGTTTAATTAACATCTCCTCATTTGACCCTGTTTCTGTGCTTAGAAAGGACCTCCAGTCATCGACCATATCCTTCAGGAACGTTCCGGTTATTATTGGATCTCTTTTTAGCCCAAGATGATGCCTGGCGCTGGACCATTTATAATCCCATGGCTTTTTGACCATTCCAGCCCTTACAGGGTTCAAAAGAAGATACCGAGTGGCTGCCAATAGATATTTCTCATCCAGAATAAAGGAACTGAATCTCCCCTGCCACAGATACCCCCGCCAGTTTTCTCTTTTATTAACAATGCCTGTATACTTTTGATGAGTCCTTCCAACGGCAAGGGCTAGATTTCCTTTCTTATGCGGTACCAAAATCAAATGAACGTGGTTCGGCATCAAGCAATAACTTTCGATATCAAGATTGAATAATTTCGAATGTGAATGAAGCAAATCAAGATATTCCCGGTAATCGTTTTCAGAAAAGAAAACTTTTTGTTTGCGGTTGCCTCTTTGTGTAATATGGTGAGGAAAACCCTCGGCTATTATTCTGGCAATGCGTGGCATGCTGCATTCTAAGTCTATAAAATCAGTTTGTCAATGAATTAAGTTGTGTGTCCCCTTAATTCCTTTTTGGGCCATCCCGGACGCCCGCAGGACACCCCTAAAATCGCCTATTTTCCGACGCTGGGCGCTTATTTTGGCCGGTTTGACCATAGATGCCCAAACCCCAAAAGTGATGGACATGGACATCGTTTTTTTTGACCACTATCACTGGCTCCCCGCGCCTCGCCCGACCCTCACCCCACACCCCCTTCCAAGGACCCGTAAGCAAAAATCCCTATTCCTACGCCTTTCGGAGTAGTCATAGGGATTTGATCTGTTGGTGATTTAGATCCTTCGCCCTTCGGGCTCAGGATGACAGGCGTTTTACTCCTCAGGATTACATCGTGGGATCATTCTACCAGCGCTTCCGCCAAGCTTGCCATCGTGCGTCTATAAGGTGGACATCGGCCAGCCGAAAGTTTTTATGTAGAGACGCTTTTCGGAATTATTATAACCCTTCGATCCTCTTGTAGTTGGCATTTTATTATCATCCATCTGTTTCATTGCCCATAAATTAAGAATTAGTCAGTCTTTACATATATAAACAGTTACTATAAAACGTCTGCTATTATTCCAGCGCGTAATCTACTGCCGCTTCCACATGTATCGCGGTCGTGTCAAAAACAGGTACGCTCACGTCTTCCTGCTTCACCAGAAGCGGTATCTCCGTGCATCCCAGTATGACACCTTCGGCCCCCTCTTCACTGACAAGGCGTTCTATTATCCTGACGTATCCCTGTTTCGACGTCTCAAGGAAGTTGCCGGCGCACAACTCGTCAAAAATGACGGCGTTAATGTACTGCCGTTCGGCTTCGTTCGGGACCACCACACGGAGGCCGTATTTTTTCTCCAGGCGGCCTTTGATGAAATCCTGCTCCATGGTATACGAAGTGCCGAGGAGGGCCACTGTCTTTATCCCGCTCTCTTTCGCTTTCCGTCCGGTCGCGTCGGCGATATGAAGGACCGGAATATTGACGTTTTCCTCGATGACATCGGCAGTCGAATTCATCGTATTAGAGGCGATCACGATAAAATCCGCGCCTCCCCGCTCAAGTCTCCGGGCGGCGTCGATCATGGTTTCCCTCATCGCGCTCCAGTCCCCGAGTTCCGCCAAGCGTTCCTGTTTCGAGAATTCCCCGAACTCTATCGAGAACATCAGCACCTTCGCGGAATGCAGCCCGCCCAGCCGGTCCATGGCCATCTCGTTCATAAGGCGGTAATACTCGATAGAAGAGACCCAGCTTACACCGCCGATGAGGCCGATCGTCTTCATCTCCGGCTCTTTCACCGGGACCGCTTCAACCCGCGGGACAGTACGCTCGATCCCGGTATTTTTTTCAGCCCTAATCGAGAAAGCATCCCGACAGCCGATAAAAATAAGAGTCAGGATCAATGCCAATATAAACGGATATACTTTTCTCATCTCACACCCATCTTCTTTCTGTATCGCTTAATCTTTCCCCTCTATTTTTAGCTCGGGTTCATAAGGTTCCGATATATTGCTGTTACAGGACTTGTTCCCGGTTCTTGCCCAAGCCGCTGGCCGGATCTCTGTCTGTCCCTCAATTAAAATCACTTAAATTCTTTCGCAATCTTGGCCACTTTAACCAGCATCTGCAAATGGAGTTCCGTCTGGTCCTTGGGGCTCACAAGCACAAAGAAAGCTCGACTTTTTTTCTTTAACGGAGGAAAACTGAAATCCCCATGGTTGATTCCCAGAAGAACAACCGGTTTCTCGAGGTTATATAAATGGGTATGGAAAAGCAATATTTCCGGTGTCAGTTCCAGAGGATCAAAAGGCTGTAATGCTCTTATCAGCTCTGATATCTTCCCGGATTCAGAACCGAAATGCGATTTCAACAAAGCCCTGACCGCGGCTTCGGGAGACGGCTCTTCAATATCTATTGCCGGCCTCGTAAGAAAAGGATGGTTCCTGATATTTTTCGCTATCTGTCCCGGATCAAAGGTTTCAGGTTCCCCGTGAATTTCCATGGAATCGGACGGATGGACCAGGAAAACATTATTTTTGGGAAATTCGCGGCAGAGGTTTCGATACAACAGTTCGAACGAAGATCTCCATCCGAGTTTTCCCCTGCGCGCGGTAAGGAAAACAACAGCATCGCTTTCCTGCAGTTTCAGATTTTTAACATATTCAAAAAATTCTTTCCACCGGGAAAGTTCGGCAAACGACATCGCGGACATACCTATTTCTTTCTTAAAGACTTTCTTGATATGAGCAACCGTCGCCGGCGCGGCTATCGTATGAAGCTGTATTTTATTTCCCGCGGCAAGATTTTTAACGGATTCAAAAGCCCGGTTAAAACCGATATGAAGTTCCAGCGTCGGAAGTATAATAAAAAATATGTTCTTATCGATATTCAGGAAATGCGTCATCCTGCATAAAAAGAACAACTGCCTGCTCTCTTCCGATATTTTGTCATAAATACCGAACAGAATTCTTTCAAAATTGGAAGCATAACGGCTGACACCCATCACCAAAGTATCAATATGCCATTCTTTTAAAGCATGCAATATGCCTCCGGGAATATTGACGTCTATCCTGCTGATGGGAGTGACCGGCGTATTCGCCGAAACTACCTGCGCGACAATCCTGCTCAAGATTTTCTCTCCCGCGGAAACACCCCTGTCTAAGTCGCTTCCATCCTGAACAACGTGAAGCGGAAACAGGGGTTCCTCAGAATTCACGGGCCTTAATTTTAAAGCGACATCCGTAAGGTATTCGCCCGATTCATCATGGCTGACTCCGACCATAATCCTTTCATCTCCATGCTGAAGGTGGTCGGGCGGTTTAATATGACGGAGAGCTATTCTTTTAGCGTATTTTTCGGTAAACCACGGACCTACCATGCATGTTGCCAAAATCATTATAATAGTCCCGTTCAGGATCAGCTCATTAAAAATCCCCAAACGAAGCCCGACAACTACGGCAGCAAGTGTAGCGGCGGCCTGGTTGACACTGAGGCCGAAAATCAAACGGCCTTCATCGCGCGAAAATTTCACCATACGCGCAAATAACATCCCGGCGGCATATTTGCATGATATGGCGCATATAGTCATAAAAACGGCTATGCCCCACACCGCATTGATTGAAAATAAAGCTCGAAGATTTACAAGCATGCCCACGGAGACAAGAAAAAACGGTATAAAAAGTGTATGGCCCACAAATTCCAGGCGGTTCATCAGAGGACTCTGCTCCGAAATCATCTGGCTTAAGGCGAGCCCGGCGAAAAAAGCGCCGATTATCGGTTCAACACCGGCCAGATGAGCCAGATAAGCCGTCAGGAAAACCAGTGCCAGTATAAAGATAAACTCGGTTTTGCCGCGGGGAGACAATATCCTCAAAAATAACTGAGCTGTCCTCGGCAAAATCCACCAGGCAAAAAAGAGCAGGGCTGCCAGCAGAAATATCTGTCTTGCCCAAAAAAAAGTAGTCAGGCTTGCAGTCGCGTATTCCGCGATAAAAGCCAGGACAAGTATCGCCGCCGTATCGGTAATTATAGTTCCGCCTACCGTCGTCACCACCGAACGCTCGCGGCTTATCCCGAGTCCGGCGGTAATGGGAAACGAAATCAAAGTATGGGACGCGAACATACTCGCCAGAAGAACGGCTGTAGGCCATGAAAAATTGAACAGCGCGCGCGCTCCGAATATACCCAGCAGCATCGGTATGGAAAAAGTCAGGGAACCGAAAAGGATACTGTATTTCCTCTGTCTCCTGAATTCATGCGCGTTTATTTCCAGCCCGGCCAAAAACATAATATAAATCAACCCGACGGAGGAAAAAAGCCCCATAGCGCCTTCAAGCCGGAGGATTCCCAATCCATACGGGCCCACAATAATTCCCGCAATGATAAGCCCCACTATTTCCGGCAATTTTACCTTCGCGGAAAAAATCGGCACTACAAGCAGAATAAACATAATGAAAGAAAACATTAATATGGGATCTTTTATTTCCATAAATTCCTTCTTTGCTGCGCCGCCGGCTATTTATTTAAAACTTTAACGGATTATATCAGAAATACAAAATTATATAACCTATGTTATCCATTCTGCTTTTTATACTGCTGTTTTGCCTGATTGTGAGGCATCTTCATCAGTCTGTATAATGACTTCGTAGATATTGGACCGGCGTATTTTCCTCGCTGTAAAAATACAGCCGCCGTGGCGTATTCTCTCTTCGGCTTTCGGCACCCGGCCGAAAAGCCCTATAAGCCATTGGTTAAGATTTTTCTCGTCTGAGGGCGCGCTCTTGCACAGCATATTTCCGAGTTTTTTTAAATCCACACCGCCGCCCGCAACATATCTGTCATCGGCTATTTTGTAAATATAATCAGGCATAATATCGTATTCATCCTCTATGTTATCACCCATTACGGCCTCAACTATATCTTCAAGTGTTATAATGCCGGATATTTTTCCGGACCTGTCGCGAACCACAGCTATGTGCTGGTAACTCTTTTTCAGTTTGCCGAGCACAGACGGAATCGGCTCATCGCTTTTCGTCTCAAGTATAGGCCTGCATATTCCTTTAAGAGACGGGTCTTTCGGATTTGTCCGCAGGACGCCGACAATATCCTTGAAATTCACATAACCTATCACATCCTCTTTATCATTCCCTTTAATTAGAGGAAACCGCGTATGATGATGCATATGAGCCTCGATTAAAGCTTCGGCCAAAGACATCTCCGTTGAAAGGAATTTCATTTCTTCTTTGGGAACCATCACATCGTTGACTTTGATGTTCGCCAGGTTCACTGTCCGGGAAAGGATCCTCTGCTGGTCCTTGTTTATGATGTTATTGAGTTCCGCGAAACGCGCAAGGACGGATATTTCTTCAGCCGCGGTTGATTCCGCTTTATTTCTTTTTTTGCTTTCGAACGGCCTGTTCATGAAGTGAACGACACTGACAAAAGGGGTGAACAAACGTATAAGATATTTCAGCGGCAGAGCGGTGACTGCCGCCACTTTTCTGTTATACCTTACCCCCAGAGTCTTGGGAAGTATCTCCGTCCACTGTATCATTACAAGCGAAAAAGCGACGGAAAACACAATAATCCATTTCGAACCGAAAACCGCTTCGAACTTCGCGCCGGAAAGCGCCGCGCCTATCGTATGGGCAAGAGTATTGATGATAAGTATGACTGTTATCGGTTTTTCTATGTTATCCTTGAAATGTTTCCATATATCTGCCGCCGCCGGTTTTTTTTCAGATAAACGGCCTATATCGGCAAGCGACACGCTCAAAAGACACGCCTCCATAACCGAACACAAAAAAGATATTCCCAAAGCTATAAAAACCGTGAATAACAATATTGTCATCGTTTTTCTCCTTCAAAGTAAAAGGGGTGGGGGCGATTATTAAATTTTACCGAATTTGTTTTAAAATAATATTTCTCCATACGGCTTGGTAAATCGCAAAAAGTCACCGAAGTATTTTTTTATTTTCGGTCTTTATTATTATCCGTCGGGGAATACTGTCTTTTTTAAAAGTTTTCCGGAGGGGTATACCCTTCGGTTTTTTACAGCCGGTTTAAGTCTGATTTCTTTTTTCATCTGAACTGTTTATATTATACCTAAAAACTTACATAAGCCGCCGCTTTTTTCAGAAGTTTATTCACTTTTCCGATATTCTCCATATGCTTTATCCTGTAACCGCTTGAGCGGAGAGCGAGTATCCTGTTTACGGTAATCTCGCCGAACCCGGGGACACGGAGCAATTCGTATTTATCGGCTTTGTTGACGTTAACGGGAAACTTATCTGTATTGTTCAGCGCCCAGGTTTCTTTGGGGTCTCTTGAAAGAGAAAGGTTTCCTTCCGAATTGAACGGTATTTCTTCGGATTTGAACCCGTATTTTCTCATCAGCCAATCTGCCTGATAAAGGCGGTGTTCCCTCGTCAGCATCTCTGCGTTAGTTAAAGCGGAGTTCTCGCCCGCCAAAGCCGGATCTCCAAGCCCTCTCTGATACGCGCTGAAATAGACACGATGAAAATTGAGCCGCCTGTAAAGTCCCCACGAATAGGAAACAATTTCTCTGTCGCTTTCTCCCGCCGCGCCGACCACAAACTGGGTTGTCTGTTTCACGTGGCTGTAACGAGAACCTTTCCGCGTAAGACTGCTTATCAGTTTAATCGGCCGGATGATATCATTGGTATAATCTTTTGATTTTGAGAGCTGTCTGAAATGTTCCTCGCCCGCTGTTTCTATATTCAGGGAAACGGCATTAGCAAGGGCAACAGCCTGCGTTATCGCTCCATCGGACGCCCCGGGCAGTATTTTCAGATGGATATATCCCCTGAAGTTCCTTCTCCGAAGCATAGACGCGGTACCGATAAGTAAATCCATTGTCCTGTCCGGCGTGCCTATTACGCCGCTGCTTAAGAAAAGGCCGCTCACCTTCCCTTCGCGGTAATAATCGAAGAAAACCTTTACCAGCTCTTCGGGTTTCAGGCGGCAGCGCCGGGGGTCCATACCCGCGCGGAGAGGGCAATACTTGCAGTCGTTAACGCATTCGTTAGAGAGAAGGATCTTAAAAAGATAAGTCGTCCTGCCTGCAAGCGTGGTGACAGGGTAAATCCACCTGTCGTCTCTCGAGCGGACCCTGCGCTCATAGTCATTAGTGCCGCACGCGCACGCGAGGTCGTACTGGGAATCGCGCGAAAGTATTGAGAGTTTATCGAACAACGTCGGCTGTTTTATGACGGTCGGCAAATTATTTCTCCTTTACCAGAATCTTAGCTCAAGCTTTCAGCGCTGTAGCGCGCGATAAGCCCTGTGCGTACAGCACGCTTATATGTACCGGCAAAAAACAGACACGCCAGCAGAATATATATGACGGCAAGAACAGAACTTACCAGCAATGACATCCATGAAATCTGATTACCCGCGACAACCGCGCGAAGCGCCTCAAAAACGTAAGACGGCGGGAGGATTTTCGATACGACCTGCATCCACTGCGGCAGAACGGACAAAGGATATAAAACTCCGGCAAACGGTGAGATTATGGCCGGTATCGGCCAGATAAACCATTCCGCCGCGGGTCCCATACGCAGGACAAGGGCGCTGGCGGCGATGCCAAGGGCAATCCCGAACATAAAAAGGATCAAGAGTATCGGGACAATCACTATCCCGTAACTGAAAAAGGAGAGCCCGAATACCACAATGGCAAGAAAAAACATAACGACAATACCCACAGTGCTTGTCGCTATGCTGGAAGTTACAAGCCCCGCCACGTATTCATATATCGAAATAGGCGTTGAGAATACGTTGATGAAATTACGCGACCACACATCCTCGAAAAAAGCCATTGTCACGCCCTGCATTATCCGGATAAAGAAATCCCACAGCAGGACCGCGCCAAGCAAAGCGGGAACAAAATTAAAATCTGCGCCCGATACCAAATTCAGATAACGCGTCAAAAAACCCCACAGGATAATATCAACCGCCACCCAGATAAACAGCGGGAAAATACGCGTGGTGCTTGTGCGCATCAGATAAAACTGCCTTAAGACTATAGCCCATACACGCTTGAAATCCATAGTCACATTCCTTCCAGAGAAAGCGGCTCGCGCGCAACCTTGATAAAAAGGTTTTCAAGGCTTTCTTCGCCGTGTTCGCGTGGCAGTGTTTTCGGGTCGCCTTTCAGAAGTATTTTCCCGCGCGAAAGGAAAAGAACGCGGTCGCAGACGATTTCCACTTCATACATATTGTGGGACGTCCATAATACTCCGCATCCCCTGCCGGCGACAAACTCGCATATATTAGAACGGATATCGCGCGCCACAGCCGGGTCAAGAGACGAGGTGGGCTCATCCAGCAGAAGCAGGTCCGGATTGTTTATCATAGCTTTGGCAAGGTTGACTCGTGTCTGCTCGCCCGAAGAAAGCACGCCGCACTTGGTACTGCGGAATTTTTTGAGGTCAAATCGTTCTATAAGTAAATCTATCTGGTTCATAACATCTTCAACGCCGTATAAAAGACCGAAAATATGAAGGTTCTGGTAAACCGTTAGGTTACCGGGCAAATCCGCGTAAACGGCGGCAAAGTTGGTGCGTTTCAGGGTTTCGGAGCGGTTAAGGTTGATATCCATATCATCTATGGTTATGGAACCACTTGTGGGCTGAAGTATACCGAGTATCATATTTATAGTCGTTGTTTTTCCCGCGCCATTCGGCCCGAGAAGGCCAACAATCTCATTGCGGTCCACCTTGAATGAAATATCATTCACCGCAACCGTATCACCATAGACTTTCCTCAAGTTTTTTACTAAAAGCGCTTCGCCGCTCATAACTATCCCTATTATTTCATTATCCTCGGAGTCAATACGATATCAAGACTCGATGACCTGCTCGATTTAAAAAACGTCCCGGAAAAATCCTTATCCTGAATAAGGCCGCCTATGGAAATGGGCTGTCCGTCAACCGCCATCACAGTGGTGGAAAGGGTTTTTACATCTATAACCTGTTTTTTCTTATCTATAACAGCGCTTATTTCGGGCACAAGTTCTATTTCTATAAGACTACCCTTTATCTTAGGCGTAACCTTCAGGCTTGTGCCGACTTTTTTAAATGTTATATCTTTAGACACTATATACCCGTACCGGTAAAAATAATCTATGTAATAATCGGCGAACGGCACATCCTGTCCTACCCTGATGGAAGCAGTAAGCCCGTCGGTAACCATAACATACTGTTTTGTGTAGTTCGAACTTGTCTGGTTGCGTACTACAATCTTATTCTTGGAATACTGCACGCCCTCGCCCGACTGTTTAAATTCCACCTCTATGGAAATATTCCGCGGCAAAGCGAAAGCCGGCGCGCAGGAAAAAGCAAACAATAGATATATAAAATATTTAATCTTTACCATTTAATTTTTCACTTTTTAAGATTTTAGCTTTTGACAACATTTCCACATATGATATATCTCTTAATGAATTACGATAAGAGGCTATCCAAAGGGTTCCGTCCCGCGGTAACGCCTCTTTTTAATAAGCATATTATGTGGCATTTTTAGATATACGTCAAAATATTGTTTTACATATGCTGATATGCTACTAATCTATCCCGACTTCTTTTTTGCCAAAGCAGAGATAAAACTTACCGGACCGTAAACATTTCTCCTGACAATACACACAGCGTTGCAAACCCGGCAGAGCTTATTCTCTTTTTCTGTCCCAGGAATGAAGTATCCATTGCTTTTTAAGTACATACTACCCTCCGTTTTTGGGAAAATAGTAACACACCCCAGCGACATCATAATGTCGCCAGTATAATTATTTTTTGTGACTCAAAAAAGGCGTGTTGAGAAAATAACTGTTAAAACTTCAATATCACAGCTTCAGATCTGTATTTTGACTTGCCGAGTATGACTTTGTTCTCTTCGGGAAGGAGCGTTACATCGCCATCGTCCCTGTCGCCCAAGGGACAGATGCGGACAATTGTCATAAGCCGGCGGCTGTATTTTTCACCTTCGGGGGTGTAACCCGTATCGGTATCGAAGCGGACAAAATAAACATTTTTAAAAACTCCGGAGCCGCCCCCACTCGAACCGGTTATAAGCACATGGAGCCCATTATTCAACTTCCCGAGCCATTTATAGTAGAAATACTCAGGGCTATCATCTTCCTGATATACGACATAGCCGTTATCTTCAACCGTAACATCGGAATCGTTATACTCATTCCCATGCGAAGCGCTTATATCCACGGAAATTGTTGTGGGAAGCCCTCCATCCGAATACCAGCTTTCGAACTCCTGGAGTAATCCCGGGTGAATGGGTTTCCCCTGATACATGAATCCAGGTTCAATTTCCGCAGAAACATTCAGCGAAAAACAAAAAAACAAAATCGGAAAATAAATAATTTTTTTTACCATATTAATAAAACCTCTCCTTTTTTTACTTTCTTTTGATTTTTCTGCCGCACGAAAGACATTCAACCTCATCATCAAGAAGAAGGCTGACAGGTATTTCGGCCCCGCAATCAGGACATGTTATGATATTCGAGCCCATACCTATATCGTATTCAAGAAAATCACCCATCAAATCATCATTTTCATCGTCGCCCATCATAGTGTTTTCTCCTTTTTTTGCTTAAGGCCTCTTCAATCATTGCCATATCTTCCTGTATTTCCTTGTCATCCGGTTCAAGCTCTATCGCTTTTTTTATACATTGATACGCCTCTTCATATCTTCCGGTTTTATAAAGCAACTCGGCTTTTGTGCCGATTATAATACCATCGTCAGGATTTAAGGCTATCGCCAGCTCTATTAATTTCAGCCCCTCCTCCAGATTTTCACCGGACTTATAATAATTATAGGCCTTTGCATTATAGGCTAAGCTTAAAGCATCATGAACACATATACCCTTTTCATAAGCGAATTCCAAGCATTCGATCGCTTTATCATTATTCCCTGTATAAAAATGAAATACACCTTCCGCATAAGCAAGCCTTTCACTCTCAGAATGGATTTCATATCCTTTTTGAAAGTACTCCAAAGCCTTTTCGTAATAATCCTTTTCCCCATACTCTTTATAAAGAAGCATATAAAAGTTAGCTACGCTTACATACGTAAGTATATAATCCGGATCCAATTCAATGGATTTATCATAGCAACTCATAATCAGATCAAAGTTTTTCTTTATATTCGGCAGGTCTGAATTTCTTACTGCGGTTGCCAACGCTCTATATCCTTTGGCGTTATCAGGCTCAAGTTTGACAACTTCCTGAAATATTTTTATTATATGTTCCTTGTCGGAACTAACTTCGGATGCATACCAATACGCATAGTGATACATATCCTTTTCGTTTTCATCATCCAGCAGTTCGTTAACTCTTTTGAGTTCACACGCTGTTTCCTTATAATTCAATCTTAAAATATTGCAACAAACCGATATCCACCTGTTATCTACATTATCGGGGTTTACTTCGTCCGCCCTGTTAATCCAGATTCTAGCCTCGACAATACGGTCGTTAAGCAGATAAGCCAAGGCAAGTCTTCCGTAGATAACATCTTTATCTTTATAGTCATCGGGTAGATACGCCACAGTATATTCTAATGATTTCAACATCATCTCATAATTTCCCATTCGCTGAAAAATAATTGCCAAGTTCTTATAGTGCTTGTAGTTATAGGGATCTTCCTCTAATTTACAAATAATCAGATCAATAGTATCTTCAGGCGTCCTTTTTTCTTCAAAATCAGCTTCTCCGGGTTTGGACTTCGGCCTTTCCAGCCTCAAATTCGCTTTAGCAACGGAACCCGCACACAGCAAGGTTAACAACACCGCAAGAATGGCTATAACAGCATTTCTTCTCAAGGATATACCTTTTTTGCGTTATACTAACACGCTTTAACGACAGCGTAATGTCGTTGGAATAAAAATTAATAAAAAAACCCTCCGCGGGTGTATTCGCGAAGGGTTATATTTTTTGCTATCATATTATAGCGGAATTTTTCCGCTTTTATTATTACCGCACTCTTTTGCTCTCAGGAAGAGGTTTCGGGTGTTCTTCAACCAGCGTAGGAAGCCCTATTTTGTTCAGTATTTCTATGAACGGGTCAGGGTCAAGTTCCTCCACGTTTACCATGGTCTTTACATCCCACAGGCCTTTTGCAATAAGCATCGCGGCGGCAACCGGCGGAACCCCGGCCGTGTAAGAAATCGCCTGCGATTCCACTTCCCTGTAACACTCGGCATGGTCGCAGGTGTTATAAATAAAAATTTCCCTGCGCTTGCCGTCCTTCTCGCCTTTCACATAATTGCCTATACAGGTCTTGCCCGTATAGTCAGGGGCAAGAGACGACGGGTCGGGCAGAATCGCCTTAAGCACTTTCAGAGGCACGACTTCAACTCCCTCAGCTGTTTTAATCGGCTTCTCTGAAGTCAGGCCCAGGTTCGTCAAAACGGTAAACACATTTATGTAATGGTCGCCGAAACCCATCCAGAAACGGATGCTGTTCGCATCGATGTTCTTTGAAAGGGAGTGAAGTTCGTCATGGCCGTTTAAGTAAACCGGCTGTTCCCCGACGACCGGAAAATCATACATCATCTTTATTGAATGGACTTTCTCCATAACCCATTTGCGGTCTATCCACGTCCAGACTTTCTTGAACTCGCGGAAATTTATTTCGGGGTCGAAGTTTGTCGCGAAATATTTCCCGTGGTTGCCTGCGTTAACATCCATTATGTCGATGGTGTCTATCTTATCAAAGTAATGTTTCACCGCAAGCGCGCAGTAAGCGTTGACTACTCCCGGGTCGAATCCCGCTCCGAGTATAGCGGTGATATTATTCGCCTTGCATTTATCTTTGCGTTTCCATTCATAGTTAGCATACCAGGGCGGGTCTTCGCAGACTTTATTGGGTTCTTCGTGTATCGCCGTATCCATATAGGCGACTCCCGCCTGGATGCATGCCTCAAGCAGGGACATATTCACATAAGCCTGCGCGAGGTTGATAACGATTTCAGAGCCGGTATCTTTTATCAGTTTTACCGTCGCGGGAATATCAAGGGCGTTTATCTGCTTCGAATACAGTTTTTTTGACTTGTCTTTAAGGTGTTTTTTCCTTTTTACGCTCTCGATAATCTTATCGCATTTTTCTTTAGTCCTTGAAGCGATACAGATATCGCCGAGAACATCATTATTCATAGCGCATTTATGGGCAGCCACATGGGCTACTCCACCCGCTCCCACAATTAAAACATTCTTCTTCATCCCTTATATCTCCTTTACTATCCCGTCATATTCCTTCGGAATGCCGGCGACGAAACTTCACATTATAAGTCATCCACAAAATCTTTATAAGTAAATTTCCTGACCACATCCATTTTGCCGTTAAGCCGCCTGACCACTATTGATGGCATCTTAAGCCCGTTAAACCAGTTCTTTTTAACCATTGTGTAACCCGCGGCATCGGAAAACCTTATTACGCTTCCGATTCTGAGCCTGGATTTAAAACTATATGTCCCGAAAACATCACCGGCAAGACATGAGCGCCCGGCAATCATATACTTATATTTTCTTTTTCCCGAGTTTTTCACTTTGGCAGACTGCCTGTAAATAAGCAGATCGAGCATATGCGCTTCAGTAGAGGTGTCAACTATCGCTATATCAACATCATTGCGGACGATATCCACGACTTTCGTGACAAGTTCGGCCGACTGCGTGACAGCGCTTTCCCCCGGCTCAAGATAAACCTGAACTCCAAAGCGTCCCGCGAATTCTTTCAGCCGGCCGCAGAATTTATCAAGAGGATAACCTTCTTTCGAAAAATAATATCCGCCGCCAAGACTTACCCACCTGAGCTTTTTCAGTATATCCCCATACACACGGCTTATATAATCGAGATTGCCCGAAAAATCCCCGAAGTTATCGTTCTCACAGTTAAAATGAAACATAGCGCCGTTTATGAAGCTTATAACTCCGGAAAGTTCTTTTCTGCCCGCAACGCCCAGGCGCGAATACCTGCGCGCCGGATCCGCAAGATCAAAATGGGAATAACTCACTCCGGGATTTATCCTTATGCCGACATCACATCCCTTAACATAGGCTCGAAACCTTTTTAACTGCGAAACGGAATTGAAAATTATCTTGTCGGAGAATTTGGCCAGTTCTTTTATTTCTTTTTCGCTATAACCGACACAGTATGCATGGACTTCTTTCCCGAATTTCTCATATCCGAGGCGGGCTTCGTAAAGCGAGCTTGAGGTAGTCCCGTCCATATACTTCTTCATCAGGCTGAAGACACTCCATGTTGAAAAACACTTGAGTGCCAGGACGGATTTGGCGCCGGAACAGTCTCTGATGCGCTTGATTATCTTCAGGTTTTTGAGCAGTTTCCGCTCATCGATGAGATAATAGGGAGTCTCAATCATTTCTTCCAATAATATTCCCGCAATGGATTCATATATTAATTTAAAAAAATACCAATATATTAATAATCAATCCTGAATTCGTTTGCAAGTTATTTTTATGTTTTTCCGTAACGAAGGGAAAGAAGATATCTCAGGAATTGCCGCGGTTCATATGTCCGACGTCCAGATGGTCTTTTGCCGACTTGAGTTTTTCCGAAAAAGATCCTTTTTTGAAATCGGACATCCATCCTTTCAATATAAACCACCCTCCGAACCTTATAGAATGGCTTCTCCAGTAGCGGTACCACCTTCTCCACCCCCGCTTGATATTGTGCAGGAAGAAAATTATGGACGGAAAAGAAAATATATGAAGCCCTATCATAAACATATATTTAAACTGGTAAAACGTTCCCATTATCTTTTTGACGGACTTCTGCATCTCCTCGGCGGTCAACGGGACATCCGGCTCAAATAAAGGGAAATTGCCGTCATAAAATTCCCAGCCGACATCTTCCAGCGGGTATATCCTGTTCTGTTCCGCAAGTCTTGCCCGGAGTTCCGTTCCCGGCAAAGGCACTGGTATCATAATCTGGATGGTATCGAGACGCGCTTTTTTGATGAATATCCTGAACCTTTTTATCCTCTCCTCCGAAGACATCCCGAACTTTACGTCCCGTTTCATCGGATAACCGAATATAAACATCCCGTGTATCAAAAAACCCATCTTGCGGTATATTTCCGCCAGGGACAGCATATCCCCGGGGGTTATAGATTTCTTCATCGCCTTCAATTCTTCTTCGATAGGAGACTCAAACCCTATTGCAACTGAACTGATACCCGCTTCGCGCATAGAGGATAGAAGTTCCGTGTCTTTCGCCTTGTCAAGGCGAATCTGGACGGCAAGATCAAGCCTTTTTCCTGTATTCTTCTGGTATTGCTTGAGCATCTTGCAGAAGCGAATTGTTTCATTGCGCTGCTGCCCGAACAGGTCATCCA
Source organism: bacterium (assembly GCA_028717725.1). Taxonomy (GTDB): domain Bacteria; phylum Auribacterota; class UBA6266; order UBA6266; family UBA6266; genus UBA6266. The sequence continues at coordinate 1,263 of JAQUNG010000032.1, read as the reverse complement.
CGACAAAAAAATCCCGGGCGTTTTTTGTTTCCACAAGATAACTGATTTGTTCAAGCATACGTTCCGGGGAAGAATATCTCGGTTTTCCTTTAACGGTGCAGAACTCGCAATCCATTCCACAGCCGCGAATTCTCTCAACGGGGTAAAGTTTTATTTTAGCATAGCGGACAAGAGCAAAATCGGGAATCGGCAATTTGTCGAAATCCGTTATCGGTTCTCTTTTCGGGGTAAAAAATACCCTGCCTTCCTTAAGATAAGCTATACCCCTGACTTCGCTTATATCCGTTTTTCCCCTCAATGCCAGCAGAAGCTCTTTGATAGTTTCCTCTCCCTCGCCTATAACAACATAATCTATGGAAGAGTTCAGCGCTTCGGCAATGTTTTCTCCCATAAAATGCTGGCCGCCGGCAACTGTCACCGAACCCTGCTTCTTGTAAAATTCAGCCAATTCATAGACTCTGGGAATCGTGCTTGTCAACCCGCCGTAAAAACCCGCTACATCGGCAAACCTCAAATTCTGCAGAAAATCGTGATCCGCGCCCGTATCCTTGCCTCTGGGACCGTAAAGTCTGAGATTGTTTTCGTCTATGACTTCGACGTCCCACCCTTCCATCTCATTGACGGCGCTTGCCACCGACACGGGGCCCAAAGCCGTAGTCCTTCTCGCTATGGACGAATAAATATTGAACGCGGGATAAGCCGGAATGACAATCCTTAATCTGTATCTTTTTTTATCTGGGGCTATCATATTTTCCATAAATTGCCGTTAATTATAACACATCTGCGGAATTATTCATATCTCAAAGCGTCTACGGAATTAAGCTCAGCGGCTCTTTTGGCGGGCCACAGACCAAACCCAATTCCGACAATTATAGAAAACGCGGTGGCGAGAATAACGGAATACGTGGAGACTTTTGTCGTCCAACCGGCAACAACAGACAGCAAAACCGCCGTTCCCGCCCCGATAATTATTCCGAGCAGGCCGCCGGTCAACGACATTACAATCGCTTCGATAAGGAACTGCATCATTACATCCGCTCTGCGGGCGCCTATCGCTTTACGGAGCCCTATCTCGCGCGTCCTCTCCGTAACGGAAACAAGCATAATGTTCATTATCCCTATACCTCCGACCAGAAGCGATATTGCGGCGATACAGCCTAACAATACAGTCATCGTTTTGGTAGTGCTCGATATCACATCCTGTATCTCGCTCATATTGCGGATATTAAACGAGTCTTCGTCCTGATAAAGGCGATGCCTCTT
>JAQUNG010000031.1:10332-17549 GCA_028717725.1 bacterium | reverse complement strand
TTACCTTCAACCCTTGTTTTGGGGATAAGGTCGTTCATCCTGTTGTAAAGCCGTATCAACGTTGATTTGCCGCAGCCCGACGGCCCTATGATAGCGGTCACGCTGTTTTTGTATATATCAAGGTCAATATCTTCTATCGCGCGTTTCCTGCCGTAGTAAAAGCTAACCCTTTCACATTTCATTCTTATGTTGTTTTTATCCATAATATTTCCTCTGTCTTTGCCTTATTATTATCGCGGCCGAAGATATAAGAAGAACAAGCGCCAACAATATGAAAGCGCAGCCGTAAGCTATTTCGGTCTGTTTCTCCGGATGGGTTCCCTCTGTCATAAGGGCATATATATGGTAAGGCAGGGCCATTACCTCCGAAAAAACGGATTTAGGAAAACCTCTCATATAAAACGTCGCCGCTGTAAAAAGTATCGGCGCGGTTTCCCCGGCCACTCTCCCTATGCCTAAAATCACTCCGGTCAGAATCCCCGGCATCGCCGTAGGAAGAACCACTTTTTTGATGGTCTGCCAGTGTGTCGCTCCCAACGCGAGGGACGCTTCACGGTATGACTGGGGAACCGCGAGAAGCGCTTCCTGGGACGCGGATATTATATTGGGCAGAACCATTATCCCGAGGGTCAGGGCGCCGGACAGCATAGATACCCCGAAACTAAAAAATTTCACAAAAACCGCGAGGCCGAAAAGCCCGAACACGACAGAGGGCACTCCCGCCAGGTTATTTATGCTCATCCTTATTATGTTAACAACATAATTTTTCGGGCTGTATTCACAAAGATAAATGGCGCATGCCAATCCCAGGGGAAGAGCGAACAGCATCGAACCCATAGTCAGATAAAACGTCCCGACTATAGCAGGCGCCACCCCTCCCGCTGTCATCGCTTTTTTCGGAACCCGGGTAAGAAATTCCCAGTTTATAACACTAAAACCTTTTGAAATTATAAAATATAATATGCTTCCCAGAAAAAACAGTGAGACCGCCATACATAAAAACAAAAGGAAAAAGCCTAATTTTTCAATTAATTTTTTCATCTTCCAAGCCCGAGTTTAACGCGGAACCTTCTGCTGACTATCTCCGCAATAATGTTAAAAATAAACGTTATCATAAAAAGAACAAGCCCTATGCCGAAAAGCGCGTGAAAATGGGAACTTCCAATAACAGCCTCTCCCATTTCAGCGGCGATGGTAGACGTCATAGGCCTGACGGGTATAAAAAACGATTTGGGCATTACCGCCGCGCCGCCCGTTACCATTAAAACCGTCATTGTTTCGCCGACTGCCCTGCTCATGCCAAGGATTATCCCCGTAGATATGCCCGAACCGGCGGCGGGAATAACGACTTTAATAAGAGTCTGCCATCTGTTCGCGCCGAGAGCAAACGATGCCTCGCGAAAACTTTTCGGGACATAACTCAACGCGTCTTCGGATATACTGCAAACCGTCGGTATTGCCATAATGCCCAAAATAATACTGCCCGTAAAAGCGGTGAGCCCGACAGGAAGGTTAAAAACTCTTTGGACCAAAGGCGCAACAATAAGCATTCCGAAAAACCCGAAAACAATCGAAGGAATCCCCGCGAGTATTTCTATGACGGGTTTAAGCACGGCCTTTTGCCTGCGGCCTGCAAGTTCATTCAGATACAACGCGCTGCCAACACCAAGAGGGACACAGACCAACAATGCTCCGAATGTCACCATTAACGACGCGAGTACCAGCGGCAGGATGCCGAATTCGGGTGGTTCATACGTAGGATACCAGTTTCTTCCGAACAGAAAATTAAATATACCCGCTTCTTTAAAAATCGGCAGGCCATTTAAGAAAAGCACCACCATAATGCCTATCAGAAAAAGCAGAGAGGCAAACGCCAGCACCAGGAACACCGATTTATATACCTTTTCTCTAAACATAAGAACCCTATTATAACAACCATTGCCCGGGACCGTACCTGAAGCCCCGGGCAACTTATGGAGGTTAACTTTATTTTAAACCGACAAAACCCTGCTCTTCTACAATAGCCTGGCCCTCGGAACTCAACACAAAATCGATGAAACTTTTGACATCTCCCGAAGGTTTCCCGTTTGTGTACATGAAGAGAGGCCTTGCAAGAGGATATTCTCCCGACAACACCGTGTCTTTTGAACATTCAATGCCGTTGACCATCAGCGCTTTTACATCCCCGCTCAAATAACCGAGGCCCGCATATCCGATCGCGCCGCGCGTCTTGGCGACAGTCGTAACAACCGCCTGGTTGGACGCGCTCAAAAGGGCGTCATTCCTTACTTTCTCTTTCTTCAACGCCAGTTCATTAAAAGCTTCGTATGTGCCGCTCGAAGAATCCCTTGATACCACGACGATTTTCCCTTCCGTCCCTCCTACCTGAGCCCAATCGGAAATTTTACCCGTGTAAATATCCCTCAACTGTCCAACAGTAAGATTTGCGATGCCGTTTTTAGCGTTAACAATAACGGCTATACCATCCATCGCGACAACATGTGCTTTCGGTTTGACTCCTTTAGCCGCCGCCTGCGTAAGTTCCTTATCCTTGATAGCTCTCGAAGCGTCCGCAATGTCGCATGTCCCATCAACAAGAGAAGACATCCCGACGCCGGAACCTCCGCCTTGGACAAAAATATCGATATCAGGATTCTGGTCCATAAATTCTTCCGACGCCGCCTGCGCGATGGGAAGAACGGTAGTCGAACCTTTAATCGTGATACCGGCGAAAGAATTACGGGGAAAGAGCGTAAGCGCCAAACCCGCCAATATATACATTATTTTTTTCATTATCAAAAACCTCCTTAAACAACTTTTTTAGAATTTAAACAGTATATCGGCCTGGAACAGATCTTCCGCGTTCCTGTGCCCGCCGGAATTTTTATGTATGGGCTCCATATGATAATAGTCCAACCCCATAATTACGTTATCCAGAAGGGCATATTCCAGCGCAACTTCATGGCCTCTTACGCCCGTAGCTCCGCCGTATGCGTCGGAATCCGGAAGAATATCAAGCACCGCATCCTGGCAAAGCCACCTGTAAAGATATTTTGCCTGCCACTGCCCTTTTTTGCCGACTTTCGCGTCACCCATTTTAAAACCTATAATCCAGGCATAATCTTCATCGGAAACATCTATGTTATTGTAATATTCCCCGACGAACGCCAACCGGGGCAGATTAAGGTCAAACAGGTTATCGAAAACGATTTCTGAACTTACGCCGATGGTATCGTAATCATACGCAAGCCCGCCGGCGCCCCCATTAGGCCTTCTTTTATTTGTGTTGGCGGAATAATTGAGCACTTTACCTTTCACGCCCGATGTCCCATAAAAAACACCCGCCGTATTCCACGTGACTTTATCCATAGGTTTCCATTTGAATCCCGGCTGTATCGCGTAAAGAAGCGGATCCGCCTCATCTCCCGCAGATTCGTCCAAAACAAATAATCCCGCATTTATATAAAAGTCTAGATTGTCATAGATCCCGTGTTTGAACTGAACGGCTCCGCCTTCGGGCGTAATATCCGTATCCCATACAAGGTCCGTAGGCCGCCAGAGGGGATTTTGCATCTTACCGCCTATAAAAGTTATCCAGTCTGCCGGCGAATACTTTGCGTAAGCATAATCCCATCTGATACTGGGTTTTTCAAACGAGTTTGTGAAAGTCTGGTTGGTCGAGCGCGGATCCCCGTCCCCGGTGGCAACACCGAAACCCACCGACACATTATCGACTACATAGGTCTCAACGCCAAATCTCAAACGGTACCGTCCTCGATTTCTTTCAACCTGCGGAACACCCGGATTCGTTTCCCTCTTTGTCCACTGGTAACGCAAACGCAGGTCGCCTTTAAAACTCATTTTCTGAACCCATTTAGGAAGACCCGGGGCTTCCATTGAAGCTACTTCCCTTCTTACTTCTTCCTGTGTTTCGGTTATTATCTGCTGAGCTTCTCCTCTTGTAAGAATCCCTTTTTCCACAAGCTTGTCAACCAGCAAATCTATTTCACCTGCTTTAACTGCCGCCGTCCCGGTCAAAACCGAAAGAGCAACGGCAACTACAAATAACAGTTTTTTCATCTTGATTTATCTCCCCTTAAGTAAAAACACCCGTTTTCAGATAATGTTAATTTCGCTTTTTCCCGGCGCGTCTATCCGTATGAACATTTTTCCCGACGGGGCCGGGCTATCCGTTTTTTACACCTCCTTTTCGCCCATTTTCCCCTAAAAAGAAAAAATGAATTAAAGAACACGCCCGTATTTTTACACGGAGATAATTAAGAGGGTATAAATGATTTGTTAATTTTTGGTTAATTTTTCGAACTTCGGGGAAAAAGAACCCGAAAAAACAACTTACGCGGGGTTATAAGGCAAAACAACGCTGAATCTGGTTCCTTTTGAAGGAGCGCTCGAAACTTTTATATCGCCGTTATGCTGGAGAACGATGTGTTTCACTATCGACAGTCCGAGTCCTGTCCCGCCGAGCATTCTTGAGCGGGACTTATCCGCGACATAAAACCTTTCGAATATCCTCTGGATATCTTCCGTTTTTATCCCGATTCCGGTGTCCGCCACCTCAACATACACGTTCCTGCCGTCTTCCCTGAGGGAAACCCTTACGGAACCTTCATCGGTATATTTAACGGCGTTATCCACAAGGTTTATGAGCATCTGTTCTATCTTGAAAGAATCAGCTGTCAGAATAATTTTCTTTTCGGGCAAACAGATTTCAAATTCTATATTTTTGGATTTTGCTTTGGGCTCAAACAGTTTCGCCACATTTTCAAGTAGGTCGGTAATATTCACTTTTTTAAACTCAAATTTTTCTTTTCCCTCTTCAAGTTCGGCAAGCATAAGCAGGTCCTTGACGATATTTATAAGCCTTTCCGTGTTTCTTTTGATAATACCCAGATATTTCATATTTTCCCCGGATGGATCTTCTTCAATCGTTTCCACATAACCTTTGATTGACGTAAGGGGTGTCTTGAGTTCGTGAGAAATATTTATCACAAAATCCTTTTTAATCTTTTCAAGCTCCCTGATCTGTGTCAAATCGTAAAACACTATGACAATCTCCTCCTTTGCCTCAAGGAAAGCCGCATTGCACAGGAATGTCCGGTTTTTCAGTAAAATCTCTTTCGAAATATTTTTCCTCTCGCCGGAAATAATTTTTACCAGTTCCGCAAAATCCGGTTCTTTTATTATCTCCCAGTAAAAGCTGCCTTTAAACTTTTCCGCGCCTATAATTTTTTTAAACGTCTGGTTCGCGAGGAGAATTTTCCCGTCAACACCAAGCACTAAAAGCCCTTCCGTTATGGACGCTATTATGTTATCCAGTTCATCCTTCTGCCCTGTCAACTGCTGGAACAGGCTTTTTATCTGGTCAGTCATATGGTTAAAGCTCACTGCCAGGTCTTTTAATTCATCATCCCTGTCCAGGATCACCTTCGAGCTGAAATCACCCGAAGCGACCCTGCCGGCCGCGCGGCACAGTTCTTTCACGGGTTTGACTATCCTCGCCGAAAATATCGAACTGAAAATAAGGGCGATCAACCCGATAAGCAAAGTCACCTCTATCGTCCTTTTCCTTAAATCAGCCAGAATGCCTTTAATGTCTTTAAGAAACAGGCTCGCCCTTATCGCAGCAATGACCTCGCCGTTTTCCTCCACGGGGACTGCCACATACAGCATTTCCTCCTTAACGGTAGAACTGAACCGTATGGACGTTCCCTCCCTGCCTTTTAACGCTTTTTTCAATTCAGGCCTGTTCTTATGGTTTTCCATAACGGAAGGGTCCTCTTCGGAATCCGCAACCACAACGCCGTTGCCGTCAATAACCGTAATCCTGGTAGCGATTTTCGGGGATAATTCCCTTACCATGCGGGTTAGTTCTTTCTCGCGCTTTGATTTTACAAGCGTTAACACCTTATCCTCGAGCGAAATGCAGATTTTCCCGAGGTCTGCAGTAAGAGTGTCTATGTAATTCTTTTTGGCTATCCGGAAGGAAATAAAAAGCATCAGGAACGAGAACAGAGCAATAAGTATGACGTAACTTATGAATAGTTTAAGGAAGATAGGTTTTTTCATTCTTCTATTTTGTATCCGACTCCGCGCATATTTTTAATAAGGCTGCCGGCGCTGCCCAGTTTTTCCCTCAGGTTTTTTATGTGGACGTCTATCGTCCTGTCGACAACCGCTTTTTCACTGCCCCAGAGATGGTCCAGTATCTGCTCGCGGGAAAAAACACGGCCCGGTTTTGACGCCAGAAGCATTAATATCTTGAACTCGGTAGATGTAAGCTCTATTTTCCTGTTTTCCGCCGCAACCTGATATTTTTCCGGGTTAATAGCCATAATTCCGCCGATATGTATAATATCATCCCGTGTCTTTTCTCCTTTTTCGGTTCTTCTAAGCACGGCTTTCACTCTCGCGACAAGCTCTTTCGGAGAAAAGGGCTTTGTCACATAATCGTCGGCGCCAAGCTCAAGCCCGAGTATTTTATCGGTGTCTTCCCCCCTGGCCGTAAGCATTATAACCGGAACATCGGATAAATTTTCATCTCTTTTAAGCTTTTTGCATATATCAAAACCGTCCGTGTGGGGAAGCATAAGGTCAAGAACAATAAGGTCGGGTTTCCGGGATCGAATAAAATTCAGGAAACTTTCGGGTTCCAAAAAACATTTTGTCTCAAGACCGGATTTCTTAAGATGCAGCGCGACAAGTTCAAGTATATCCGGCTCATCGTCAACTATAACAATCATTTTCTTCATGTCTTATACTCTCAAATAAAATATACCGGCAAGAATAAAACAACACGCTAAATTATCATTTTTGACGACACAATAATTGCCGCTATAAACAGCATAGCCGCTATCAAAACGGGCAGCAGGGAAAATAAGAGAACGAATATAAGTTCATTTTCCGGAGTCAGGAAAATGCTGACAGCGTAAATAATCACATCCGCGAGTATATAGAGAGAAGACCAGAGAAAAGCTTTTTTCGCCCATAATTTGTTTATTTTAAGCCAGTTCTGCTCGGATTCATAAGATTTCGGAAGCCTTACCCCATACCAGCGGTTAATATGTATTTTTTCCATATACAGGGGTATGGCAAGCGCGATGATTACCAGCGCCAGAACAAGGTTATAAATAAACAGTGTGAATATCATATATGGATTATAACACGCGGGACATATTTTTTCGAAGAGAATTTAAAAA
>JAQUNG010000031.1:0-10232 GCA_028717725.1 bacterium | reverse complement strand
TCTATTGCTCTAATGTTCCAATGTTCTAATGCTCTGCCAAATTTTTGCAGAGCAAAAATTTGGCTGCCCCCCGTGGATTCGAACCACGACCAGCTGATCCAGAGTCAGCCGTCCTACCATTAGACGAGAGGGCAACCGGAAATTCAGTTATAATGTTTTTTCTTCAGCACCGCTATGTACGGCAGGTTTCTGTACTTATCCTTAAAATCAAGGCCGTAACCGACAACAAATACATCATCTATCTCAAAACCCGCGTAATCCGCCTTTATATCCACTTCCCTTCTTGCCGGCTTGTCGAGAAGCACGCACAATTTTACCTCTTTCGCTCCCTTATCAAGCAGATGTTTTTTGACGATTTTAGCGGTCTTGCCCGTGTCGAGTATATCATCCACCAGGATTACCGATTTGCCTTTTACCTCAAAAGTCAAATCCTTGTATATTTCCACATAAGTCTTCGAAACAGTACTTCCCTCATAACTCGAGGTCCCGATGAAATCAAACTCGACGGGCCGGTTAATCTGCCTTATCAAATCCGCCAGAAAGAACACACTGCCTTTTAAAAGAGCGACCATCACAAGGGTTTTTTCGTTCCTGAAGTCTTTAAGCACATTGCGAACCAGCGTCCTGATTTTCGCCGCTATTTCGGAGCTTGAAAACAGCACTTTTTCTATATCATTTTTCATAAAAAAATCACTGCGAATATTAGCAGATGATTCTCAGAGTGTCAATAAAAGAAACCCCTCCGGTTCTTTCGAACCGGAGGGGTTTCGGTGTTTTTTAACTCAGGTTAGAAATTAACCTTAAGTTCTCCACGTACTTCTATCATTTCTTTCGAGTCCGTTGTTGCGTCGAATGCACTGCCCGGCATGAAATAAGCGGCGATAAGCTGAACGCTTACATCTTCCGAATAGTCATAGTTGATTGTTACGTCGATTTCATCACCGAGGTTTTTGCTCTTCGCGCTGGTAGGAGCAGAAACACCGCCGTTATCCATAAACGGATTGCCAACTACAGGATAAAGGCCGGCTGATGCACCCAATTCGCACTGGTTATTTTTTGCCTGTTCATAGTGATAGTAGTCAACAACTATTTCTACATTCTCAAGAGGAAGAACGCTGATTGCCGCATTGAAAATGTGGATGTTGGAAAGCATTGGTGAGAACGCATATCCGTAATAGTTGTAGTCAAACAGAGGATAGAAAGCATGGCTTTCTTTATCCCAGCTTCTGATCCTGTTGCCCGCGCTGTCAACATCTTCCGTTACATTGTCGGAACTGCCGCTGGCATATGTATATGCAAGCGTTATGGCAGGTTCCCATGTCCAGTCCAGAGTGTACGTCAAACCGCAGTCAATGGCATACGCTGAAAGTTCTATCGAATCTGCACTTTCGAGCGGGTTCTGGATTGTTCTAGGATTACCATCAGCCCATTCGGCTATAGAACCGCGATTTCCGAATTCATACGCGAATTCACCCCAGATATCAAGCTGTTCCACGGGACGGACATCGCCACGAATACCGACTACAGTCGGAGAAATGTTCGCGGGAACAAGTCTTCCCTGAACATTTGCCCAGCCCGTGCCGTTTGTATAAGAAGTATAAGCTGTTCTCAAAGCGCTGTTGGAGTACTTGTTTACATCCGTCGAATTCTGTGTTCCGAATATATAAGCTTCAATATTCCAGAAATCAGCAGAATATCTCAGGTTAGCGCCGTAAAGATCCCAGTCTCTCCTGGTATCCATAATGGCTGCTGTCGCGCTGTTACGAATCTGGAATTCCCTGTTCGTATTTTCAGCAAGTTTCGCGTAGATAAGGTCCAGCGTCCAAGGATAGAAATCAAGAACCGCTTTAACAGCATCGAAGTTCCAGAATTTTTCCTTATCGCTGATTATTAAACCCGTACCATAATTAAGATACTGGCGTCCGACTTTAAGCGTAAGAGGTGAATAATAGAGTTCGGAAATCTGGAGCCATGCTTCAACAACCCCGACATCCCAGTTCTCTGTTCCGCCCCTTAAAGGAGTGTTGACGTTTGCGTCGCCATCTGTAGAACCCCAAGCGCCGTTTGCTTCCAATGTTACGCGTACAAGAACATTGTCAGTAAGGTCGGCTTCTACATATACCTGAGTTCTCTGAAGGATATAATCATCCCTGTCAGACCAATGATTAGCGCTCAGCGAATCCATAGGTATACGAGCATTTCCCGGATTCCAGCGGAATTCATTTCTCATGGATTCCCTGGGTTCGGGAAAACTGTTATCTCTTGAAAGGTCCGCCCTGTTTTCTTCGTGATAGGCGCGCACCCTTATTTCGCCGCCGACTTTAATGTTCTGAACTTCGGCAACCGCCGCAGTCGACAGAACAAAAATCAGCGCCAAAGATGCTAAAAGAAATTTCTTCATTAATTAACCTCCAAATTTAGTGCAATTCGCACTCAAAAAAACGAAGTCATCAAATCGAATAACTCCGACATAATTCTGCTACTTTTCATCTATTTCAACACCATCTCGGTAATTCCAGCCGCTATTTATCTTTCACCGCCTCCTTTCCGCAGCTCGCGAATTAAACTATTAAAATTACCTACGGCGCAAAACACAACTATAAAGAACAACCTCTCCGTAAACTTCCAAAACTTTACGCTTACAAATGTGATACCTTTTAAATTTTCTAGAATTTTACTGAAAAAGATAGCCCTAAGTCAACCTTTTTTTCAGTTTTTTTATCCACGTCAGAGATTCAGGTTTGAGCTTAAAATCGAGACTTTTCTTCCGGCTTCTCCCACCCAGAAACTTCCGGGGTATGTTTCCGAAATTTTTTTATACTGGAACAGGGCTTCATACAAGTCGCCTTTTTTCTCAAATATCATGCCTTTGTAGATTAACGCCTCGGGAGCCGCGTAACTGAAGGGATATTTATCCAGCAATTTTTCAAGCATATTCAGAGATTCATCCCATTCTCCGGCATCGAACTTAATGCAGGATACCGAAATCATTGCCCCCGGCATAAGATAATCTGAAGGATAACGACGCATAAATTCATCAAACAAGGCAAGCGCTTTTCCCGAATTTCCATCTCTAACACACGATACGGCAGATAGATATAATGCTATTTTACCTGAAGGTGTTCGGGGAAACCGCTCAAAAACAGCTTCCAGTTCTTCTGTATCGGATGCTTCATAAAGAGCAAATGAGGCATTTTCCTTTAGTTTCTGGGTGTAAAACCAGTATCCTAAAGCCAGGAGCAGAACCAATGCCGAGGAACAAATAAATATGAAAATTTTCGTTTTATTTGTGTTGTATAATTCAACACATTTGCCGATAAAATCAACAAATCCATCGTGTTTTAATTCTTCCCTTGTTATTTTTATTTTGTGCCGTTTATATCTCATTTTTCTTCTCTAACGGGTTTTACTTTTAGGGGCAACGCTGATTTTCATTATATTTGTCCTGCCGGGCATTAAAGTCACCACACAGGTCTCATCCGATTTCTCGAAAAGCATCTGGATGTTATCATACTCTATGACATTCAAAATTTTCCAGTTATACAAAGGCATCTGTTCTTTATAAAAACTTATTACATCCTGAGGAAGAGCCTTGCCTTTATACAGCAAAACCCCCACTCTCATAGTATTGTTTTGGAAAGCAAACGATTCCTTTACATTCAACTGGAACCCCGCGGGAACAGGTACATCGTCAAACTTCAGAGAACCTGAAAGCGTAAGTCCCATACCCGACTGCTGATAGCCGGAGCTTGCTTTTTTCGAACCAGATCCAAGCGTGGAACAACCAGACACAACAACAAAATTTAAAATCACAAAAATGATTAAAAGTTTTTTCATTTTTACCCGCCTTTGTATCCTATGATAATACTACAGGCCGGATCCATCCACCGGAATAGCGAAAGTGTATCACCTCAAAAAAAGCATGTCAATAAATTCCGCCCTTGAAAGCATAAAAACATAATCAACCACAGATAATTCAGATATGCACAGGTAAAAAAACAGTTGAGTAGTTAAAACTATTAGACTACTGAACCATTTAACTGTTTAATTATTGACCCGCCTGCTGCGAAAAAATTTGTCCTTGGCAAAACCATCCCATTTTTCTGCGCGGCTAAAAAAACATTATTGTCGGCGCTCAACACTGTGATAAAATCTCTTTTTGGATTGAAACGCCATACCGGAGAAAAATTATGAACGTGTTAGTCACCGGCGGAGCCGGTTATATAGGCAGTGTGACAGTCGAACTGCTCGCAAAATCAGGCCACAAGGCGGTCGTGATAGATAATCTTTCCGAAGGGCATAAAAACGCCGTCCCGGAACGGCACACCCTGATAACCGCCGATATCGCCGACGGGGAAAAACTCGACGCCGTTTTCACCGCAAACAAAATAGACGCCGTAATGCATTTCGCGGCGCATTGTTATGTGGGAGAATCCGTAAAAAATCCCGCGAAATATTACGACAACAATGTAATCGCCGGCTTAAAACTCCTTAACGGCTGTGTCCGGCATAAAGTCGAAAAATTTATTTTTTCATCTTCATGCGCCACATACGGAATCCCCGAAAAAATCCCCATTACGGAAGAAGAAAAACAGATACCGGTAAATCCTTACGGCGAGACAAAATTGGCTTTCGAAAAAGCCCTGAAACGGTATTCCGCCGCATACGGAATAAAATATTCCATACTGAGATATTTTAACGCCGCGGGAGCTGCCGAAAAACTCGGGGAAGACCACAGGCCTGAAACACATCTCATACCTCTTATATTAGGATGCGCCATGGGCAAAAGAGAAAAAGTCGAAATTTTCGGCACGGATTACTCTACACCGGACGGAACATGCATAAGGGATTACATACATGTGTCGGATATAGCGCGGGCTCATATCTTAGCGATGGAAAGCGATTTTTCGGACTGCTACAATCTCGGCAACGGCAGCGGTTATTCCGTAAAAGAAGTGATAAAAGCCGCGGAAAAGGTAACGGGTAAAAAAATAAAAACCGCCGCGACGGGCAGAAGGGAAGGAGACCCTCCGATACTGATAGGCGATTCGAAAAAAATATCGGAAAAACTCGCATGGAAGCCCGCATTCGCCTCTATCGAAAAAATAATCTCGTCGGCATGGAAGTGGCACAGGAAAAATCCGGAAGGATATAAGGAGTAAAACCCGAAATAAAAAAAAGAATAAGACCATATTTTAAAATCACAGATAAAAATAGTTGAGCAGTGAAGAAATAAAAGTGGAATCCTGAACTATTTAACTGCTGACCCGCCGGCAGGCGGGTATGTTATCTGTAGTTAAAAAAGGAATTATAGGAAAAGGATTTATTTCAATGGAATTCAATAAATTGTTGAAAACAGGCAAAAAGATTATCTGCGACGGCGCGATGGGCACACAGTTAATAGAGCGCGGACTTAACGCCGGGGAATGCCCCGAACTCTGGAACATAGAAAAAGCGGATATAATAAAAGCGATACACTCATCTTATGTCGAAGCCGGCGCTCAGATGATAATAACCAACACGTTCGGCGGGAACCTGCCAAAACTTAAAAATTATAATCTTCAGGATAAAGCTGATATCATAAATAAAAAAGCTGTCCGCATAGCCCTCGACGCGTCTTCCGACAGGGCGGCGGTTTTGGGCGGGATAGGCCCGACGGGACAATTTCCCGAGCCTTTCGGAACATACACAAAGGAAGAATTCCGCGAAATATTTCTCTTTCAGTCAAAATCTCTCGCCGGCGCCGGGGCACACGCGATTATAATCGAGACAATGACGGATATCGGGGAACTTTCAGCGGCTATCGAAGCGGCGGCGGAAACAAACCTTCCGGTAATCGCTTCGATGTCATTCTCAAAAGACATAAACAGGGATGATTATCACACCATAATGGGAGTCGACATCAAAACCTTTGTAAGCAGGGCCGGGGAATGCGGAGCGGGTATCATCTGCGTCAATTGCGGAACGGGCCCGCGGGACATACGCAATATAGTCGAAAGGATAAAAAGATTAACTTCGCTCCCTATTATGGCTGAACCCAACGCCGGGCTTCCCCGGTATAAAGACGGACAGACATTTTACAGTCAATCACCCGGAGAATTCGCGGCGGAAGCCGCCCTAATATTCGAAGCCGGAGCCCTCATAGTAGGCGGCTGCTGCGGCACCACGCCCGAACACATCAAAAAATTAGCCGCGTTAGCGACCAAGTGAAACCGGTAATCCGCCATTCATTCAACCTTTCCTTCGGAGAAGCCGCAAACCTCCAGGAAAAACTTTCCGCTAAGGTATCGACCGCCGGAAAATCCGGAAAAATAAAAACGGTCTGCGGAATAGATGTCTCCTATTCGCGGGGAACAAACATTTTCTTCGCGGGAGCTGTTGTCCTTTCTTTTCCCGATATGGAGATACTGTCGTCTGTTACCGCAAAAGACACCGTCTTTTTCCCCTATGTGCCCGGTTTTCTCTCATTCAGGGAAATACCCGTCATCCAAAAATGTCTGCTTAAACTTAATGGGAAACCCGATGTCATTATAGCTGACGGTCAGGGTATCGCCCATCCCCGAAAATTCGGACTGGCCTCTCATATCGGGGTCATATACAATATTGTATCGATAGGCTGCGCGAAATCACCGCTTGTCGGCGAATTCGACGAACCGCCGGCAAAAAAAGGGGGCAAGTCACCCATAATCTACAAAGGAGCCAAAGTCGGTTACGCCCTGCGCACAAAGGACAACGTAAAGCCTGTATTCGTTTCTCCGGGAAATCTCATCTCGCGGGAAGACGCGGTTCAAACCGCGCTCGCCTGCGCGAGACGTTACAGAATCCCCGAACCCACAAGGCAGGCTCATATGCTTGTAAATAATTTCAGGAAGAAACATGAAAAACGATAATAACGCCCTGTTGTTCGACCTTGACCACACTCTGTATCCCAGGGAGTCGGGAGTCCTGAATAAAATAGACGGTAATATTTCGGCTTTTCTCGCGGACTATTTCGGTATCAGTGTCCAAAAAGCGGAAGAATTAAGACATAAGTTCTATAAACAATACGGTCTTTCCCTGACGGGACTGATAAAAGAATACCCGTCTTTCGACGTAAAAGCGTATCTGAGACACGTATATGATTTTGACATAACAAAAATGCTGAAGCCGGCGAAAAAACTCAGGCGTATCCTGATGGAAACACCGAATCCTAAATATATATTCACGAACGGACTTGAAAGCTACGCTTCCAGAATACTCGGCGCTCTCGGAATATCCGAATATTTCAGAAAAATATATGGCATCGAATTCATGGATTTCAACTGTAAACCGTCCCCTGAAGCCTTTCTTAAAGTCGTTGGGGATATCGGGAGAGAACCCCGTGATTTTATTATGATAGACGACCTGCCGCAAAATCTTATGACGGCGAAAAAACTCAAGATGAAAACTGTTCTGGTCGGAAAAGGGGAAAAGAAGCCTTATATAGATGAAATTATATCGGATATAACGGATATTCCCGCGGCATTGAAAAAATTAGCCGGCAAATAAAAAAAATACCGTCATTCCGATAATACCGAGCAAAACGGACGCCAGGAGAGGAAGCATAACCGCCCACGCAGAACGGGTTGGAGTCATACTATGCGTTATCCGAAGCCCTTTCATATAAAGCCATATCTCCCAGCATAATCCTACCGGAGGCCCGATAAACGGAAATAATAACGCAAAATATGATACCGAAGAATAGAGAACAACCCTGAAAGTCGCTCCCATCGTATTTCTGGCTCCGAAAATAAGCGCGCAAAGATGTAAAATAAACGCTTTCAGCACCGTTATCAGAACCATTTTCAGCGGGAAAACAAGCGCTGAGGATATCTTAAACAGAAACTCCGGCAGACGTCCGCCCGAAGGCGGAAAGAGAACCGAATAGCCGAACTCCGCCAAATCATAGGCCGTAAATCTTATCAATGCCGCTGACAAAAATACCGACCAGCAGAACAAAAAAGCCGGCCATAGGGATGTTTCTTTTTTCACGGCGCTGAAAAAAACGGAAGGTTCCGAGACAATCCTGCAGGCGGAAACGATAAAAGCCCTGGTAAACCCGATTTTTTCCCTTCTGTTCCATGCGTTAAAATCAGATACAACCCATACCGAAAAACCTGAACGGCAGGTGTGGCATTTAAAAACGCCCTCACCCGGAATATTTAAAATTTTCCCGCAAACCGGACAATAAGTCATATTTATTTTGTCTTATAAATTCAAGATGATATAATAATTATATACAATCGGGGAGGCAACAACCAATGATATTCGAGCGTCGCAGATACGCGAGAATCAACTTGTCGGTAAAAGAAAAGTGTTATTTCGAATACTGGAAACCCGGCAGGAAAAAAGGTTTTCTCAACCCCTCCCGCTGTATCCTCACAAAAAACATCAGCGGAACCGGACTGATGTTTTTAAACCCGGAATATATCGAGCCAAACACCGTATTCGACGCTGAAATCAGGCTTCCCGGCGGCTACAAAACTATCCAATGCCAGGTAAAAGTAGCGCGGTGCGAAAGGGATAATTCCAAAAAAGACCTTTACCAGGTAGGGATCCAGTATATCCGCATCCCGACCGAAGACCAGCTTTCGGTAATACATTTCTGCGAAAAGAAATTCGAAGATATGAAAAAAAGAATGCAGGAAAACAGGGACACCGGACTGGATTACGCCGAATTTTAAGTCCTGTAATTAGGGGCTTCCTTTATTATCTTCACGTCATGAGGATGGGCTTCCCTGACACCCGCCTGCGTTATTTTTATCATCCTGGCTTTGCGCTGAAACTCTTTTATGGTTTTGCAGCCGTTATAACCGAGAGATGACCTCAGCCCTCCCGTAAACTGGCCGAGAACCTGCTCGACTGAGCCCGCGAAAGGAACTAATCCCTCGACACCCTCGGGAACAAGTTTGTCGGAATTCAAAATATCCTGCTGGGCGTATCTCTCCCTGCTGCCGGCGGCGGATTTCATAGCTTCTATGCTTCCCATTCCCCTGTAAACCACATATTGCCTTCCCTCATGTATGATTTTTTCCCCCGGACTTTCCGCCGTGCCGGCAAGTATGGAACCCATCATCACGCATGAAGCGCCCGCGGCAATGGCTTTGGGAACATCTCCCGAATTCCTTATCCCGCCGTCCGAAACAACCGGCACAAATCCCCTGGCGGCTTTGGCGCAACTGTAAACGGCTGTTATCTGTGGAATGCCTATCCCCGTCACTACTCTTGTCGTGCATATCGAGCCCGGCCCGATGCCGACCTTGATCGAGTCCGCCCCGGCTCTTATAAGATCTCTGGCCGCATCCTCCGTTCCTATGTTTCCCGCCATTACGCTTAACGACGGATATTTTTTCTTGATGTGCCTCGTCATTTCAATAACACCCTTGGAGTGCCCATGCGCCGTATCAACAACAATGATATCCGCGCCGTTTTTACAAAGCAATTCAAGCCTCTGATAATCTCTCGGGCCTATGGCCGCCCCGACTCTCAGCCTGTGTTTCTTATCTCTGTTGTAAAGAGGCTCCATATGTTCTATTATCGACTTCACGTCGCTAAAACTATACAACCCCACCAGTTTCGCGTTCCTGACTATGGGCAGTTTCCCTATCCTGTTCTTAATCATTAGCTCAAACGCTTTGTTGATAGTTACGCCGTGCGCCGCCGAAATAACTTTTTTGGTCATTGCGTCTTTTATAGGGCAGTTTTTGTTCTTAAGAAACTTCAGGTCCCTTGCCGTAATTATGCCTTTTAAATTATTATTATCGTCAACGATAGGAAACCCGTTGAACGAATACCCGTGCTTTCTCTTTTCTTCCACAATGTCTTTAACTTTCTGGTTCTCTCTGAAAGTTATCGGGTCCGCTATAAGACCGTTCAGGTAATGTTTGACTTTGGCAACATTTTTGGCCTGTTCTTCGGGCGGCAGGTTCTTATGTATAATGCCCATCCCCCCCAACTTTGCCATTTCTATGGCCATTTTATACTCTGTTACCGTATCCATTGCGGCGCTTATAAAAGGGATGTTAAGAGTGATATTTTTCGCCGCTTTTGTCCTTAGGTCGGTCTGGGAAGGCAGAAAGTCGGCATATTGAGGAACCAAAGAAACATCATCGAACGTCAATCCGGCTTTTCTGTATTTGCTCATGAATTCCGTTATAAATTTACCGACCATAGATTCCTCCTTTAACGGGGAAGGTCACAGACCACTTTTTTTG
>JAQUNG010000030.1 GCA_028717725.1 bacterium | reverse complement strand
GTCAATATTCTTAGGTCGGAAACCGCCGCCGTTTACGCGGGAGTGTTGCTAAAGGATTCCTGCCTCAAAAAATGAAAACTTATATTATAAAAACCTTCGGATGCAAGGTTAATCAGTATGATTCGGCGGAGATTGCGCGCGGCATGGAAAGCGCGGGCTATAGCCAGCATTCCGACCGTGATAATTCAGTATGTCCATCTATAATTATAATCAACGGATGCACCGTTACGCATAACGCCGATAGAAGAGTAAGGGCTTCCCTTAAAAAATATTCCGGAAGATATCCTAAAACCAGACTTGTCCTCACGGGCTGTTCTGCCGCAGCTCCTTATTTTAAAGCGGAAGAGGTAGACTTTGTTAGAATAAGAAAGGAAAATTTCAGCGTATATGTGTCCGGTTTGAAATGCCCTCATAAAAATAAGAGAAGAGAAATTAAAGAATTCGAGAGAACGCGCGCTTTGCTGAAAATTCAGGATGGCTGTGATAATTTCTGCAGTTATTGCATTGTGCCTTCCGTAAGAGGTTTGCCGAAGAGCAGGTCCTCGGAAGAAGTAATGAAAGAAGCCGAGAGTCTATCGGAAAAAGGGTTTAAGGAAATAGTCGTTACCGGCATAAATATCAGCGCATACAGGGACAGTTCAGCATCCCTTCGGGATTTATTGGGAATGATATCAGAAATTGAGGGTATAAGAAGAATAAGGCTCAGTTCTATAGAACCTTCCGCGGAAATAAATAGAATCATTCCATTGTTTAAAAGGGGAAAACCGTTTTGTCCCCATTTTCATATTCCCCTTCAATCGGCATCGGACAAGATACTGGAATTAATGGGCAGGAAGTATTCCTTTTCCGACTATATGGCATATGTCGAAAATATCAGAAATGCTTTGGAGAATGTCACTATATCCACGGATATCATAGTGGGTTATCCCGGAGAAACAGAGTCCGATTTCCACTCTACGCTCGATGCGGTTAAAAAGATTAAATTTGTAAAAGTTCATGTGTTTCCTTTCAGCCCGAGGAAAGGGACAAAGGCTTTTTATGATAGGAATCGCCTGAGTCCGGAGATAATAGGCGAAAGAGTTAAGGAAGTTACCAGAGAGTCCGATTTTGCCTCGCTCAGGATAAAAGAAGAACTAAAAGGAAAAGAAGCGGAAGTGCTGGTGGAAAACGGAAAATCGGATATATGGTCGGGATTTACGGAAAATTATTTAAGGGTTTTTATTAATGCCGAAACAGGGGAAAATAAGACGAACAAAATAATAAAAATCAAACTTGCTTCTGTTGCCGAAAACGGTATGTTTCAAGGAATATACATGCCTGGCGGATAAGATTTTTTTGTTTTATGCCCTCACTTGACAATGGTATTTTTATGTGATAAACTGCTTCTTTTTATGTAACCTGCGTTTCTTTAAATATATATGAATTTTAATTGGGTTGATTTTATAATTATGGCGTTGGTTTTTCACGGGGTTGTCAGAGGATTGAAAAAAGGCCTTTCCGGGGAAATCATCGCAATTATAGGTTTTGTCGCGGCAGCGGCGCTGGCATTTCATTTCTACAGGGCGGTTGCTCTTAAGGTCGAAGAAATTTTGCCTGTATCTTATCCAGTATCGGCTTTGCTATCTTTTTCTGCGATTTCTGCGGCTGTGATTTCTTTTAGTATTATTGCGCAGAAAGCTGTGCATGGCGCGGCCGAACAGAGTCTCATGTCTTTTTTCGAGCGTTTTGGCGGCGCGCTTCTGGGAGGGTTCAGGAGAGTTATTGTAATAGGATTGGTTCTTT
Source organism: bacterium (assembly GCA_028717725.1). Lineage (GTDB taxonomy): Bacteria > Auribacterota > UBA6266 > UBA6266 > UBA6266 > UBA6266. The sequence continues at coordinate 15,832 of JAQUNG010000030.1, read as the reverse complement.
TTGTGTGCGGGATGGTTTATATTGTTTCGGGACTGCCGAAGGATCTGGTTCGGACGGGAAAAGACTCCATACTTGCCGTGTCGGTATATAAGCTTTTACCCCGGATATACGATGTCTGCACCATGGTCTATCCCAAGTTCAAGAATTTTTCCGGGAAGATTTTTTTATCCGATTTGGACGGGAAATATTCGGCTGATATTTCCGTAACGGAAGAGGAGAAAAAGATAAATGAAAATTAAAGATATTTTTGAAATGGCTGTCACCGAAGGTAAAAAAGAAGACCCCAGGGGACAGAAAGGGGTATCGGAAGAGTTAATCAGGAAAAAAGCAGAGTATGAGGAATCGTCCGCGGAAGAAAAAGAACGGTTTGATACGGAAAAATTTTCAAATCCATATTCTGATACCAGGATATTATACGGCGATGTTTCTAGAGAAGTTAAGAGAGTGATGGTCGGTATAGATATAGAAGTCGCGGAGCTTCTGCTTGCGGACAGAGTTTCCGAAAAAGGCAAAAAAATCGATCTGGTTATATCTCACCACCCCGAAGGCAGGGCGCTGGCATATCTTTATGAGGTTATGGGTATACATTCGGATATTGCAAGCATTGTCGGAATCCCGATTAATATCTCCGAGAATTTGATGGAAAAAAGGGTTAAAGAGGTTGAGAGGCGGCTTCAACCGGTTAATCATATGAGGGCGGTGGATGCCGCGCGGATACTGGATATTCCTTTTATGTGTATTCATACGGCTGCCGATAATCATGTTGTTTCATATCTTCAAAAAATATTCGATAATAAAAAGCCACAGACATTAAAATGTGTTATGGACATATTAAATAAAATTCCCGAATACAGACAGGCCGGGAAGAACGGCACCGGGCCGAAAATATTTGTGGGAAACCCAAAAAGACGGGCCGGCAGAGTGCTTGTCGATATGACAGGCGGCACCGAGGGTTCAAAAGAGTTAATACAAAAACTGGCGGACGCGGGTGTGGGCACTCTGGTAGGCATGCATTTCAGCGAAGACCACGTAAAAGAAGCTGAAAAACATTATATTAACATGGTTGTGGCCGGACATATTTCAAGCGATAATATCGGGCTGAACCTGCTTTTGGATAAACTGACAGCCAAAGGCAGATTTGATATCGTCGAATGTTCGGGATTTGAAAGAGTTAAAAGAAAGTAACAGCGGGCGTCAAGGCTGTGTTTATATTTTTTTGTGAAGGGTTGACAGGTATAATGGGTGGACTATGTCTTCGCATATATTGAATAATGATGATTTGAAAGAGCGGGTTGCCGAAGCGAATGACATAGTAGAAGTGATAAACGAGTATGTTCCGCTGAAAAAAGCGGGAAAAAATTACAGAGCCTGCTGCCCTTTCCATAATGAAAAAACGCCGTCATTTTTCGTGAACAGGGAAAAACAATTATTCCATTGTTTCGGCTGTAAAGCGTCCGGAGATGTTTTTTCTTTTGTCAAGAAATATGAAGGTGTCGATTTTTTCTCGGCTCTTAAAAGGCTTGCGGAAAGGGTTAATATCCCTGTTGTTTTCGATTCCGGCGGAAATGCCGAAGGGGAAAAGGAAAGGCTGTACAGATTAAATGGGGAAACAAGCAAATATTATCATCAGATATTAAAAGACCCTTCTGCTTCTTCCCTGAGGGATTATTTGCGGAAAAGGGGCAAAAAGGACGCAGAAACAGACGTCTTCAGGATCGGTTACGCTCCCGATTCATGGGATGCGCTGCAAAGGTGGGCAAAAACGAAATCCCTGAATCAGGAAGATATGGCTGCTACGGGTTTGATAGTCAAAAGGGATTCTCAAAAGGGATATTATGACAGGTTCCGCAAGAGGATTATGATACCGATTTTAAACGTTACAGGGAAAGTAATTGGTTTTGGCGGCAGAGCGACGGACGATTCTTCGGTTAAATATATGAATTCACCGGAGTCATCCATATTTAATAAAGGAAATACTCTGTTCGGGCTTTTTTACTCAAGGGATTATATAACAAAAGAAGACAGCGCGATTATAGTCGAAGGGTATTTTGATTTCTTTTCACTTTTTTCGGGCGGCGTAAAAAACGCGGTCGCGTCCCTCGGGACTTCTTTTACCGGAAATCAGATAAAAATGATAAAACGTTACACGGACAATATCGTGATGGCCTATGATTCCGATACGGCGGGGCAAAAAGCGTCCCTGAGGGTATTGGATGTTTTTCTGGAAAACGATATGTATGTGAAAATCGTTGTCCTGCCCGCGGGAGAAGACCCGGACAGTTTTATAAGGAAAAAAGGCGCGAAAGAATTCAGGGAGAAATTAAACAACGCTATAGACATACTGGATTTTAATTACGGGCTTTTGATCAGGGAAAATGACATATCGAAAGACGAATACAGGGTAAGAGTCGCTAAATCCATGATAGAAGCCATAAGAAAGGTTTCTTCTCCTATACGCAGGGATATTTATATTAAAAAATTTGCCGAAAAACTGATGGTCGAAGAACATTTTTTCCGGGAGGAGCTTGGGAGATATCCCGAAGAATATTCCGAAGAAAAAGATGAATCTGCCGAGCCGGATATTATCTCCGCGCAGGAATTGCTTCTTTATACCGCCCTCGAAGATCTTGAATGCGCGAAATTACTTGCTGAAAACGATATAGACCTTCTATTCAGCGACAGGAATCACATCGAACTGGCTGAACAGGTGGTATCGAGTTATAGAAAAGGCGAAAAACTGGCAGGTTCCCGCATAAAAGGAGGCAGAAGAGAGGTGTTGGTAAAAACAGCGGCGGATGTGCTGATGAAAGGGGCATTCCGGTCAATGGATAAATTAAAGGCCGCGAGAGATTGTTTAAGAAAAATAAAGTCGGAGAACATCAAAAAACAGATTTTTGAAATACAGCAACAGATAAAAACAGCCGAAACCAAAGGTGAAACAGACAAGATAGGAAGTCTTCTGCGGTCGATACAGGACCTTAGGAATAAGCATGAATTTACAATCCAAAAATCGGAGTAAATGATGAACAGGGAAGAAAGAAACCAGAAAATCAGGGAATTGATTAAAATCAGCAACGAAAAAGGTTTCCTTACTTATGACGATATTAACAATGCTTTGCCGGATGAGACTATATCTTCCGATGAAATAGATTCGGTCTTGATTCTGTTAAGGGGGATGGATATCGAAATCGTAGACTCTCCGGAGGCATGCAGCAAAGAACCTTCATGGGAGGAAGAACAGGAGAAAGAAAGAAAGTTATCCCGTCTCGAGATATTGGATGACCCGGTGAGAATGTATCTGAAGCAGATGGGACAGGTTCCTCTTTTGACAAGAGAACAGGAAATAGAGATATCAAAAAGGATCGAGAACGCGGAAGAAAATATCAGGACTATAATATTTTCGTTTCCCAATATATGCAGGGAATTTATTCTTTACGCCAAAAGACTCCAAGGCGGCAAAGAAAGATTCGACAGGATTGTAATTGAGAAAAAAGTGGCTAAAAGAGACCTGTATTTGAGCAAGATCGACAAAACATGCAAAGATGCCGAAAAATGTGAAAAGAATATTTTATCCATGGGATCAGCGCTGAAAAAAAAGAGGATATCGAAAAAAGGAAAAGAAAAAGTCCATCGGAAGCTGTCGAAAGAAAAGGCAAAATTACTGGATATTCTGCATAAGTTCTATTTTAAGCAGAGCACTATCGAAGAGATAGGAGAAAAAATAGAGGCGGCGTGCGATAAAATAAGAGCGGTCAGAAGAGTTATCAAACAACTCGAACACGAGAGGAAAACGAAGGATAGCAAAAAACGCCTTTTAAACGAAAGAAAAAAATTAAAAAGGCTTCAGGGTACGGTCGGTATATCCATAGATAATTTTATAAAGTTATCGGATGAAATAAGCAAATGGCTGAGAAAAGTGCATGACGCCAAAAGCGAGATGGTTGAAGCTAATCTAAGACTGGTTATAAGCATCGCTAAAAAATACACTAACCGAGGCCTTTCATTCCTTGATTTGATACAGGAAGGTAATATGGGTTTGATGAAAGCGGTTGATAAATTTGAATACAAGAGGGGGTATAAATTTTCAACATATGCCACATGGTGGATCAGGCAGGCTATCACAAGATCGATAGCCGATCAGGCAAGGACGATAAGAATACCCGTGCATATGATTGAAACTATAAATAAACTCGTAAGGTCTTCGAAAAAACTGGTTCAGGAACACGGGCGCGAACCTACCGTCGAAGAACTGGCGCGCGAAATGAAAGTGGGGGTTGAGAAAGTCAGAGGAATACTGAAAATATCCCAGCATCCCATTTCTCTTCAAACGCCCATAGGGGACAGCGAAGATTCGCATTTCGGCGATTTTATAGAAGATAAGGGGGCGGAATCCCCTTCCGACGCAACCGGTTATACGCTTTTAAGGGAGCAGATAGAAAATGTTCTAAAGACCCTGACAAAGAGAGAAGAAAGAGTTCTGATGTTACGATTCGGAATAGGGGACTCTTCTCCCAAAACCCTGGAGGAAGTCGGTAAAATATTCGGAGTTACAAGGGAAAGAGTCCGTCAGATAGAAGCTAAGGCTATAAGAAAAATGAGGCATCCGATAAGGTCTAAAAGACTCCATGGTTTTCTTGAAGCTGAGGAAAACGAATAAGAGATTTTTTATTTGTTGTTGACATGAGGGTCTTATTTGATAAAATTTCACTTCACTTCTTTTGCGGGCCTTTAGCTCAGTTGGTTAGAGCAGCGGACTCATAATCCGCGTGTCGTAGGTTCGAGTCCTACAAGGCCCACCAGTTCCACCGAAGGTGGAACAGAGCAATTGAGCAATAGAAAATAGGGAAATAAACAACCAAAAAACTCAATTGCGGTCTATTCTCTATTTTCCAATCGCATCACTTTCGCCGAAGGCCATTAGGAATCTAAAAGATTCCAAGGATTTAAGTCCCGGGAATTTTACAAATTCCCCGGGGCGGGGCAGAGCGACCAGGCAATACCTGCCCGCCGGCAAGATGGTAAAATAGAACATCTGACTCTAAAATCTTCCGCGCATATCTTTGCTTGACACCCCGCATGATTTCTTTTAGCATTAGAACCGCTGTTTTTCAAAAAGGAGACGGAAATGTTAAATGAAATCGAAATTCTTTTGAAGGTTCAGGAAAAGGATTTAAGGATAATGGCTTTGGCATACAGGTTAAAAAAAAATCCGGAAATAGTCAATAAAGCCGGCGACAGGTTAAAAGAAGCCGAAAATGCGCTCAAGGACAAGGAAGATATGCTAAGGAAACTTCAAGTAGAAAGGAAAAACAGCGAGATTCAGGTTGAGTCGAACAATGAAAAAATTGCCAAACTGGATTCACAGGCCGGCAGTGTCAGGGATAATAAGACTTATAAAGCCATACAGAATGAAATACTTGACCTTAAAGCCAGAATAAGCCTTATCGAAGACACTATGCTTGAGAATATGGAGAAATGCGATGAAGTCGGCGCGCAAATAAAGGATCTCAGGGAAAAAGCGGTTCAGGCAAAAAAGGCATTGGGGGAATCGGAAACAAGAGCAAAAAAAGAAAATGAGGAAATAGAAAAAGAAATAAAAGATTTAGAAAGCCTGAAAACTGAAATAGAGAAGAATCTCAGACCTGAAATTCTTTCGCAATATCGCAGGCTTCTCAATAATAAAAAAGATACTGTTGTTGTGCCTTCAAAAAACGGTTCCTGCGGCGGATGTTTTATGAGTTTGACACCTCAATGTATTATGAAACTTAAGTCGGAGATGCAGATAGTTACATGTGAAAGTTGTCAAAGGATACTTTACTGGGAATCCTGACTTTATGGTATAATTAACAAATCAGTTCTTTCTTAGGCGTGATTTTAAGTTTTCCGACCGGCCGGATAGTCGCTCTCTGTGATAGAAGATTGAACGCCCGTCAAATTTCATAGTTTCTTTTATCCTGAGAGAGGAAAGTCTGAACTCCTTAGAGCGGGATGCTGGGTAAAGCCCAGGGGGCATTGAAGCCCACGGAAAGTGCAACAGAAAATATACCGCCCCCGCGATTATTTTCATCTTCGTAACCTTTCAGGGTAACGGAGAGGGGAAATTTCGGTGGGTAAGGGTGAAAAGGCAAGGTAAGAGCTTACCGCTTTGGTGGCAACATCAAAGGCAGTGCAAACCCCATCCGGAGCAAGGCCGAATAGGGCATATTAGGGTTGCTCGCCCTGTGCCGGGTTGGCCGCACGAGCGCGCAGGTAACTGCGCGCCAAGATGAATGACTATCGCCCCCTCGTTTTTTATGTATTTTGCTCCACAGAGTCAAAATATCTTAAGGGGGTAACAGAATTCAGCTTATGAGCCGGTCGGATTTTTTACGCCTATTCATTTTATATCTTTAAAAACCCCTCCACTTTTCAACCCCATAAGATGTTTTAAGACGATAAAAAATACCCCGGTTTTTTTAAAAAAATACTTGACATATTAGCTCTGCGAGAGTAAATTTATACCATGGTGGAGTAAAGTGGAGTAAAGTGGGGCTAATATGTTTTGGGGCGAGTATTATCACACGGTAGATGAAAAGGGAAGGATTATTATCCCTTCCAAATTCAGGAATATTCTTGAAAACAAATATATTGAAAGATTTGTGATATTAAAGTGGCCGGACGGCTGTATCGCTGTCTTCACCGAGCAAGGCTTTGAAAAAGACGTAAAAAAACCTCTCCAAAAATCTTCATGGGCAAAGGCTTCTTCCAGGGATATCAACAGGGCCTTGGGAGCCACAGTTTCTTTTGTTGATTGCGACAGCCAGGGAAGAATAAACATTACGCAGAAACTTCTTGAAGGCGCTTCCATAAAAAAAGATGTGGCGATAATAGGAACGGGGAACCATTTTGAAATATGGGATAAAGATATGTGGCTGAACAGGCAAAAAGAGATAAAGATAGAAGAACTTTTGGAAAAACTCGCGGATAATTTTGAACAAGAAGAATAAAGAATATAACAGAGGTTTATGGGCATTTATGGAGAGGACGCTAATTTCAGCCGTAATGCGGAGCATATCCCCGTCTTGTGCGGGGAAGTTGTAAGTTCTTTGAATTGCAGACAAAAAGGTGTTTTTGTCGATTGTACTTTCGGCGCGGGCGGACATTCGAAAATGATACTTGAATCGAATAAGGGAAACAGGGTAATTGCGCTTGACAAAGACGCCACCGCTGTTGAATCGGGAAAAACCGGTATGAGTGTTTATCATGAAAGATTCATTTTGGTTAAAGCCGGTTTTGAGACTCTGGAGGATGTTTTGAATTCGCTGAAAATAGAGCAGGTAAACGGACTAATCTTTGATTTGGGGATGTCTTCAATTCAGCTCGACGGCGCTTCACGGGGTTTCAGTTTCAGATTTGATTCAGAACTGGATATGCGATTTGATAAAAATCAGGGCGCAACGGCCGCGGATTTTTTGAATAATGCCAGCGAAAATGAATTATGCAGGGTCTTCAGGGAATACGGAGAAGAAGAAAGGACTCTTGCGGTAGCCAGGGCTATCACGGCCCGCAGAAAATCTACGCCTTTGAGAACGACAAGAGATCTGGTTTTGCTGATAGAACGAATCAAAGGCCCGAAACGGAATAAAATTCATCCCGCCACAAAAGTGTTCCAGGCTTTAAGAATATATGTGAATAATGAACTGGAAAATTTAAAGATCGGGCTCATGCAGGCTGTTTCCCGCTTAAAGACGGGAGGAAGACTTGCCGTTATCAGTTATCATTCCCTTGAAGACAGGATAGTCAAACAATACTTTTCCCATTTAGCCCGAAAGTGCGTGTGTCCGCCCGGTCAGCCCATATGCACATGCAACAAAAAACAGGATGTCATTGTATTTAAATTGGTCAGGCCTTCCTCGGAAGAGATAAAAAGCAATCCAAGATCCAGAAGCGCAAAATTAAGAATTGCCGAAAAAATAAACAATACGGGAGGTGAAAATGTTGCGTAACAGGAATAGGAGACTGCGTCTTAATACTGCGCAAAACTCAATGATGATGAGGATGATTTCGTATTTTTCTATTCTTGTGGTATATGGTTTTTTCTTTGTTTGGCAGAATATCCAGTGTGTAAAAACAGGAGAGAATATACGGGAGCTGGAAGAAAAAACGAAGAAGATTATTAAAGAAAACAATCGTCTGGAGTTTGAGATAACTCGATTAAAAGCGCCGTATAGCATCCAAAATTCGATTAAGGAATATAACCTGCAGATGGTTGCCGCAAGGGAAAATCAAATAGTTAAACTGAGATAAGGTTTCTTTCTCATTGTAATAGTTGTTATTCAGGGGTCGGGGAAATGGTAAAGAAATCACATATTTATAAGTCTCTCTCTCTTTCTGTCCTGATGATAGGAACTCTGGTTTTCCTTTTAGGGAGGCTTTTTTACCTTCAGGTCCAGGAACACGAAAAATATTTTCGGAAAGCGGAAATCCAGCAAAAAAATAATTCGCAGATAGAACCCCGCCGCGGTTTTATTTTTGACCGCAACAGAAAAATCCTTGCGATGTCTGTCGAGTCACAATCTTTGTTTGCCGATCCGTTTTTTATTAAAGATCCCGCGGAAACGTCCCTGGTTCTCTCCGGGATATTGGGTCTGGATGCCGAAGATTTAAAGAAAAAACTGGAAAGCGGCAAGAGATTCGTGTGGATTAAAAGAAAATTAGACAATGAAGAATCTAATCTTGTAAAAGAACAAAAAATCGAAGGGTTATATTTCGTCGAAGAAATGAAACGCCGTTATCCCCTTGATCCCGTTTTGTCCAATGTAATAGGTTTTGCGGATATAGATAACAGGGGGCTTGAAGGGCTTGAGCTTGTATGGGACGATATTTTGAGAGGCAGGCCGGGATGGAGAGCGTCGAGAAAAGACGGAAGCGGTAAAGAAATTATATCCGAAAGAAAAGAAGATGTACCCGCGATTAACGGAAATAATCTGGTTCTTACCGTAGACAGTTATATACAGCATGTTTGCGAGACGGCGTTAAGGGAAGGGGTGGAAGAAAATAACGCGATAGGGGGTTGCGCCCTTGTTATGGATGTGAATAACGGGAATATCATAGCAATGGCAAACTATCCTACTTATTTATCGGGTAATCCGTCCAAATCCCCGCCCGAAAACAGAAGAAACCGCTGTATTACGGATATTTTCGAGCCCGGGTCCACGTTTAAAGTCCTGACAGGCGCCGCTGCTTTGGATAAAGGCGCAGTTTCCATGAAAGATATTTTTGATTGCGAAAACGGAAAATTTCCTTATGGGGGATTTGTCCTGCACGACGCGCACCCTTACGGCATGCTGACTTTTAAAGAAGTGATACAAAAATCCTCAAATATAGGAATTGCCAAAGTCGCGATGAAAATGGGGGAAAAGTCATTTTACGAATACCTCGAAAAATACGGTTTTGGAAAATGTACGGGTGTAGGTCTCCCCGGAGAAGTCAACGGCATTTTGAGACCGCTAAAACAGTGGTCTAAAGTATCCATAACCAGGATACCCATGGGACAGGGAATATCCGTTACCCCAATACAGCTTATTTCGGCTTTTTCTTCCGTAGTGAACGGCGGTAAATTGTTCAAACCCCGCATTGTAGCCCGTATCGAATCACCCGAAGGTAAATTAGAGGAAGAGGTCGGTGAAGGAAAATTCATAAGGGTTGTATCAGAAGCCGCGGCGAGGGATATGGTCGAATCCATGTGCGCTGTTGTCTCATCCGAGGGCACAGCCCTGAAAGCAAAGATAAAGGGATATTCCATAGGAGGAAAGACGGGAACGGCCCAAAAGGTTGAAAACGGCAAATATTCTCACGAAAAATTCTTTTCCTCATTTATCGGATTTGCAACCGCCACAAAACCGAGTTATGCCGTGTTAGTCGTAATAGACGAACCAAAGCCCAGGTATTACGGGGGAACAGTCGCCGCTCCCGTGTTCAGGAAAATAATGGAAGTGGTGTTGAGTTATTATGAGGTCCCGTTAGACAGGCCGGAAGAGATTATTTAAAAATGAGAGTGGCAGATTTTCTAAAAAAGCTGAACATCGGAGTAAAAACAGAAAATGAGCGCGCGGAAATAATCGGCGTCACGGATGATTCCCGTAAAGTCAAGGCAGGATATATTTTTATTGCATTGAAAGGTTCCCGCGAAAACGGCGAAGATTATGTCGATAAAGCGGTTGAAAGAGGAGCCGTCCTGACACTGATAGATAAAAAAAGCGAACTTAATCTGCCTCGTTGGTGTGTTAAAGTGCCGGATTTAAGGGATAAATTATGGGATATAGCTTCTCTTGTCTATGACCAACCCGATAAAAATGTGAAAGTAATCGGCGTAACCGGAACAAACGGAAAGACAACAACGGTTTTTCTGATAGAAAAAATTTTAAGGGAAAGCGGATTTAAATGCGGGATCATAGGGACGATAGAAAACAGAATTGAAAACAAGATATTTCTTTCGAACAATACTACGCCGGGATGTGTGGAAATGATGTCTTTGTTCAACGATTTCGCAAAAGAAAGGGCGGATGTCGTTATTATGGAAGTTTCTTCCCATGCTTTAAGCCAGAACAGAACTGGCAAATTGAGGTTTCACGGATCGGTGTTTACCAATCTTGGACATGACCATATGGATTATCACCGGAATATCGAAAATTATTTTATGGAAAAACGGAAGATATTTTCCAAAACGGACGGTTTTATGCTTATTAACGGCGATGATAAATACGGGAAAATCCTTAAGGGGGAGTTTTCGGAAGCGATATCTTACGGTTTGAACGCGGACTTCAGTTTTAAAATAGTAAAAGATGACATCAGCGGATTGGAGATAGAGATTGCGGCGGGAAATAAATGGAAAGGCATAGTAAAGTCGGGACTTATCGGGGCTTATAACGCTTATAACATTGCAGCTTCTTTTGCGACGGGAATTGAATTCGGGATTGAACCTGATGAAGCAGCGAGAAGCGCGGGTCTGCTGGATCGTGTCCCTGGACGTCTGGAAAGAATCGGCGGGCTCTCCATAATGACATTTGTCGATTACGCGCATACTCCCGATGCTCTGGAAAAGGTTCTTACTTCCGTAAAAAGATTATCCGCCGGAAAAATTATATGTGTGTTCGGGTGCGGAGGAAACAGGGATAAGGAAAAAAGGCCTAAAATGGGAGCCGTTGCGGAGTTATATGCCGATAAAGTGATTGTGACCGCAGATAACTCAAGATGGGAGGACACGGCGCAGATTATCGATGATATTTTATCCGGGGTGAAGGAAAAAAAGAATATCGACGTGGAAGAAAACAGGGAAAAAGCCATCGAAAAAGCTTTAAAGTATGCTGAAAAAAATGATTTCGTCCTGATTGCCGGCAGAGGGCATGAATCCTTGATGGAGATTAAAGGACGGTTTTTGCCTTTTAACGATGCCGATGTTATCAGGAATAAAGCAAAGGAGTTGAACATTGTTTAAATTTTCGGTGAAAGATGTGGAGAAAATTATCGGCAGGGAATTCAGGGGGATCGACAGGGACTCTCCTGTCAAAGGTATTTCTATCGACTCCAGGAATGTTGAAAAAGGGGACTTGTTTGTGGCTTTGAAAGGCGAAAAATATGACGGGTCGGTTTTTGCCGGAGAAGCTTTGAACAGAGGGGCTGTCGCGGCATTGATATCGCATAACAGCTCTTCCTATTCAAATAAAAAATATGGGATAGCAGTTGTCAGGAATACGTGCGCGGCGCTTCAGGACATTGCTAAAGCAAACAGAGAGAAATTTTCAGGGAAGCTTATCGGGATAACCGGTTCAAATGGGAAGACCACAGTCAAAGAAATGCTGGCGGCCATACTTTCTGGGAAAGGCAGGGTTATAAAAAGCGAGGGCAACGAAAATAATCACATAGGAGTTCCCCTTACCCTGCTCAAAATCGGAGATGGAACAGGTTTTGCCGTAGTCGAAATGGGTATGAACCATAAAGGTGAAATAGGTTTTCTGTCAAAACTTGCCGCTCCTGATATAGCCGTTATATTGAATGTGTTGAGGGCTCATATGGGCAATTTCCGCGATCTTGATGATGTGGCAAAATCCAAATTAGAAATTATGGAAGGTTTAAAAAAAGACGGAATGATGATTTTTAATGCTGATGACGGATTATTGAGCGAGATACATCGGAATGTTCATTTCAGGTCTTTTTCCTTCGGTCTTTCTTCTGAATCAGACATGACGGCGCTTGATATGCGCGTTGACGATTTTGCAAGGCCGACATTTATTTTGAAAACAGGCAGGGAAGAACAGGAAATCAGATTGAACCTTTCCGGAAAACATAATGTGATTAACGCCTTAGCCGCTTCTGCCGCCGCGTATAATTCCGGTGCCGGGTTGGATATCATAAAAAAAGGGCTTGAAAAAATTAAAGCGGTCAAAGGCAGATTGGATATTTACAGGAGTGCCGAAGGCGTAACGGTTATCGATGATACGTATAATGCCAATCCCGATTCCGTTATGGCGGCTCTGGATACGTTTAAAGCGGTAAATGTGAATGGACGGAAAATATTTGTTATGACAGAAATGCTGGAGCTCGGGGAAAGATCGAGGATGTTCCACCGCGAAATGGGAGTTTATGCGGTTAAGTCAGGAGTGGATTTGATTTTAACGGTCGGTGATGTTGCGGCAGAATCCGGTTTGGCCGCTATTAAAGAAGGTTTAAAAAAAGAAAGGGTCCATATCTTCTCCTGCAACAAATCCGCGGGGGAGTTCTTGGCTTGTATTGTTAAAAGTGATGACGGCGTCCTTCTAAAAGGTTCAAGAAAAAGCAAGGCGGAGGAAATAGCGGGCTATTTGAATTTGGCAAGTGCGGCAAATAAGGAGAGCTACTGACATGTTTTACCATCTTTTTTATCCCCTTCGGGAATGTTTTTTCGTTTTTAATGTTTTTAAATACATAACTTTCAGAGCTTCCTTTGCGGCAGTCACCTCTTTTTTGATAGCCGTATTCCTGGGGCCGCTTGTCATCAGACGGCTGGAAAGAATGAAAATAGGACAACCGATAAGGAAAATCGAAAGCGGAGTTGATTTATGGAGCATGCATAAAAATAAAGAAGGAACCCCCACGATGGGCGGTGTTCTTATAATATTATCCATCCTGATATCGACCATTCTTTGGGCTGACGTTTTGAATGTTTATGTAATCGTTGCGCTGTTTGCGACTTTGTGGCTTGCAACGGTGGGTTTTATAGACGATTATCTGAAATTGGCTTATAACAGTTCAAAAGGATTAAAGAGCAAATTCAAATTTCTTCTTCAGGTGCTTCTTTGTGTTATTCTCGGTATTTTCCTGATGTTGTATCCTCAGACAAAAGAAAATTTCACGTTTATCACATTTCCTTTCATCAAGCTGATTTTAGATGTCGGTATCTTTTATATCATTTTTATGATTCTTGTAGTGGCTGGTTCTTCCAATGCCGTTAATTTGACCGATGGATTGGATGGATTGGCCATCGGATGCGTTATTATCGCCTCAGTGGGCTATGCGATAATGAGTTATATAACCGGCCATTTCAAATTTGCCGACTATCTCCATACGCCTTTTATAATCGGTACGGGCGAGTTGACTGTGTTCTGTTCCGCTATAGCGGGCGCGGGTATGGGATTTCTCTGGTATAACTGTCCCCCCGCCGAGGTTTTTATGGGAGATACAGGTTCTCTCGGATTGGGCGGAGCTATAGGAATCGTAGCGGTTCTTATCAAGAAAGAGTTTCTCCTTATAATAATCGGCGGAATTTTTGTCATAGAGGCTTTATCGGTTATTCTGCAGGTTGTTTCTTACAAAACCAGAAAAAAGAGAATACTCTTAATGACACCGATACATCATCATTTCGAGATGAAAGGGTGGAAAGAAACAAAAGTAACAATCAGGTTCTGGATTATTGCGATTATATTTCTTTTACTGGGGTTGAGCACATTGAAACTCAGGTGATGTAATGGAAATCAGGGGAAAAAGAATACTGGTTATAGGATAAGGTCTCAGCGGATATTACGCGGCTATTCTGGCCATGGAACACGGCGCGGAAGTCTATGTTTCCGAATCAGGGACTGACGAGGCCGTTCTCAAAAGAAAAGATATCCTTGTCAAAAAGGGGATTAAAGTCGAATTGGCTGGACATTCCCGGGAATATTGCCTTAACTGCGATTTTGCCGTGGTAAGTCCGGGTGTCCCGGTAAATAGGGATATTGTCAGGGAATTGGAAAGCAATAACATCAAAGTGATCTCGGAGATTGAATTCGCAAACAGTTTCTGCGGCTCAAAAGTGATAGCGGTGACCGGCACCAACGGTAAATCCACGACGTGTGAGCTTATAAATATGATTCTTAATGCCGCGGGAAAAGACTCCGACGCGGGGGGGAATCTCGGAAAGCCTTTTTCTCAAATGATTATTGAAAAACCGGACAGGGAATATATGATAATCGAGATATCCTCATTCCAATTGGAGAGAATATTCGATTTCAATCCTTTTATAGCCGCTATATTGAATCTTGAACCGGATCACCTGGACAGGCATAGGACAGAAAAAGAGTATTATTCCGCAAAAATAAGGCTTTTTGAAATGCAAACGACAGGCTGGAGGATTTTCAGGATACAGGACGAAGATAAAATCGGAAAGAATATCATTAAAGGAGGTGTTGAATGTTTAAAAGTTGGAGACGGTTTAACAAAGGCTTCGATTTTCGAAGAAAATGGGCAGATTCATCTGCCGTTAAAAGGAAAGGAAAAGACGGTTATAAAATGCTCGGCGTTAAAATTGAAGGGAAAACACAATATTGAAAATGCGATGTTCTCGTCCGGGATAAGTATGTTGTGCGGTGTGGATAGCGGAGTTATAGAGTCTGTCCTGCCGAAATTCGCGGGATTGAAGCACAGAAATGAATTTGTGGCGGAGATAAAAGGAATCTCTTATGTAGATGATTCAAAAGCTACAAATGTCGCCGCGCTGAAAGCGTCTCTGAAAGCGGTGTCGGGAGATGTTATTTTAATTGCCGGCGGACTCTGGAAAAAAGACAGTTTTGGGGCTGCAAGAGAAATAATGAGGCGGAAGGTGAAAAAATGTTTTCTGATAGGGAAAGACGCCCCGGGCATAAAAAAACAGTTGAAGGGTGTATGTTCCGCGGATGATGTGAATACATTGGAACACGCGGTTAAGGAAGCTTTTAAAACCGCCCGCGAGGGGGATACTGTGCTGCTTTCTCCCGGCTGCGCGAGTTTTGACATGTTTTCCGGTTACGAGGAAAGAGGAGAAAAATTTTCCAAAGAAGTGATGAAGCTGAAAAAGGGAGGTGTTGTATGAATTTCAAAAATCTTTTGGGGTATTCATTAGTGGGGACCGTTTCGATAATTTGCGTGTGGGGGCTGATAGGAGGGTGTAAAAGCGATTCGGGGGTTTCTCTCATTGATAAAGATACAAGGCCTATAAGTATCGAGGTCGCAGAGGCTGAATTTTTCAGGGATGACAGGGCAATAAGAATAGCTGATGACGACGTTGTTTCGCTGAAAGACAATTCAATCGAGATTATCGGGCAGGAAGATTATGATATGGTGAAAAAGCGCGATATTCCCGAGGGAACGTCCCAAACGGTTTATATTGTGGAAAAAGGCGATTCATTATCTAAAATATCGAAAAAATACGGAGTGAGCGTTATTGATATAAGCAACGCGAACGGACTCAGGAAAGATTCGGTGATATTGATAGGGCAGAAACTTATCATACCTTCGCCGGGATATTTTAATGATCAGGCAGTCAGTGAAAGGAAACAGGTTCCGGAAAATCAGCTTATGG
>JAQUNG010000029.1 GCA_028717725.1 bacterium | reverse complement strand
CAGAACAATGATCTGCGCGTGCCTCTTGGCAAGCAGCCTGCATTCCACAGCTGCTGACCAATCCCCGACGGACGTGCAAACACTTGCCTTCTCTGATACACGAGTGTTCTCCAGCATCACTCGGTCAAATGACACGATTCTGGTCGGAATCCCGCTTACACAAATCGTCTTCATTCTCCGGGTAAACGGAAAGAACATGGGCCGCGCGGAACCATTGCAGACGATCACGCTGAAGACGGGTGACACCTTGGAACTCGTTGACAAACACCATACCATCGAAGCACGTGCTGAGGTCACCCCAGACGAAGCGAGACTCATCGTCACCAGCACTTTCGACGCGAGATCCTTCGGAGACACGATCAAGACCGAACACTTCGTCTTCCGAGAAGAGAGGAAACAAGAAAGCTTTGAACAAGGCCTTTGAGGCTACCGGCGTTCCGCCGTTGCCTCAAGGCTGACGTTAGCAGGAGAAATAAAAATGAAGAAGATTATCACCACCATTCTAACCCTAGTTGCATTAACATCCTTTGCAGAGACTATTGATTATTTCCCAGACGGAACAATCGATGATTTTTGTGAAGAGTGGTACGGCGAACACCTATTGACAATGAAGGAGCCATCCCTTTTCCTTTCTGCAAAGGACCAATCAAAAGAAATCTACCGCTTTACCCTGCTACCAACTTGGGGACGACCCGTTTCAGTAAGGGTCGAAGTAAATGATACAATAATTACAATACATACCGTGACACTTACAGGATCCGGAGGATATGAGCCGGGTGATATCGAATTCAAAGAATCCATTATCCTGACTCCACAGGAATCATCTATGCTGATTGAAAAAATCAATTCACTTAATTTATTCTCGATGCCGCTGGAAGATGACACCAGAGGTTTGGATGGTTCTGAATGGATATTCGAAGGTGTTAAGAACGGGAAATACCACGTGATAAGCAGATGGTGTCCTGACGAGTATGATACCGAAAAGAGAAATTTGGTTGAGTTTGTTTCAACCTGTAACCAATTACTAGAATATGTAAATAAAGATTCCAACCACGATATGGAGTCTACCGGTGTCCCGCCTGCGGCGGAAACACCGGAGACTCACCCCTGACATCGTAACTTTCCTTCAATCGGCGGATATGCCGTAGCATTTCATGGTTACACCTGAACCTCATAATAATCATAAAATACTTCCTGTTTTTCTAACATTCCCCATTGGTTTTATAGTAGAATGAAAAACTGATTTTAAAAAAACAAGAAATCAAAAGGAGAAAAAAATATGGAATATAAGGGAAAAACTAATCATAACCGGGTCATAAAGCGCCTTGCTGTGTGGGCGAGGACCACTGATAAAGATAATGTGTGGGTCGGGTGGACTGCGGCGGCTCTTGCCGTTTTGTCAGTTGTGCTGCCTCGTATATTATTCGGCCGGCGCAACATTGAAATATTCGAATTTAAAACGCTTATACCCGTGGCTATCTTTGGGGTTTTGCCCGTGTCCTTCTTTTTGCTGCTGTGGGCTAAGAACACGCTGTATGACATCGGCGATTTTATGATTAACGGCCCTAAGGTCGAAACGCCGCCGGTTCCGAAGTATAAATCCGTTGTAAGGCCAAAGCCCGCGTCAACATATGTCAGCGGGTCCGCGGCGGCGCAGACAGCCAATCCGCAAAAGAAAATAGCGGGTATAATCAATGCGGCCAAAAATGGCAATATAGAGGATGTCCGCAAATGTATTGACGCGGGAGAGCCGGTGGACTGTTCGGATATTTTCGGGTTCACGCCGTTAATATGGGCAATCAGCAATAAAAAAGCCGATGTAGCCGAACTTTTGCTTGAGAAAGGAGCGGATCCCGACCTTCTGGACAACAACGGCCTTTCGGCGTTGAGTTACGCTGTGATGAAGCGCGAAAACAATATTATCCGCAATCTGATAAACAGAGGCGCCGATGTGCACGTTACCGACAATTCCGGTGATTCTGTGCTTGGTACGCTGGCTATATGCGGAGAGCTTGAAATGGTTAAGCTTCTGGTGGAGAAGGGAGCTGACGTGAACGATGGGGGTAAAAACGGCAGGACTCCGCTGGAATTGGCCCGGAAGCGTGACCGCGAAGAAGTGATAGAGTTTCTGAAAAGCAAAGGGGCTCGATAGAAAAGATCAAATTAAACGCCGGATTTCTTAAGTAAGAGGAATATCATGATTGTTTTGCTTAACGGCACTTCGTCATCGGGAAAGACCACTCTCGGAAAAATAATGCAGGAGAAGTGCAAAGATGTGCTTCTGTTGTACGGTGTCGATACCATGGTCCAAACTGCCTTCCCGGCCAAATGCGATTACCCCCCGTTTGATGAAAAGGCTATTAAACTGATAACTACTGAAAAAGCCGGCCGGCCGCATGCGAGACTTATTGTCTCGCCCTATATGTATCCCGTTTATGCCGCCGCCGTGAGGTTTTATAAGATGCTTTCCGAACAGGGCTACAACGTGATAGTCGATGAAGTATTGTTCGATAAAAACAGGATTACCCAGTATTTCAAGATACTGTCGGGTGAAAAAGTATATTTTATAGGTGTCAAACCGGAAAAAGAAGTGGTTATAAAGCGCGAACAGGAGCGCGGCGACAGAATTCCGGGACTTGCCGCGGGATTGTATGATGAGGTATATAGCCCGCTTTTTACCTATGATTTGCTGGTTGATACGGGAAAACTGACCCCCGAAGAATCTGCAGATAAGATATTAGAGTACATTGAACAGAATGCTAACCCGACAGGATTCACTATTTCAGCGAAAAAGTGGCTGGAGAAATGAAAAAAGGGGACGTTTCTATTTTTAATTAACAAACCACACGGTTTTTAATAGTTTTGTATACATGCCAAGAACATCTAGAATTTTACCTGAAGAAGGGGTCATGCATATAATGACCCGCGACAACAACCGTTGTATTCAGGTTTGGGTAAATCAGACATTGAAAGACAGAAGAGATATCGTGAAGATTCAAGATATGGGGCAGAAGAAATCAATTTTAACGCACGATTTTTAGGGCCGGATAATTTTATAAAAAGAATGGAGAATAAGTTTAAAATAAGAAATACAAAAATGAATAGGGGAAAAATAGAAACGTCCCCTTTTCCCCTTAAACGTTCTTTGAACACAATCCGCATTGCTTTTGTGCCCTGTGAAGCGGAGCGTTATGTGTAATAAAAAAATAATTGCACAAATATAAAAATCTTTAGCCACAATTCTAACTAATGCAACTTTGTTTTTTTTCTAAAAATATGGTATATAATAATTGACAATTGTTTACTGTAAATATTAGTAAACAATTGTTGGTAATAATTATAGAAAAACGTATGCAGAAGTTGCGAAAATATTAGGGTAGAGCAGGGCTGCAATCTATAAGAAAGTGGTCCAGGGGCAAATAGAAGCTATAAGAGTCGGGATGAGTTTTGCGATTTCCGACGAAACAATAAAGAAGCTCATAAAAACCGTAAAAGGTACCCCACCCGAGAATGAAGAAAAAAAAGAAATAGATAAGGTAGTTGCCCGGACAATTAAAGAATACGGTGAAACATTAAAGAGATTAGGCTCTGAATGAAAAACCTCATCACGGTATTTCAGGTAGAACAGATCGCCTTTGAGATTGCCCAGGAAAGATTCGAATATAATGAACCAATACCTGAATTCAAGACGCGCTTCCCCAATAGCCTGGAAAGCTGCATTTCCGCCCCCTTGCAGACATTTGATGGAAAATATTTATATCCACTCTTTACGAAAAAGCAGCGATACTATTTTATTTAATGATTAAGAATTACCCCTTCCAAAATGGAAACAAACGCATAGCTATAACAACACTGATGTACGCTTTATATAAAGAAAGCCTATGGGTAAAAGTATCAAACCAAGAATTATATAACTTCGCAGTATGGGTAGCAGAAAGCCCCAGAAACGCAAAAGACGAAATGCTGAAATATATTGCTAAATTCATTAAGAATCACTCCATTCCCTGGGATCGCGAGGATTAATTAATATAAAAATACATAACCACTCCTTCCACCCGACTGTATTCGCCGCCTCCAGCGGCTCATCCGGCCGGTGAAGTCGGATGTTATCTACAACAAATAATATAATAAAAAAGCACTTGACGAGTATGCATAAACAAGGCATAGTAATACATACAAAATATATGATGAAATAAAAGGAGATGTGCCATGAGGACAACTTTAAACATCAAAGATGATTTAATCAAAAAAGCATCGAGGCTTACCGGAATAAGAGAAAAGACCAATTTGGTTAAGTTGGGATTAGAGGCGCTTATCGCATTAGAAAGCAGCAAGAGATTGGCCAAATTGGGCGGAACAGAGAAGAAACTGCGTAGTATACCGCGCAGGAGAATCAATTAATGATCCTTGTTGATACTTCTGTGTGGGTTTCTCATTTGCGCAAAAGCAACTCTAAGCTTGAACATTATTTGAATAAAGGAGAGGTGCTTACTCATCTGTTTGTGATAGGAGAGCTTGCCTGTGGTAGTATTAAAAACAGAAATGAGATATTATCCCTGCTTAGCGACCTTCCAAAAGCCGAACCATTAACTGATGAAGAGATTATGTTATTTATTGAAAAGAACAACCTGATGGGCAAGGGGATTGGTTTTATTGATATTAATCTTCTTGCCTCCGCGATATTAAGCGAAGCCGGTCTGTGGACAATAGATGCTAAATTAAAACAAGAAGCTTGTATTCTTGGAGTATCTTGTGAATATTAAGACAGATAACAACTCACTCCAGCGGACTGTCCTATCAGTCCGGTAGCGCAGGTGCCAGCCGATGAGTTCAAACGTTATCCCCCACATCCATTCACAATAATTGACATAAAATTTTGAACGGAGTATAGTTGAGAAACGCTGTAATCTGGCGGTTAAAATTTTACTCTTTTTTTATAATCCGGATAAAGTGGAGGGAACCATAATGGAAAGCGAATTTGCCGCGCTGCAAACGGTTGTTGATAAGATAATCGAGTTTTTTGTCAATTACAGTTTTCAGGTTTTGGGGGCCGTTATCGTACTGGTCGCGGGGGTTATACTCGGTAATTGGGCCGCGAAAATTATAGGTCGGCTTTGCGAAAAAAGCAAACTTGATGTTACATTAACTAAATTTCTCGCGTCTATCGGGAAAATCTTGATTGTCATATTTGCGGTTATTATAGCGCTCGGCAAATTCGGCATAACCATCACCCCCTTTATTGCCGCTATCGGCGCGGTCGCTTTTGGGGCGACATATGCTATTCAGGGCCCGCTGTCTAATTACGGCGCTGGGCTTTCTATTATTTTAGGGCGGCCGTTTGTGGTGGGAGATACAATAAGCGTTGCCGGTGTTGCCGGTGTTGTCGATTCGGTGAGAATGGCCAGCACGACATTAATTAACGAGGACGGAGTCAGGATTACAATTCCCAATAAACATATTGTAGGTGAAATACTGCATAATTCAGGTGAGTATCGTATTGTTGAAAGCAGCGTTGGTATCAGCTACGGCGATGACCCTGAAAAAGCAATCAAAGTTATAGCGAGCACTTTAAATTCGTTAAATGAAATAGCGAAAAAACCGTTTCCCCAGATTGGAATCGAGAATTTCGGGGATTCTTCGGTAGATATCGGATACCGTTACTGGGTACCCACAAAAAAATATTTTCGTACTATGCATATGACAAACCTTGCTGTTTATAAAGCGATAAAAGGAGCGAATATCACCATTCCGTTTCCTCAGAGAGATGTATTGCTTAAAAAAGATGGTTGAGAAAGTGGGGTTTTAATTTTTAAAAGGAGGTGTTAATATGCCGGAATTCGGAAGCCCGTTTTCGGGTTTGAAAAACGACAGGAAAGTGACAAAAGAAGAATTAATCCGCGCAATTCGGTTTATGATAGCCGCCGAATACGAGGCGGTGCAGTTGTATATGCAATTGGCGGAATCAACGGATAATAAACTTGCGCAGGAAGTTTTGAAGGATATTGCCGATGAAGAAAGAGTGCACGCGGGAGAATTCTTAAGACTTCTCAAGGAACTTGCTCCCGATGAAGAAGGGTTCTATGCAAAAGGCGCCGAAGAAGTGGAAGAAGAAATCGAAAAGATTAAAAAATAACAACGGAGTTTCTAGATGAATAAGATTTTTATATTGATTACAGTATGTTTTTGTTGTTCGGCAGTCTGTTTTGCGGCAGATAATGGTGTCAGCGAAGTGAAAGTCGGGGGCGTATCAATAAATGTTCCGGCGCCTTCAGCCGGGTTTGAAGAAGTAGGTTATGACAAAAGGGAATTTCTGGAAATCGCCGTTCCTCCCAATAACCGCCTGCTCAGCGCCTTTTTAACCGAAGAAGACATCACTAAATTCGGGACAGAAGAGTTAGAGTATATTTCGCGTTATATGATGCTGCAGGTTCCGCGCGGCGCCGAATACGCGGCGTGCGGCCCCGAAGATTTCAAGGTGGTGGTTGAAAGCATGTCGGACGTAATGAACCACGGGATGAAAGATACCATAGACGAAGCGAATGCCGAAATATCGAGAAGGTTGAAAACCCTGGATCTTGACGAAGTAAAGCTTGATAAGCCGGAGATGCTCGGACAAATATTTTCGATTACTGATGCGGCCGCGTTTGCCATGATAATGTCCGTTAAAGAAGGGACTAAAACGACAAAAATGATCTGCGGACTTTGTATCCTGAGAGCTAAAAGCAAACTTCTTTTCGCGTATGTTTATTCTGAATATGAAAACGAAACTTCGGTTAATTGGGTCTGCAGAACTACCGAAAATTGGGCTAATGCGCTTGTAAAAGCCAACCGGTAAACGCGGGAAGATTATGGCGATATTGGTTGAAAGAGATAACATAGGTATTTTCGGCAGGATGAATTCAGGAAAAAGCAGTGTGATGAACCTTATTACACAGCAGGAAACATCCATTGTCGATTCCACGCCCGGAACGACTTCCGACACAAAAAATTCACTGCTTGAGATACACGGGCTTGGCCCGGTAAAACTTTTTGATACGGCGGGAGCCGATGAAAACTCGATTCTCGGAGATAAAAAAAAGAAAAAAGTGTTTACCGATTTAAAGGAATGCGATTTGGTTTTACTTCTCATTGACCCTTCGGCAAAGGATTTCCGCACGGAAAACACGCTTATCCGCGAAGCCAGGGCGCGGGAAAAACAGATTCTTATCCTGTATAATTTATTTCATCCTTCCGCCAGGGAAAAGATAGGCGGAGTCGAAAAAAAACTGTCTCCGGCCAAATTTTATAAAAAGTTGGAGCTTGTCGCCGTTGACGGGTCGTACAGGCAGAAACTTCTGGATTTCATAATAGAGAATTTTGATTCCCGGTCCAAAGAAACCGCGCTGCTTCCGTTTGTCGAAAAAGACGAATATTATGTGCTTGTCATACCTATGGACGAAGAAACTCCCCCCGGACGGTACCTGAGGCCTCAGGCTATGGCGGAGGAATATATTACGCGTAACTGGGCATATCCGGTTTCTTTCAGGCTGGATTTGGGAAAAGCGAGAGACGAAAAGAAAGAAATATCCGAAAAAGAGCATAAAAGATTTATATCTGTGATAAACGGCCTGGCCAGGCAGCCCAAAGCGATAATAACCGATTCCCAGGCAATGGATATAATGAGTAAATGGTGCCCTGACGATATGCGGCTTACAACATTTTCGATAACAATGATTAATTATATGAGCAGAGGGCGGTTGACTAATTTTGTCCGGGGGATTAAAGTCATAGATAATCTGAAAGCTGGAGATAAGGTCCTTATAGCCGAAGCCTGCAACCATTCGCGGATACGGGAAGATATCGGCACAGTCCAGATACCCGGCTATTTGAAAAAAATGGTTCCGGGTGTAATAATAGAGCACGCTTTCGGCAGGGAGTTTCAGGATAACGAAGACTTGTTGAAATACAGGCTTGTTATACACTGCGGAGGGTGTATGATAAGCCCGCAGAAAATAGCGTCAAGGATAAGAGATCTCGAAAATATAAAAGTACCGTTTACGAATTACGGCCTTTTTCTCGCGTATATGCAGGGCAAAAAAGCTCTGTCAAAAGTTGTTGAACCATGGGGACTGAAAATACGCTGATTGTCGACTCTAAAAAATCTTAAAAGCGGTTATTTGTATTGACTTGTTGAGGCATTGAGAGTATTATTAGAGCGGATCTTATAAAACAGCGCAAAAAAGAGAATAAGTTTTAAAACCGCGAGGCATTAGAACATTCGCTTTGCGGTTATTTTGTATATACCTCGGTCAATATGGAGAAAATTTATGATAAACTGTCTGAAACCTCTTAGGATGGGCGAATTAAAGATAGATATTCCTTTGATTCAGGGAGGTATGGGCGTTAGAGTTTCCACCGCGTCGTTAGCCGCCGCGGTCGCGAATTGCGGAGCTGCCGGAACAATAGCCGGTGTAGGGCTTGCGGATGAAGCAGATTGTATCGGCAGGGATAATTTTTTCCGTTCTTCCAGGCAGGCGCTTGTCAGCGAAATACATAAAGCCAGGGAACTTACCAAAGGTGTTTTTGGCGTGAATATCATGGTGGCTCTTACGAATTATGAAGATTTGGCGAGAGCAGCAGCCAAAGAGGATATAAATTTTATTGTTTCAGGGGCCGGATTGCCTTTGAAACTGCCCGAATATACAATTGGAACACAGGTAAAGCTTATTCCCATCGTTTCATCCGGGAGAGTTGCGGAGTTGATAATAAAAACCTGGAAAAAAAGGTATAACCGGATTCCCGACGCTTTAGTTGTGGAAGGGCCTCTTGCGGGCGGCCATCTTGGTTATAGGTTTGATGAACTTGAAACCGGTAAAGCTCATAGCCTTGATGATATACTGCTTGATGTCCTTGGGGTCGTCAAAGATATTCCCGGCGGCATACCTGTTATAGCCGGCGGCGGCGTTTTTGACGGAAAAGATATTGCCCGAATCCTCGGCCTCGGGGCAAGCGGAGTGCAAATCGGGACAAGATTTGTCGCTACCGATGAATGTTCCGTGGCGGATGAATTTAAACAGGCTTATATTGACTCTCAGGAAAAGGATACGATAATAATCAAAAGTCCGGTAGGATTGCCGGGACGGTCAATAAAAACCAAGTTTATCGACGGGCTTTTAAAAGGCGTTAAAATGCCGTTCGAATGTAAATTCAAGTGCCTTAAAACATGCGACCCTCAAAGCGCCCCTTATTGCATTGCCAAAGCTATGCTGAACGCGTTTAAAGGCGATATAGATAATGCCGTAGTGTTTGCCGGCAGCTATGTTTCCAGAATAAAAAAGATTGTTTCAGTGAAGGAATTGATTGACGAGTTGGTTTCCGAAACCTGCTCGGCGTTGGCGCTAAAAAGCGCAATTGCTGTCTGAGAAGTTCTTCTTATTAAAAATCACATCTCATATTGACATTGCAATAAAACACATGTATAGTAGTATATCTGAGTATACTCTATTATAATAAGGCGAGGAGGTGAATCTTGATAGATAAAACATCGCATATTCCTCTTTATCAACAAGTTAGAAAAGCTATTGAAGACAGGGTCAAATCCGGCAAACTGAAACCGGGTGATATTATTGAATCGGAAAAGGCGCTTTGCAAGATTTATAATGTAAGCCAGATAACCATAAGAAAAGCGATTTCCGATCTTGTAAATATGGGTGTTCTTTACAGGGTTCCGGGTAAAGGAACATTTCTCTCATCGTTAAGCGAAAAAAGCAGGGTTCCGTTTCTGCTTAAAACAAACAACATCGGTTTTGTCATCCGCAGGGAGCATCATCCCGCGTTTTCCAATCCATTTTATTCATTTGTTTTCAGGGGGGTTGAATCGGAAGCGAGGGCGCGCGGGTATAACCTTTTTTATCAGCTTTTGGACCATAATATTATTGATGATACGGCTAATTTTAAACTGGTGAACGAAAACAAAGTTGACGGGCTTCTCCTTGTGGGAGAGATGCCGCATGCTTTTATCTCGGACATTAAAGATAAAGGCATTCCCCTGGTGCTTATAGACCACTATATAAATGATTTAGGCCTTGACGCCGTTGTGACCGAAAATGAGAAAGGCGCGTATCAGATAGTGAAATACCTGATAGATTTGGGACACAGGAAAATAGGTTTTTGGGGAGCATCTCTCGACCACGGCACTTTTATGGAGAGGTTTAAAGGGTATAAGAGGGCTTTATCCGATTACGGCATCAAGTTTTCGGAGAACCTTGTGGAAACAGTTCTATTGATAGAAAACGATATCATAGTCGATAAGATGTTTGAACCGGATAATATGCCGACTGCTGTTTTGGCATGTAACGACCTTGTCGCAATAAAGGTTATGTCGGCTTTGCAGGATAAGGGGTTGAAAATACCGGATGATATAAGTATTGCCGGTTTTGATGATATAGAACTGGGTTCGCAGATAAGGCCGCCCCTTACAACGGTGCGCGTCCAGAGGGAACAGATGGGGGTTCTTGCCGTTAAAAAGTTAATCAATAATATAGAAAGAAAAAACAATAAATGCGAGAAAACTGTCCTGACCACGGAACTTGTGGTGAGGCAGTCATGCAAAGCGGTTTAGCAAAGGAGGAATCGAATGAAGCGGTTTATGAATGGCGCTATGGTTTTCCTGATGGTTGCGGCTTTTCCGTGTGTTCTGACGGCCGGACAATACCTTTGGGAAGGATTTGAAGGCGGTATTATATGGGTGCCAGTAGAATGGGAGAATACCGGCGGTGCCGAACTGTCAAAAAGCTCCGAGCAGGTTAGCGAGGGCAAAAGCGCGCTGAAAATCGATATTATTGAGGAAGCGGAAGACTGGAGGGAAAAGGTTGGTTTTTCGCGCGAGGATTATCTGAATCTTGAAGGTGTAAAGGTGATTATGGACATATACTGCCCATATCCTTTCGGTTATTCCGTATCTCTTGGTTTTGACACGGGTCCGGAATGGGTCTATTATGAAACTCCGCGTATTGTCCTTTCGCAGGGCTGGAATAAAGACGTCACTTTTGATATGAGTAAAGATGATTTCAAATGCAAAGCCAGCAGTTGGCAGTATAACCAGAGGATCGAGGATAAAAATTCGGTGAAAAAGATACATATACTGATTTACAGGCCGGCTAAACTCGAACCACAGGTTATTTATGTCGATAATATAAGATTTTCAAAGTAAAGTTTATCTCTTATTCCCGACAAAAAAGGGACGGAACATCAGGTTTCGTCCCTTTTTGTTCAATAAGAGAAACCGCTGCCTCCTATAAATTCTCTCAAAATCGATGTAAACGGTATTTTATCCGGCGATATCGCCACGAACAGGTTTAAAAAATCGAGGAGTCTCGCGGCTTCGAGGTATTCCCTGCGGTCGGGTCGGACCTGAAGCAGGAATTTCTCGGCGAATATTTTAAGAACGGCATGTTCGTAGACCAGCGCGGAGTTGAAAATGATATCTGCGTCATCCTGATAGGGGAATATATATTTCTCTTCGCCTTTTCGCACCGAATACCATATGGATAATGTATCGGCGGCTGTGTATCCCCTGAACATACAGTCTCTTATTAAGCGCCGCAGGAGCCTTGTATCCGATGTGAATATCCTGTTATGGTCGTCTATGCAGAGTTGAGTCAGGGCGCTCAAATATATTTTTAGTTTTGACCTTTTGTTTATTTCAGGCAGAAGTTTGGGGTTAATGGCGTGCAGGCCCTCGATTATTATCACAGAATCTTTACCCCCGGGGATTTTGTATGAAACACCCTCCACCTGTTTTCCTTCGGCAAAACTGAATCTGTTTAGTGTCGCTTTTCTGCCCGCGAGAAGGTCCGAAATGTCTTTGTTGAATGATTTGATATCGAGGGCGTCGGGGGTTTCAAAATCGTATTTCCCGTTTTCGTCACGCGGAGATTTTTCCCTGTCAAAAAAATAATCGTCAAGAGATATAGGAATAGAATGTATGTTGTTTACCGCAAGTTGGACGGACAGGCGCTTTATGGTAGTCGTTTTTCCGGAAGCTGAAGGACCTGCCATAAGTATGAGTTTAATGTTCCGGTCGTTTTTTACCCTGTCGCATATCTGTATTATCTTTTTTTCATGAAGAGCTTCGGCTACTTTTATCGACTCGGATATATTGCCGTTTATACACATGTTATTGAGATCGCTCACCGTCCTTATCCCTATGATTTTATTCCATTCTTTTGTTTCCATATAGGTTTTAAATAAAGACTGTTTGTCGGAAATTTTCGGCGTCCTGGACGGTTTTTCGGGGTCGGGAAACACGAGAATAAACCCTTTATTGTATATCTGAAGGTCAAACGTTTTCGCGAATCCAGTGTGTGGAAGCATTGGGCCGTAGGAAATGTCCGAAAATCCGGCGCAGGAAACAATCCTTACGTCGGGCCCCTTAAGGGTTTCGAGAAGCTTTGTCTTTTGCGGATAACCCAGTTTCTTAAAAAGTTTTATGGCTGATTGCTTTGGGTAAAGTTCATGGATAAAAGGGATCCTGCCGTCCGTTATTTCGAGCATCCTGTTTTTTATTTTTTCCAGCGTTGCGGAGGTCATCTTTGTTTTGGGGTCTTCAAAATCATAATAATATCCGTTTGATATGGACTGCCCGACAGTCAGCCTGCTTTTCGGGAAAAGGGCTTTTACCGAAGCGTGAAGTATAAATGCGAGACCGCGCCTGTAAACCGAAGCCCCGATCCTGTCCCTATAGCTTATAAGTTCGACGACAGAGTCCGTCTTCAGCTTGTAATCGAGATCAAAAAGGCAATTGTCTATTACCGCGGCGATGGGAGGCGGCGACAGTTTTATCCCGTGCTCTTCAAGTATCCTGAAAATGGGTTTTTTCGATTTCATCAGTACGGTTTTATTGAAACTTCCGCTTACAAATGTAATTTTCATTATTTGCGTTCCTTTTTTATATTTATTGTAAAACATTGAAAAGCTCTAATCAAGAAAACATGTTTGTCTTTGGATAGTCAATATGTTATATCTATTTGGTTGAGATTGGAAAAATATCATGACCGAAAAAAACAGATATAAATTCACGCCGATTTTAGGTTGGTCGGTAAGCAGATATGACACTTTCAGCAGGTGCAAGAGGCAGTACTATTATCAATATTACGGCCGTTATGACAAAGACGCGGGCCTGCCGAAGATAAATTTCCTGAAATCGCTGACAAGCATTCCCCTGGAAATCGGCAACGTTACCCATGATGTAATAGCCAATATGCTGAAATTGGCGAAGAAAGATCCCGAAAAAGTCAAATACAAGAGTCTGATAGATTTTTCCGAAAACGAATGCAGAAGACAGCTTCTGGGCAAAGAATATTTCGAAGAATATTATAAACAGAAAAACGAAGTTGCGCTGGATGACATTTTTCCGAAGGTAAAGCTTTGCCTCGATTCTTTCCGTTCAAGCGCGTGGAAAAGCTGGCTGTTTAAAGAAGGCCTGAAAGAAAGGGAGAAATGGATTATAGAACCGGGTGATTTCGGCGAAACAAGGGTTGACGGGCTGAAAGCGTATCTTAAAGTTGATTTCATGTTTCCGAAAGATGACAGGATAACGGTGCTTGACTGGAAAACAGGGAAAAAAGACCTGTATAAGCACGGGAACCAGCTTGTGGGTTATACTTATTACGCGATGCAGTATTTTGGCGCCGGTGTGGGTAAAATAGACGCGCGCCTTGTTTATCTGGGAGAAAATTATGAGGAAGAAGAGACTTCGATAAATGAGTTTGACATATCGAGATTTGAAGAAAAAGTAAAAACTGAAACGGGAGATATGTATAAGTATTGCGGTGATGTTGAGAATAATGTGCCGCTCGGGAAAGATGAGTTCAGGATGACGGAAAACCTGAATATCTGCAGGTTCTGCAATTACAAGGAATTGTGCGGAAGGGAATAGAAAAGATTAAAAATGTGGTTAAAAAAGAAAATAAGCAGGTTTCTTGGGGGCGGAATAAAAAGCGCAAAAAAGAAGAAGGAGATAAACAATGACGGGTAAACTTCTGCTTTTGAATTTAGGGTTTTTATGTATTTTTTCGCAGGCTGTTTTTTGTGATGATAATATTGTATCCGAATCGGTAAAAGGCGTCGGCAACCTTGTTGTGGAAACGACCAAAGCGGTCGGCAATGTCCTTGATACAACCGTCAAAACATTTAATCCTGACGACGGGACAGGCGAAGGGAACAAAGGTTACATAATAAAATCTTCCGATGCGGACGAGTATTCAAAAAAGATAACACAGGATATTACCGAAAGTGAATTCTCATCCCAGAAATACCGCGGCAAGCTCACAACCGGCGCGTATACGGGAAAATGATTTTTATTTCTTTATTCTCAGGTTGCTTTTATATCCCCTGACTCCCGGCACGGATTTTATTACCTGTTGGACCTTGTCTTTCTGTTCAAGAGAATCCACGTTTCCGCTGACGGTGACGATGCTGTCCTTAACCAATATCTTCAGGTTTTTCGAAGGCGCCACATTGGCTTTTTTAAGGGCTTCCGCGACCCTGTCCTGCAGGTCTTTATTGGAAATGACGTTTATTTTGTTGCTGCCGAGATCGGTTCCGTGATCGGCTTTTTCCTGGAGCGCTGCTTCTTTTTCCCTTTTTGCCCTGGATTTGTCGGCGCAATAGGCAAATGAGAATGTAAATGTCAAAACCAGCAGAAAAACAATATACTTCATTTTGGACCTCCTTTGGTAGATGTAAAAATGTATATCTTTTAGACCGCAATTGCAAGTTAATTGATGACTATGGAAATGCGATTTGATATTATCTATAAATCATGAAAAGGCTTTTTCTCCAATTTGGAGACAGTAATTTTATTCGAGCTTTCTTTGATCCTATTGTCCATGAACTTAACAAGCGAGATCCCGCGGGTTCCGTAATACTTGTTCAGCCTCACCGTTCGGGAAGGGTCAAAGAATTGCAGAACCAGAGTAATTTATATACGCTTTCAATCAAGGGCAAGACAGAAGAAAGCGGTAAAAAAGAACTGATCAACTGTATATCGGAATCAATAAATCCCTATGCCGATTATAAAAGCTTTTCGGAACTTTATAAGATAGAAGACCTGCGGTTTGTAATATCCGATGACAAATCGGACAAATGGCGTTCCGGTTCGGAAGAAGAAATTACGGCGCGGCCGCCCGAAAACATCGCGGGTAAAATTACGCTGTTCCTGTTTAAAAGATATAAGCATTTTAAAGGGAGCTGTGAAAAGGGGATGATATTTCTTCCGTGCGAGGATGCGGAGGATAACGGGGAATTATTGAAAAACGCGGTTGTCAAAACCGCCGGCTACTGGTGTCTCGGGGACGGGTTCCTGAAATGGCTGGATGAAAGTTGTTTTTTCCTTTCCACGGTGTGCGACAGGATAGTAATGGGTTTTCCCCGGGCGGAAGCTCAGGCAATAGAAAAACAAATGGGATATTCCGACCGTTTGATAGTCGAAGCGGAACCTTTTTACAGATGGGCAATCAAAGGCCCCCGGAAAATCAGAGGGGAAATACCTTTCATCAGGCCTTATCTCAATGTCTTCTATACGGATGACATTTCCTATTACGGCGAAATAAAAGAAAAAGTTTATAAAGAGGCGTTAGCTTTTGTTTATCTGCTGAAAACTCTTCTTGGAGCGAAGAACTTTTCGGAAATCTGCCGGGACAAAATATATTCAAAGTTTATCAAAAATATGGTTTTTCACGAGATTTTACCCTCTTTAAAAGAAGTTGAGGAATGCCACATCAGGGATGCAGAGCTTATTATAGAACGGCTGAATAATCCTTATATAGGCGATGAAAAATCGTTTATCCTGATTAACGGAAGCGTGAGTCCGGGGAAGAATTTCCCGGAAATAATAAAGAGATATATGGCGAATACGGGAAAGTTTCCCTCGCATCTGATTTTCTCGCTTGCGTTACGCGTGTATTTTTGCGGCAAAGACAAATATGTAAAAGAAGTGATATCAAAAGATATTTTTGTGAAGTTTGCAAATAAATTGTGGAAGAGGGCCGGGAAATCCGCAAAAGGCATCCAGCTGATTGCCAGAAAAATAATAGATTCGAAATTAATATGGGACAGCGGGGAAACAAAGGATATAAAGGTTGCGAGAAGACTGCTGCAGCTTTTCATCGTCAGCCTTTCAAGGTTGGGCCCCAGAAAATCCATAGAGAAGATTGTATCGCGAAAAAAGGGGAAAAAATAAAATGGCGGAATATTCGTATGTTTTTAAGGCGGTGAGGTGCGCGCTGTCAGTCTGTGTTATTTTTGCGTTTCACGCGTATTGCGCGGCGAAACCGAAATATACGGAAGAAGAAAAAAGACAGGTAGTGATTAAATGCTATGAAAACGGTGTTACCGCTTACCAATCAGGGAACTACAGTTTGGCGAAATCCGAGTTTGATAAGATATTGAAATTTGAACCCGATAATAATAAAGTCCGAAGATACGCCGATGAATGCGAAGAAAAACTTAAGAGCGGCAATGCTGATGAATATGGCTCGATTTCCGGTGAAACCATGGAAGCCCCGGATTCCGCGGCGGAAATTGCCGCAGGCGGGACTGCTGGAGATAAGCGGGTTGAAGCCGAAGGTAATGCGGCGGCCGTAAATCCGTCCGGAAGAGCTGATGTTTTGTCCAAAAACACCGGGCTTGTAGATGAAGGCGTAAGATGTTACAGAAGCGGCGACTACGGTAAAGCGAAAGAAATTTTTGAACAGGCGATTTCTCTGGATGTTTCAAACAAAAAAGCGGCAAGGTATCTCAGGAGATGTGATGAAAAAATTTCCGAAAATAAGCGGCTTATGGAAAAAGAATCAATAAAACGTGCAAAAACCGAAAAAGAAAAGAAAAATACAAAGAAAGAAGCGCCTTTAGAAAAAGTGACCGCGGATTCGCCGAAAGCGGAAACGCCGAAACAATACGAGAATACTTCCGGCGAAAATATTTTAAGCGGCGAAGACCCGGATAGAGTTTATAAAGAAGCTCTTTCCGAGTATCGGAAGCAGAATTACGGGAAAGCACTGGAGTTATTCAGGGAAGTATTGAAAAAAGATCCCGATAACGAAAAGGCGAAGATGTATATTAAATCGGCGGCGCGGAAATTATAAAAAATATTTTTGAGCGGGCTCGTCCGTGTAGCAATAGCGGTTAAGCGCCCCGTAGTTTTCAAGAATGGCACCGGGACATTTTGTTTTTGATTTTAAAACCATTGATTTTAACTGCAGGATATTGGCGAGGGCCTGGCCAGCGTAATGGTTGTTTCCGGCCGCGTATCCGGATACCCCGCTGGCGGGCAAATCCGACAATCCCGCCGCGAAAGGCCGCAGTTCTTCTTCCGAATATAAATAATTATATCTTTTATCCCTTCCCGATTCCTTGCCAAACCAGTGTTCCTTGTTTCTTCCGTGCAGTCTTAGGTAAAAGATACGGCCTTTGTCGTGAAATTTAGGCCCGATATTCAGGGATTTTTCGGGCTGGTCCACAGTTACTATCCCAGAGCTGTTCTCATAGAGAAACGATTCCGCGCCGGCGCAGTCCCATGAATTATGCCTTATTTCGATTACGGGATTATAATCGCGGAAAGTCTTGAGTATTTTTCCGGCTTTGAGCCTGTTTTCTTTTGTGTAGTGGAAAGAATACGGAAATTGAATGAGCAGGCAGGAAAATCTTCCTTTGTTCTGCAATATTTCAAGAGGGTTTTTTACCGCGGATATCATTTTTTCGGAAATAAAGGTCGGGGTATGGGTGAAATCCCTGTGGAGTTTCACCGAAAACGTGAAAGCTCGGTTGTCCCTTACCGAATTGGCCCAGTTATTCGCGTTTTCCGGCGGGGGATATGCGTAAAAGGAACTGTTGATTTCAATGAAATCTATGAAATTCGAAAGATATCGCAATCTGTCGAAGCTATCGTATATTCCGGCGGGATAAACTGTGCCTTTCCAGTCGGGATATGACCATCCGGCGGTTCCGAAAAATATTTTTTTCATTTGTCTGTTATCATATATTAAAAAATAGCTTATAAAAAACTATTTTTTTTAAATCAGTTGGTATAAAATAATTTCTTGAAATGGCCTGGCTTAAGAATACCTTTTTTTCTTTTGTAAAAATACTGATTGCGGTTATTTTAACTCCGCTGGCGTGCGGCCTTTCAGTAGCGTTATACAAGTCTGTCTCCACCTATTTCGATTTCTACAGCCTGATGCCTTTTATTTTCGGGTTTTTTTC
>JAQUNG010000028.1 GCA_028717725.1 bacterium | reverse complement strand
GAATATACCTTCAACCATCCTGGAGAAAGACGATAGGCAGGTTGCAAGATGGGACGGGGAAGTTCCCAAATCGGAAGAATTCAAAGCGTATTTTCAAGATATCGGTTGATGCAGATAAACGAGTCTCAAAATTTACCGGAAATCAAAGGATTCATCAAAAACACATTGATAGAATGGGACGGTTTTCTGTCCTCAGAAGTGTTTCTGCCTAACTGCAATTTCAGATGCCCTTTCTGCCATTCATATAAGCTGGTCCAGTCACCCGGGGAAATACCTTCGCTGAAATGGGAAGAAGTGCTTTCTTATATAACCGGTAAAAATCAATGGGTAGACGGCCTCGTTATATGCGGCGGAGAGCCGCTTATGGATAAAAATATTGTTTCCTGCCTGCGTATGCTGAAGGCGAAGGGCGTCAAAGTCAAAATCGACACCAACGGGTATTTTCCGGAAACTCTGAAAAAAATACTGGAAGAAAAACTGGTCGCGTATGCCGCCATGGATGTGAAAGCTCCCCTGAATACGGAGGATTACGGCGCCGCCGCCGGCGTTAAGAATATTGATATATCGAGAATAAAGGATTCCATCGGCATTATTATGGAGTTTTTGCCCGATTACGAATTTCGGACGACAGCCTGTCCGGTTTTCGTTAACGAAAATAATATACGCGATATATCTTCCGCGATCAGGGGCGCGAAAAAGTATTCTATACAGCAGTTCAATCCCGAAAACTGCCTGAGCGCTGAATTGAGGAAGGTAAAACCTTATTCGAAAGAATATATGGAAAATATGAGGAAAACAGCCGGGGAATATGTGCGGAACTGTATAGTCAAGGGTGTCTGAGTCCTTATGGATAATAATCCAAAAGTCAGAAAAGCGCTCTTCGGAAAAACAGAGAAGGGGAAATTGTCGTGCGGGTTATGTCCCCATAATTGCCGGCTTCCGGAAGGCGCTCTCGGTATATGCGGCACGAGAAGAAATTCCGGCGGAGAATTGTTTACTTTAATATACGGGTGTGTAAGCGGACTGGCTGTCGACCCTATAGAAAAAAAACCTTTCTATCATTTTTATCCCGGCAGCAGGATATTGAGCGCGGGGACGATCGGCTGTAATTTCCAGTGTTCTTTCTGCCAGAACTGGGAGATTTCCCAGAACGCCCGTTTCCCGTGCAGATTTATCGGCCCCGAAGAACTTGTCTCTATTGCCGTCGATAAAGGGTCTATCGGGCTGGCTTATACCTATACGGAACCTCTTATATGGTATGAATACGTGCTGGATTGCGCGGGGATGTGCAGAAAAAACAATCTAAAAAATGTTCTTGTCACGAACGGTTATATAAATCCGGAACCCCTGAGAAAAATTCTTCCCTTTATTGACGCCGTGAATGTGGATTTGAAAGCATTCAGCGATGATTTTTACAGAAAGATGTGTAAAGGCAGTCTCCGGCCTGTTCTTGATACGATCAGTTCGGTATCCGGCAGTTGCCACCTGGAAATTACCAATCTGCTGATTCCGGGCCAGAATGATTCCGCGGAAGAGATTGAAAATATGAGCAGGTGGATAAAAAACAATGCCGGCAGGCAGACGCCGCTGCACATAAGCAGATATTTTCCGAGATACAAACTTGATTTGCCGGAAACTCCCGCCGAGTCGGTTAAAGCCGCGATGGATATAGCATCCGGACATCTGGATTTTGTATATGCCGGAAACATCGATATCCCTGGTTCGTCGGATACCTTCTGTCCCCAATGCGGAACCGTCCTTGTTTCGCGCAGCGGGTATAACACGAAAATCAGGGATTTGAAAGCAGATATTTGTGGTAAATGCGGCCGAAAAATAAGTATAATAAATAAATAATATGGTTTTTCCCGCGTTTATTTTCGCGAAATGAAAGGAAGAAAAAAATGAAAGCCATTGACTATGTATTCTTGGCGGCGTATTTTTTCATCGTGTTTTTTATCGGCTATGTTTCCAGCAAAAAAAGCAGAACCGATTCCAAGAATTATTTTCTCGCGGGTTCATCCATAGGTTGGATGGCTATAGGCGCGAGCCTGTTTGCCAGCAATATTTCCGCAGAACATTTTATAGGACTTGCGGGTTCGGGCGCTCAAAGCGGGCTTGCGGTCGGACAATTCGAGTGGCTCGCGTGTTTTGTGCTGTTGCTGCTGGGCTGGGTGTTTGTTCCTCTCTATATAAAGACCGGCGTATTCACGATGCCTGAGTTTCTGGAAAGAAGATATAACAAAGAATGCAGAACATACCTTTCATCCATTTCCCTTATCGCTTATGTATTTACGAAAATAAGCGTCGCCATTTACGCGGGAGCCATCGTTTTAAAGACCATACTGGGGTGGAATATATGGTTCGGCGCTGTAATATTGATAGTCGCGACGGGAATATATACTATTTTCGGCGGCCTGAGGGCTGTTATATATACGGATTTTTTTCAGGCGGGTGTGCTGATACTGGGAGGATTGCTCCTTACGGTGCTGGCTCTTTTCAAAGTAGGAGGATTTCCAGGATTGGCGAGCAATATAAGCCCGGAGTTTTTTAACTTGTGGAAACCTCTTACGGATGCCGATTTTCCCTGGACCGGCATACTGCTGGGGGCGCCCATATTGGGTATCTGGTATTGGTGCACCGACCAGATGATAGTCCAGAGAACGCTTGCGACAAAAGATGTCGAGAACGCGAGGAAAGCGACGATTCTTGCCGGGTTTTTGAAAATCCTGCCTGTCTTTATTCTGGTTCTGCCGGGAGTTATCGGAAGCGTGCTTTACAAGCATGTCCAGCCTAACGAGATGTATGCCACGATGGTAAACGACCTTTTGCCGGCGGGACTGAAAGGTTTTGTCATAGCCGCCCTGCTCGCGGCGCTGATGAGTTCTCTCTCAAGCGTTTTTAACAGTAGCTCCACCCTTGTGGTTATGGATTTTTATAAGAGCCGGAGACCTGACGCTACGGAAAAAGAACTTGTCGCCGCGGGACAGATATTTACGGTTGTGCTGGTTTTTATAGGGCTATTATGGCTTCCCTTCATAGGAATAATGAGCAATCAGTTGTACATATATCTTCAGTCGGTTCAGGCTTATATATCTCCTCCAATAGCGGCGGTTTTTCTGCTCGGCATATTTTATAAAAGAGTCAACGGAAGAGGAGCGTTTGTGACGCTGATTACCGGTTTTGCGCTCGGAGCCGTGAGATTTGTTGCCGAAATAGGGACAAAAGCCGGATGGATTAAGTGGGAGCCTCTGGTAAGATATTCTTCGATGAATTTTCTGCATTTTGCCGTGTTCCTGTTCGTTATTTCCGTTATCGTGCTGGTGGGAGTCAGTTTTCTGACAAAGTTCCCCTCACAGGACAAACTGGAAATTTTCAGGTTAAAGGAAGCCGCCGCGCTGACCGGTTCATCCGGAAAATCCCATATCATGAATATAATATTAAGCTTAACGCTTTCAGCGATAGTGCTGGGCTTGTGGTTTTATTTCAGCCCTCTGTTTTTTAAATAGGAGATTACGATGCATGGGGATAACAGCGGAAAGAAAAGACTGAAAATCAGGGGTGTGAATCTGGGAGGATGGCTGGTTCTCGAAAGATGGATGACGCCGTCTCTTTTCGAAGGTCTCAAAGCTCCCGATGAAACAAGGTTTTGCGAGGAGCTCGGCGCGAAAGCCGAAAAAAAACTGAAAAAACACTGGGAAACCTTTATTACCGAAAAAGATATCAAATGGATTGCGGATAGAGGGATAAATACGGTCAGAATACCGATAGCGCATTGGATTTTCGGCGATGTGAAACCTTATTACGGAGGGATCGATTATCTGGATAATATCGTTGAGATTCTGAAAAACCATGGGATAAAAGCGCTTCTAGACCTTCATGCCGCTCCCGGCAGCCAGAACGGTTATGACAACGGCGGGATAGAGGGAGTCTGCGAATGGCACAGGAAAAAAGAAAATATCGAGAGAACGGTCGATTTTATAGAGAAAATCGCCCAAAGGTATAAGAATTACGAGAATATATGGGGTATCCAGCTTTTGAATGAGCCGAGGGCGGATATTCCCATGGATATCCTCCGGGATTTTTACGCAAAAGCCTATTTCGGGGTAAGAAAATATATGTCCGGCGAAAATGTAGCCGTGGTCATACACGACGGTTTCAGGCCTCTGAGCTGGGGAGATTTTATGAAAGAGCCTGAATATTCAGGCGTTGTGCTGGACACGCATTTTTACCAGTGCTTTCTTGATGAAGACAAAAAACTTGACATATACGGACACGTTAACCGGGCGTCCGGAGGCAGAAAAAAAGAATTGGATAAAATAAGGCAGCAGCATGAGACTATAGTGGGAGAATGGTCTTTGGGGCTTCCTCAGAAATCTTTTGAGGGAATGAATAATTTTTCGGTTTATTCATCTCACCGCGCCTATGCCGCGGCTCAGCTTATATCATATGAGCAATGCATGGGATGGTTTTTCTGGAGTTATAAGATTGAAAAGGGTTTGTACGGCTGGAATTTTGTCGAATCAGTGAACAGGGGCTGGCTGCCCTCCGATTTCCGCGATGACAGCTACGAGGACAACCTGTAGTATTTTAATTCTGTGGCGCCGCATCTTTCAGATTAGCTTTCCTGAAAAGATTCCTGTACCATTCCGACAGGACGATATTCTGCTTGATACTCAACGCTTTTTCCGCGTATATTTGTTTTGCTTCATCGAATCGGGACATTTCCGGCGTATGGATTTTTGTTACCCACAGCAGGGAAGTTCCGGCGGGGATATCCACCGGTTCGCTTAAAATATTTTCTTTGACAGAGAAAACTATGGAGGCGAACATCGGAGAGCCGCCCGCTTTGCCGAACTGTGAATTTAAAGTCGCCTCTTTTTCGCGTTCTGTCTTGAATCCGAGCCGGGATGCGGCTTTTTCGATGGTCATCGAAGTGTCTTCGTCCATAAGGCCGATGATTCTGTCCCTGGCCGAGTCGGCCGCCGCGACAGAAGCGTCGGACGCTTTTTTCACCGTCAGAATTTCACCGATCCTACCTTTGCAGTCTTCAAAAGGCGGAATCGACGCCGGAGTCTTTGCCCTCGGGATTATGATTACAAATTCAGAGCCGGTAAAAATAGGTTCGGAAACTTTGTTCAAAGGGGTCTCAAAAGCCGTTTTCGCGAACAGGGATGGATTGGAGATGCCTTCTATCGGATCAAACTGCGAGAAATATTCCGTTTTTCCCAGTCTGAGGCCGGCTTTCTCGGCCGCCTTTGAGGCAGACAGGTCTCCGCTGTCTATATCAAAGAATATTTCGGTAATTTTTATCGAAGCGTTTTCATAGGCTTTTTTTGCGGCCAGGTCCTTTTTGACATCGGATTTCGATTCAGCGTATGTTTTTTCGGAACCGTCCGCGTTTTTATAGTTCTGGATGTTTCTCTTGTAGAAAGCCTCGAGTTCATATTCTGAAAGCTGGATTGAATTGTCGTTGCCGTCCGTTTTCATGCTTATATAATCAACCTTGACTTTTTCCGGTATTTTAAGCAAGTTCCTGTTCGCGCCGTAAAAATCTTCCATTTCTTTCACAGAATAAGATACTTCATTCAGAAAATCCTTATGGTCGAATATTATAAAACTCACGTCCCTTTTCTCGTTTTCCCTCAAAAAATAGTCCTTTATCTCATTTTCGGTCACGATGGCCGTTGAGCGTATCAGGCGTATTATTTTTATCGAAAGCAGGCTTCTTTCCAGTTCTTCGAGGAAATCGGACGCAGATATATTGGAGAAGACGGAGGCAAGGACAACGTTGAATTTCGATTCCTCAAATCTTCCGTTTGTCTGAAACAGGGGAAAAGAGGATATCCACTCCTCTATTTCTTTGTCCGAGACCGACAACCCCATCCTCAAGGCCTCTTTCTCCAGTATAAGCCTGTCCCACGCAGCCTGACGGAGAGCGTTTTCCTGCGACAGTATATTTTCTATCAGCCATTTATTGGCGAGAATGGCTTCGGGAGCGCGCACATTGTAATATTGGCAGATTTCTATTATTTTCCAGATGCCGGCGCCGCGCAGGCTTGAATAAAACACCGCGCTGCTCACGGGTTTTTCGAATATATACCCCGCAGGGGGGGCTTTTACGCGCTCGGCTCCTCCTGAGCCCCAGAAAATAAATGCCGGAATAATCAGTATAAGGATAGTTACGAATATAGCTTTTGAATATTTATGGATTTTAACAAGCATTTTATATCTCCTTTGAAATATTTTGAAATGTGCCGAAGAAAAAAATTATAGTAAAAGGCATTTAACCCGTAAAGGAAAATCGCAAAATAATCTCCTGATGGAGTTCCTTAATATACGCCGGAATATCCGGGAAATCATGATTGATTGACGGGCCATGAGGAAAACTTTTTAAGGATAAAAATTTTTATGATATAAGCTTCGTCCTTAATGCTGTATAATCGGTTCATCGGGGTTCTTATGAAAAAGTATCTGGTTGACGGTTATAACCTGCTTCATTCATGGCGCGAACTTGAGGTGTTCTCTTCCGCGGGGTTTGAGCGCATGAAAGAGGAACTGCTGAGAATGCTCGAAAAAAAAGCGGATTTTGGAGAGGATGAGATCGAAATATATTTTGACGCGTTCAAAGGACCTGAAAGACAGGCTGTAATATCCGGACGCCTGAAAATCTTTTACGCTTCGGGAGAAAAAACGGCGGATATGATAATCGAGAGAAAAGTTTACGATGCCGGCGAAAAAGAGAATATCAGGGTGGTAACTTCCGACACCGGGATAAAAGATATGGTTGCGGGTATGGGGGTCCTGACCGTCAGCCCGCGCCAATTTTTGGCCGAGGTTTCGGGTTGCATAAGCGAAATAGACGAAATAATCAAAAAACAAAACCGGCGATAAACCGACGAAACCTGCCCTAAAAAACATTTGACTTTTATATGGCCAGATATTAAAATTTTTCTTTAAGTATACTGATAATATTAACTTATACAGTCTGGTGATTATCCAGTTAACCGGACGGAGGTTATTTTAATGGGAAAAATTGTCAAAGGCGGACTTGCTGTTATTTTTGTATTAAGCATCATGTGCCTTGGTGTAACAATAATGCTTTTTGCTCATAAAGTTAATGAAAAAGAGAGGGCCGATGCCGTGGCCGTTTATATTTCGAGGTCATCCGTAGACCTCGGGGTCGCGAATTCGGAACAGGAAGTACAGCTCAAACTGAAAGACCCGGCGCAGAGGAAGGCGATGTTGGAGCAGTTTAAAAAGGGGCTCGACAACGCCTTAAGCGAACTGGATGAAACAAGGAAAAATCTTGCCAAGGTAAAAGAAGACCTTACGAATAAAATAGAAGAAGCGAAAAAACTCGCGTCCGACCTTCAGGTTGAGAAGAAAGAAAAAGAACTTCTCCAGGTCGAGCTTGACAAGCAGATAGAAAAGGCACAGAAACTTGTTGAAGAACTCGAAAAAGAGAGGACGAAGACCAGACAGATAGAACAGAAACTCGCTAATATGTCCAACGAGCTCGAAATCCTTACCGCCGGCAAAGATGAAATGGTAGAGAAGGTGAAAAAACTTGAGGAAGAGAAAATGGCCCTGAAAAAACGCTTGCAGGAAATCTCTGAAACCACCGAAGGTTCAGTTCCTCTCGCTCCTATCTATGTCAGAGCCGAAAAGAAGATATCGGGCAGAATAATAGCTGTCAATAACGCGTATAATTTCGTTATAGTCAATGTCGGTTCCTCCGAAGGCCTCAACAGGGGCGATGAATTGATAATAAGCAGGGATAAAACACTTATCGGTAAGGTAAGGATAGAGAAAATTAAAGATAATATGGCTGTCGCCAATATTATGCCTGAGTGGCTGCAGAAACCCATAAAAGAAGGTGATGATGTCAATAAATTCTAAATCGGGATTAGCGGCGCTGGACATTTTAATTATATTGA
The DNA here is from genome assembly GCA_028717725.1 of bacterium. Taxonomy (GTDB): domain Bacteria; phylum Auribacterota; class UBA6266; order UBA6266; family UBA6266; genus UBA6266. The sequence goes on along the minus strand of JAQUNG010000028.1, from coordinate 10,948 downwards.
CCATAGCCTTTGTCGCGGTGACGTTCCTTCTGCAGATAATCGAATTGACGGGCTATTTTTAAGATCATGAAATATTTTTATTTGTTGATTGTTTTACTTGCCGTTATTCTGTGTTTTTTTCCCGGATGCGCTACTCCGGAGGGCGGAAGTTCAATGCCCTGGTCGACTCCCGCTTCGTGGGAAGGAGCGAGTCCCATACAGAGCCAAGGCGGTTCCTTCTGATGATTCTGTCTTTTTTCCATGCGGGTTCATTTCCGCGTCCGCGGAAATATATGAAAACAATCCCGTTTTTTCTTTTTTTCGGCGTTTGTCTTGCGTTCGCGGCGGAGCCGGATATACCGCTGTCTATCTGGGTCGAATGTGAAGGCTCGAACAAAACGCTTTCGTCGGAGCAAAAGATTATTGAGATGGTGGAATTCTGTTCCTGTGCCGGAATCGGCGAAATCTTCGTGCAGGTTTACAGGGGAAACAGGGTTTGGTTTAAAACGTCCCTTGCCGGAGAAGGATTGGTCGACGATGCTCCTTACAGGGAATTTCTGAAAAACGAAAACGGCAAAGATTTACTGGGCGTAATCATCAAAAAAGCCCATGAAAAAAATATAAAGGTGCACGCGTGGATAAACGTTTACAGAATAGCGAAAAATCTTAAGGCGCCTGTTTTATCCAAATACGGCAAAGACATCATAATAGTGGACAGTAAAAACAGGTCGATGCTTGATTATCCGGATCTGAATATTCCCGGCCCGGAAGGTGAATTTTTTTCCACAGGCAGGGATGGTTACTGGCTTAATCCGGGAGATGACAGGATAAAGTCCATGATTTCTGGTCTTGTTCGGGATATGCTGATCGGATACCCCGATGTTGACGGAATACACTTTGATTTTGTCAGATACCCTTATTGTGTCCCGTATTCGCCCGGTTCCCTGTGGATGAAGGGCGTTGATTTTGGATATAACAGGATAAACAGGGATAAGTTCATTAAGGCGTACGGTCTGGACCCACTGTATATGGATAAAAACCGCGCAAATTGCCAGTTGTGGGATGACTTCCGGAGAAATCTGATATCTGATTTTGTGAAAGAACAGGGATTTGCGGTTAGAACCGCCGGCAAAAGATTTTCATCTGCCGTCCTGTGCTGGCCCGACAGGGCCTACATGTCTTCTTTTCAGGACTGGAGAAGATGGCTGGAAGATGATTTTGTGGATTTTGCCGTCCTTATGAACTATGGGACGGACCGCAGGCTGGTGAGATACCTTTCAAAAGGAGCCGCGGCGTTCGGGGGCGGAAGAGGTGTTTATATAGGACTGGGCGTTTATCTGCTGAAAGACAATCCGGATGAGTTGAAATCGCAAATTAAAGACGCCGCGGAAGTCTTTCCCGGCGGAATTACGTTTTTTTCATATGACTCTATCAGGGACCGGGCCGAATTTGCGGACATTATACGCGGATTGAATTAAAGGGGCGGACGGCATGGGAAAAATCTATGAGGAGAGGCCGGTCAAGTATGTCGCGGGCTTATTGTATAAGTCGGGAATGGAAAAAGCGCTTGAATTATTGGTTCCGCTTATGGGGGATATCGACGGCCGAAGCGAAGAAACGGATTTTTCATTTACGGATTATTATGGAAAGGAAATGGGAAGAGGCCTTAAAAGAGTGTTTGTAAGCTTTGAAAAACTTCAGACGCCGGCTCTGCTTGCCGATATAAAAACGGGGACAAACAAGCTGGAATTGGATTCGTCCAAATCAGGCAGAAGAGTTTTTAATATAGACCCGGGATATATCGACCTTTCTAAGCTTGTTGTGGCTTCTACCAAAGACGCCACGTACAGGGTTTATGTCAAAAACGGGATTTTTGCGCAGGGGATGCTGTATTTCGAGGACGATTCTTATAGGCCGTGGAGCTGGACGTACAGGGATTATAAAGAAGATTTCAGCATAAGATTTTTTAACGCGACAAGGGAAATTTACAGACAGCAGGCGGAAATATGTCGGAGATAAAACCTTTTAAATCTTTGAGGCCTGAACCTGGGCTTACATCGAAAATAGCTTCTTTACCCTATGATGTGGTGTCGAGAGAGGAAGCACTGTCTTATTCCCGGGGGAATCCGTTTAGTTTTTATCATGTGGTGAAATCGGAGATAGACCTGCCGCCCGAAACAGACGAACATTCAAAAGTCGTTTACAAAAAAGCAAAAGAGAATTTTGACAGGCTGATTAAAAACAGGATACTTGTCCAGGATCGGAAGGAATGTCTTTACATCTACAGGCAGAAAATGAAAGAACATACGCAGACGGGGATAGTCGCGTGCGTAAGCGTGGATGAATATATTTCCAATAAGATAAAAAAACACGAACTTACGCGGGATGAAAAGGAAAAAGACAGGACAAACCATATTTTGGCGTTGAAAGCCAATACAGGGCCCGTTTTTCTGATTTACAGGCAGAAAAACGCGATAGACGCAATCCTCGGAAAGTGTGCGGCCGGCAAGCCGGAAGTTTCGTTTTGCTGTGATTTTGAAGTGACTCATGAATACTGGGTTATCGACGATCCGGAGATTATCGCGCAAATAACGGATTGTTTCAGGGAAGTCCCCGCCCTTTATGTCGCTGACGGGCACCACAGGCTGGCGGCCGCGGTCAATGCCGCCGGTGTCTACCGCGAGAAAAATAAGGATTTCACCGGAAAAGAAGAATTCAATTTTGTAATGGGGATGCTTTTTCCCCACAGCCAGATTAAAATTCTCCCTTATAACAGGGTTCTTAAGGATATAGATATCGGCGACCTTAAAAAAGTTGTGGATGCCATAAAAGGAGAATTCAATGTTTCTCGTTCTGATAAAGGTGTGCCCGAAAAAAAAGGGTCTTTTTGTATGTATGTCGGAGGGAACTGGTTTTCTCTGGAATTAAAGGACCCGGAAAGCGTAACCGGAACTGTCGGCAGGCTCGATGTCAGCATCCTTCAGGACAAAATACTTTCGGGGATATTCGGCATCAAAGACCCGAGAACAGACAAACGGCTTGATTTTGTGGGGGGGAACAAGTCTCCGGACGAATTGAAAAAAATGGTTGATTCCGGAACGTATAAAATCGCTTTCAGTATGTTCCCGACCTCTGTTGACGAACTTTTCGAAATATCGGATAAGGGAAGCGTTATGCCTCCCAAATCGACATGGTTTGAACCCAAATTGAGAAGCGGTATCTTTGTTCATTCGCTTGAATAGCCCCGGACGCCGGATTTTTTGCAGGCCGAGGTTAAAGCCCTCCTTAATTTCAGGCAACTTTTGCCTAACAGGTATTCTTTTAAATTTTTTTCTTGTCTTTTATCCGCGGATATATTATTTAAGAGTATTCTTTATTGTTTGTTATTGCCTTTTATAAAACATCGGCTGGAATCGAAAAAAATTATGGGAATTTTCCTTTGTTCGGTTTATACGCTTCCTGCGCGGATGTTTTGTCATAGAGATACTGGAGATCCGGGTGTTAAAATATCCGCCCCGGCGATGTAAAAACGGAAGGTTGCGGTAAATGCAGTTTTTAAAAAAATCTCCGCTTAACGAAACACATATCAGTCTCGGGGCGAAAATGGTCCCTTTCGCGGGGTGGCTGATGCCCATACAGTATTCCGGGATTATAGACGAGCATCTGACGGTCAGGGAAAAAGCCGGGCTCTTTGATCTTACCCATATGGGCGAAATCATTGTGACGGGAGACAAAGCGGAAGAGTATGTTCAGAAACTGATTACGAATAACACCGCGAAATTAACCGACGGGAAAGCGTTCTATACGGTTATATGTTTCGAAACGGGAGGTATAGTCGATGATGTTATAGTGTACCGCCTTAAAAAAGACGAGTATATGTTCGTCGTAAATGCTTCCAATGCGGACAAAGTTTTTAACTGGTTTAAAAAAGAACTGGTGACTGATGTCAGGCTGATAGACAAATCGGCTAAAACGGCTTTGCTTGCCGTGCAGGGTCCTGCTTCCGAAAAAATACTTTCAAGCATCGGGTTCGATGTCGGCAAGCTCGGCTATTTTGAATTTACGCGGCAAGTATACCGAGGGATAGATTGTATTATAGCGCGCACGGGATATACCGGCGAGGATGGATTTGAAATATTTTTTCCGGTTGATTATGCTTTCAGCCTGTGGGCCACTCTCAATACTTCGGGAAAGAAGTACGGCTTGAAGCCGGTAGGCCTCGGAGCGAGAGATACACTGAGGATAGAAGTCGGATATCCGCTTTACGGCAACGAGATAGACGAAACAACCAATCCCCTTGAGGCCGGGCTTTCCTGGGTTGTGGATATGGGAAAAGATTTTATCGGCAAAAAAGCTCTGGAGTCTCAGGTAAACAGGGTATCCCGCAGAAAGCTTGTGGGTTTTGAGACAATCGAGAAAGCCGTTCCCCGGCCCCATTATGAAATTTTTTCCGGCGGGAAACAAGTCGGGCATGTGGCAAGCGGCACTTTTTCTCCGAGCATGGAGAAAGGGATAGGAATGGGCTATGTCCCGGAGGAAATATCCCAAACAGGTTCTATCATAGATATATCCATAAGAGGCAGGATGGTTAAATCCAGAATAGTGGAAAAGCCCTTTTATACGAAGGGTTCGATAAAAAGATAAAATCGGATGATAACGGTTGTCCAATAAGGAGGAGGAATAAGGTGAGCATTCCGGAAGATTTGAAGTATACCGTATCCCATGAATGGATAAGAGTCCAGGATAATACGGGAATAGTCGGGATTACGGATTACGCCCAGGATAAACTCGGAGACGTTGTTTTTGTCGAATTGCCGAAGGCGGGAACGGAAGTGGAAGCCAACGGCGAAGTGGCGGTTATCGAATCCGTGAAAACGGCGGCGGATGTTTATACTCCCGTATCCGGTAAAATAACAAAGGTAAACAATCTTCTTGATAAAGACCCGTCTTTTATAAATTCCGACCCTTATAACAAAGGATGGATATTTGAGATTCAGATCAAGGATATGTCCGAACTTGACAAGCTTATGGACGCCATGGTCTACCAAAATAAGATATCGGAGGATTAATCTCCGATGGATTACATACCTCACGGCGCGGAAGATATCCGCCGGATGCTTGAGTTTATCGGTATATCTTCTCCCGATAAACTGTATTCGGATATACCCGAAAAAATCCGTATACGGGGCTATGGCATAGGGAAAGGTGTATCCGAACCTGAGATAAAAAACATTCTTGAGGAATTTTCGGGATCGAACGCTTCCGTCAAAACCCTGAAATCGTATATTGGCGCCGGAGCCTACGAACATTTCATCCCCGCCGTTGTGGATGATATCTGCTCAAAACCGGAGTTTTATACCGCTTATACGCCTTATCAGGCTGAAGCGAGCCAGGGTATACTGCAATCGATTTATGAATATCAGAGTATGATATGCGAACTTACCGGCACAGATGTTTCAAACGCTTCTCTTTATGACGGCGCTACTGCCGCCGCGGAAGCGGCGTTGATGAGTATCGGTAAAAACAGCGGAGGTATAGTCGGCATATCTTCGGCCGTAAATCCGGTTTACCGGAAAGTGATCGAGACTTATCTTAAATCCTCGCCCTGCAGTGTCTCTTTGGTGGGGCATAAGGAAGGGATAACGGATATAGAGAATATTGAAAAGCAGGTATCAGGCAGGATGTTTTCCTTTATATTCCAGTCGCCGAATTTTTTCGGCTGCATCGAAGATGTAAAAACCGTATCGGATTATGTCCGCGGCAGGGGAGCTTTGTCAATAACGGTCGCTAATCCTCTGTCCCTGGGCGTTCTTGAAGCCCCGGGGAGGAATGGAGCCGACATTGTAGCGGGCGAAGGGCAACCGTTGGGCATACCTCTGTGTTTCGGCGGGCCCTATCTGGGCTTTATGGGAGTGAAAAAGGAATTGATGAGAAAACTGCCCGGCAGGATAATAGGCAGGACAACGGACAAAGACGGCAAAGAAGGGTTTGTGATGACACTGCAGGCGAGGGAACAGCATATAAGAAGGGAAAAAGCCACATCCAATATATGTTCCAACCAGGCATTGATGGCTCTCCGGGCGGCGGTTTATATGGCGTATATGGGAAAAGAAGGTATGAAGGAAGTGGGAACGCTTAATATATGCAACAGCCATTATCTTGCGGATGAGATTGAGAAGACGGGAAAAGCAGCTTTGAAATTTAAGAGACCTTTTTTCAACGAGTTTGTGATTGAGTTCAGGAATAACGTGGAAGAAGTCTTCAGGGCTTTTGAAAAAGAAGGTATATTGCCCGGCATACGGCTCGCAGAAGAGGGTCAAAACAGCATTTTATGCTGTGTTACCGAAGCAAAAAGTAAAAGCGATATGGATAAATATGTTGAGGTTGTAAAAAAACTGTAAATTCGAAATAATTTTGCATTTTACATTCTGAAAAATTGGTTGCGAATATTTTAATTTTCAAAAATACGGCGGTTCTTAAATGACGACGAAAGAGGGCACAGGTTTGATTTTTGAGAAAAGCGTCAAAGGGCGGAAGGCCTTTTCACTGCCGGCTCCCGTTATAAAAGGAAAAAAACCCGCCGATTATATTCCGGCCGGTTTGCTGAGGTCATCGCTTGAATTCCCTGAGATATCCGAACTTGATATCGTAAGACATTATACCGGTCTCGCCTCCAAGAATTTCAGCGTTGACGGCAATTTTTACCCGCTGGGGTCATGCACGATGAAATATAACCCAAAAATCAACGAACAGATATGCTCTTATGGGGGATTCAGGGATGTCCATCCTCTTTTCCCGCGCGAGAAAGTTCAGGGGTATATGTCCTTGCTGAAAAAAATGGAGGGACTGCTCTCGGCGATAACGGGAATGGACGGGTTTTGCCTGCATCCTGCCGCCGGCGCGCACGGGGAATTGCTGGGACTTATGCTGATAAGGGCTTTTTACGATAAGCGGGGCGGCAGGCGCAGAAAAATTATTGTGCCCGATTCTTCCCACGGAACAAACCCGTCCAGCGCCGCGATGGCGGGATACGATATCGTATCTATAAAATCCGACAGAGACGGGCGGGTTGACACGGGTGAACTCAGCAAAGTTCTTGACGACGAAGTCGCCGCTTTGATGATGACAAATCCGAACACACTAGGGCTTTTCGAGGATAAAATACTGGAAATCGCGGAAATGGTCCACAAAAAAGGAGCCCTGCTGTATTATGACGGGGCAAACTTAAACCCCCTGCTCGGATTATGCAGGCCCGGCGATATGGGTTTCGACGTTGTCCATCTTAACCTCCATAAGACCTTTTCTACACCGCACGGAGGAGGCGGTCCGGGTTCGGGGCCTGTCGGAGTGAAGGAAAAATTAAAGCCGTTTCTTCCCGTCCCCGTTATAAGAGAACAGGGCGGGATACTGGATTTCGATTTTAATTGTCCCGACAGCATAGGGATGATTAAAGCTTTCTGGGGTAATACGGGAGTGATATTGAAAGCTTTCGCTTATATAATGGCTCTCGGTGACGACGGACTGAAAAAAACCGGAGAAATTTCCGTGTTGAACGCCAATTACCTCAGAAAAAAACTGGGCCAATTTTACGATATTCCTTTTAACAGGACCTGCATGCATGAATTTGTTATTTCCGTTAAAGAACTCGCGTCAAAGGGAATTCACGCGATAGATATCGCGAAAGCGCTTATAGACACAGGGATACATCCTCCGACGGTATATTTCCCTTTGATAGTCGAGGAGGCCATAATGGTCGAACCCACCGAAACCGAAAGCAAGACCACGATTGATTCTTTCGCCGATAATATGGCCGGGATATATAAAAAAGCGGAAACAGACCCGGAACTTCTGAAAAACGCTCCGGTCAATGCGAGCGTGAAAAGACTTGATGAATTAAAAGCGGCGAAATTCCCGGATGTAAAGTGGGATTTTAAAAAACGGAATTCACAATAAAAGTATGAAGCGAATAATCACAGACACAGATAACTCAGATTTGGACAGATGAGAAAAAGCAAAGAATAAAATATAGAAGAATAAGGTTATGAATAAAAGTGGAATCTGGCGACTTTTGGACGACGAACCCAGAAACGCCGAAGAAAATATGGCGGTTGATGAAGCTCTGGCCTTATCGATGGCTAAAGGAGAGTCACTTCCCGTTTTAAGGTGCTACAGGTGGTCGTCTCCCGCATTGACATACGGTTATTTTCAGAATCCCGCACGGGAAATAGATATAGATTACTGCCGCAGAAATAACATAAGTTTCTCGAGAAGGATGACCGGAGGCGGGGTTGTGCTTCACTTGGGGGATTTGACATATTCCGTTATCACGGATAAAGGGTTTTTCGGCGAGCGCAAAGATGCCCTTTCCACATATGAAATCCTGCATGGCGCCGTAAAAAGGGCGCTGGGAATCCTGGGTATAAATTCGGAGTTATGCGCCCCGGGCGCTCCCGTCGTTGGCATCCGCCGCCGCGGATGCTGTTTTGTCGAGCGGTCCAGGTATGATATTTTAGTCAATAATGCCAAGATAGCCGGAAGCGCGCAGAGAAAATTGTCGAATGTCCTGATACATCAGGGATATATTATGTTATATAATGTGCCGGAAGGGAGTTCAGGGATTCTGAAGGGAAAGGCTGTGGACAGAATCGATATGCCTTCGGGTTTTCCATCAAGAGACAGCATGATATCCGCGATGGAGAAATGCTTTAGGGACGGGTTCTCCCTGAAATTCGAATCCGGACATTTAAGCGCCGCGGAATCCGAGAGCGCGAGGCGGTTAAGTTCCGACAAATACTCTTCCGACGGATGGAAGTATCTGCATTGATTTTTGTTTGGTATGGTTATTTAAGATATTATTGTATAATATTAAGGTTTTCGGGAGTGCATATATATGTTTATCGGGAAATACATATTTCCGGCTCTTTCCTGTATTTTTCTTTTGGGTTTTGCCGGCTGTTCTAAGACCGATACGGCGTCTGCCGACCGGGATAAAATTGAGCAGGCTTATAAATACTATGCGGAAAAATCAAAGGAAAATCCCGGAACCGTTTCCTCCGCCAAACACAAATTAAAACTGGGAATCATATTCCTGAAGACGGGCGATTACGGCAAAGCCGTTTCGGAATTTGTTGCCGTTATAGATATAGATCCGAGAATAGCGGAAGCGCATTATAATCTCGCTTACGCGTACCAGATGCTCGGAAACGACGACAATGCGATAAACGAATACAAAAATGCCATAACCGTGCAGCCCGATTATTCCGAAGCGTATAACAATCTCGGTTTGCTTATGGTGAAAAAAGGATATGTCAAGGAAGGCATATATTATCTGAAAAAATCCCAGGAAAACGATCCTGATTTTGTTCCCGCCTATTACAACCTGGGAGCCGTATATCTCTCAAAGGTTAAAGATAACGATATGGCGCTGGATTATTTTATGAGGTATCTGGATGCCGCTCCTTCCGGTGAGAAATCCGAGGAAGCTATTAAATATGTCGAATTCCTGAAACCCGGGACCGCCGGCAGAAAGGTCGATACGGCGGATTTGTATTATAAGAGGGGCCTTGCCGCGCTTGAAAAAAATGATGTCAAAACGGCTGTTTCCGAATTTCAAAAAAGCATTAAAGACAATCCCCGGAATCCGCATCCTTATCGGGAATTGGGGCTTATTTATCAGGATAAGATGCGTGATAATGATAAGGCTCTATCGTATTTTGAGCAATATCTCGAAATGAATTATAAAGGCGGCGACGCGGCGGAAATCATGCGGAGGGTCAGTTACCTCAGGAAAAAAGAGAAAGAACCGGAACCTCAACCTCTTCCCGGAAAAATCGAGCAGGGAAAAACCGAGGTTGCCGCGGCTTCCGAAGAACGCGGAAGCGTTAGATCAGGGGACCAGGAACTCGCGGAAATCAGGAAAAAGGCTATGGAATATTATAAATCGGGCGATTATGATAAATCCGCCGAAGCGTATAAATCTGCATTGATGCTGGAACCGGATTCCGCAGAGTTGACTTCATTTCTGGGTGTTGTCTGCCTGAAGGCTGGCAATTACACGGAAGCAAAACAATATTTTACCCGCGCTCTGGAAATCAGCCCGGCGGATAAAAACAGCATTGAGGGTCTTATAACCGCGGAAAAAAATTCAGGAAATCCGGAGGCCGCGGCAGCGTTGCTTTTGAAATCGGACAGAAAAAATGAAGCGGCGGATATATATAGGGAAACAGGTTTGGATTTCGCGCGGAAAAAGAAATACTCTGAAGCCATGAATAATTTCGAACAAGCCGAAAAACTTAATCCGGCGCTGGACTTAAGACAGGAGAAAAACGATGCCGCGCGCCGAAACGCGAAAGCAAAACTTGCTTCGGGGGATGTAAAAGGCGCGAGAAAAATGCTGGAATACCTCAAAGCCAACGGAGTTACCGGAGAAGATATCCATATATTGAACGGGGAAATACTTCTGGCGGAGAAAGATTTTGCCGCCGCGGCCTCCGAATTTGAAAAAGCTTATTCTGTTTCCAAAAAACCGGAATTAAAGAAATTAACAGCGGGTGCTCTCGCGGCAAGATGTAGGCAGTTGATAAGCAAAGGCGATTTGCCCGGCGCGGAGAAGACAGCCGGCAAAATAATAGAATATGACCCTTCGGCTTACGAAGTAATAGGCGAAATAGCCGAAGCGTATCAGGCTAAAGGGGAAGACGATGAGTCCGCGTACAGGTGCTTCAAACTGTACGCGGAGCGTTATCCTTCTTCTAAATATTCAAAGAAAGCTAAGGATTTCATATTGGATTACGAAAATAAAAAGGGTGAAAGGGAATCTTACAGGAAGAAAATGCTGACTGTTGACGAAGGCGCCGCGCAGCATTACAACCTTGCCGTAACATATACGAAACAGACGGATTATAACCGGGCCATAGAAGAGTATAAAAAGGCTATTCAGACGGATCCCTCCTTCACCGTGGCGCATTAT
>JAQUNG010000027.1 GCA_028717725.1 bacterium | reverse complement strand
CAAGTATATCAACGGGGTTTGAAACCACGAGGATTACGGCTTCGGGCGAATATTTCATTATCTCCGGAATAATTTTTCTGTAGAGGCTTACATTTTGCCGGACAAGTTCCACCCTTGACTGACCGGGTTTCTGCTTAGCCCCCGCAGTAATAATAACAATATCGGAATCACGTATATCAGAGTAACCGCCGGCAAAAATTTCCACGGGGTTTATATATGGCGCCCCATGGCTTAAATCCATCGCTTCTCCTTCAGCTCTTTTTCTATCAAGGTCCACCAGCATCATTTCCCTGACAATTCCTTTTATAATAAGAGCGTAGGCACACCTTATCCCCACATTGCCGCATCCGATTATCGATATTTTAGGCTTTAGTCCCGCCATACATAACACCTTTGCGATGAGGATATATTATAACATCATAAATCTTTTATTAGAAATAAAATTAAAAGTGGCGGCGACAATCTGGTTTGCCGCCGCCACTTTTCAATAGATTTATTCTTTTGTTATTCAAATTTTATATCATCAATGTAAAGAACACCTTCTTTATTAGTGCATACTTGGTCAAAAACCACCACAAACTCATACAGAGAAGACCATTCTTTTATCTGGGAAAACTTGTTTAAGGGGATTTGCACCTTCTGCCAGTCGCTGCTAACACCTCTCACCTGGAACCTGGAAACATTCCCGGCACTATCTTTAAGCTCTATCCAGAAAGTCTGTGTAAAACCTTCCCCCTTATCCCCCTTAACATAGAACGTAAGGCTCTTTGTATTCGAGACATCCAGCTCGCCAAGCCTGGTCCAGTACCCGTTATAAGCAATTCCGGGATATCCGTCTATATAGTTATTTCCCGTTGTCAGATCATAGCTCAGCATAAGAGCGCTTCCGCTTTCCCCGACTTTTTCATCGCGTATTATTTCAAACTCGCAGTATTGTTCCGAATCATTATCGTTGCAATTCCAGACTCCTCTCTCTTCCCCAAGGGAATTTTCAAGCCCGGCTTCATTAAAGTCATCAACCAAAATTTCTTCGGCAAATACCGCCTGACAGAACAAAAAAACCGAAACCGCCGTCAAAACATTTATCATTCTCGTCATAATAACCCCCCCCTTTTCTTTCAAATTAATTTTTCTCTGGGTAAATCCTTATGCGTTGATTGCCTTAAAACTATCCTGCTTTTCAGTTTCACGATTTTACTGGAAAAATCTTTCTCTTTTATGGCTTCGACAAGCATTTTCGCTCCTTCACGACCCATTTCAAACATCGGCTGTTTCACGGATGATAAGGGAGGATCGCTTACCCTGCTAAAAGTCATATCGTCAAACCCGGCCACTGCAATATCTTCCGGAATGCGTTTGTTGAGTTCTTTCAAAGCCTCCATTCCCCCATAAGCCTGCACATCGCTCCCATAGATTATCGCGTCAACGCCGGGTTCTCTTTCAATCAATTCCACCGTCGCAAGCGCGGATTCTTTCAATTGGAATGATGTTTCGGAAACCATAAGGTAAGGGTCGTATTGTATTTTATTTTCAGCCAGCGCTTTTTTATAGCCTTCAAGTCTCTGGGCCCAAACGTTTTCCGTAGATTCAGAAGGCATTATGATTCCAATTTTTTTCCTTCCGAGACCAATAAGTTCTTTTACCGCATCGCAACAGGCTTCAATATTATCAATATAAACGCTCATTCCGCAATCGGACTTGTTATTAAGCAAAACAACCGGCACACCGCTTTTGTGTAAACGGGCAATATTGGAATCCGAAATACCCAAAAATACCGAAATCAAACCCGCTATACTTTTATCCTGCATAATCTTATCCAGAAAAATAGCTTTTCTCTCTTCGCTATATGTCTGGCTTTGGAGATTCAAAGCATATCTCAGTTCGTAGAGCCCCGAATCCTGAATAACGGAATCTACACCGTTCTGGATTTCCCTTGTCAGATGTTCTCCCGCCGAAGCATATATAACGCCTATATATTTTAACGCGCCGGCGTACATACCGGACTGTCTGGCTTTAATATAGGGAGAATATCCCAGTCTCTGAGCGATTTTTTCTATCTTTCTTTGCACGGGAATGCTTATCCCGCCCCTGTTGTTGAGAGCCTTTGATACTGCCGCTGCAGAAACACCCGCTTCTTTTGCTACATCCGTTATTGTCACACTTCCCTTATTTTTTCCCATATTCATCATACTCCATTTTCAAAAAATCTTATGCCGGAAATCCGGCAACTCCGATAAAATTAAAACACGTGTCCGATTTAAACTCATCTCCTTTGTCAATTTATTTATATTTGGTAAAATGTTTTACTAAACAAAAATATACATCCTGTTATGTTTTTTGTCAAGTCACAATATTTTTAATCCGCGTGCGGGGAGGATATTGACTGTCTTTTAACAAGCTGGGGCTTAAATAAACTTACAATATCAGGAATCTGTTTCCCATCTATGATTTCCAGTATTTTTGCCGCAGCTTCTTTGCCCATATCTATTAAGGGGACTTTCAGCGAAGTAAGAGTTGGGTTGACCGCCGGCAAAAACAGCATATCGTTAAAACCTGTCACAGAGACATCAGCGGGCACCGACAAATTATTTTTTTTAAGAGTCGTGATGCAGGCAAAAGCCATGACATCGTCGGAAGCCGCGACTGCGCTGAATTTTTTGCCCTGCGAGATAAAGACGTTCAGCGCATTTGCCGCATTTTCATATTTAAAATATCCTTCAAGCACATACTTCTCGTCAAACTCGATGTTGTTCTCTTTCAGGGCCTTTTTATAACCTTTTAACCTGTCCTGGTCAAGCTGATATTTTAAGCATCCTGCCATAAATACTATTTTTCTGTGTCCGAGTTTCGCTAGCTCCGATGTAACATCATATAAGCCTTTTTCATTATCCATAAGGACTGACGGGATTTCCTTATCCCTGATATACCTATTGACAAGAAGCACGGGGAATTTATCCTTCCAAAGGCCTAAAATCTCCTTTTCATTTATCGCTTCGCTCAAAATAATAACGCCGTCGACTCTTCTTTCCTTTACCGCCTGAAGATAATGTTGGGATAACGGCTTGTTTTTAGCGGAAACCGTTCCCAAAAGCTGAAGATAGTAACCGTTTTCCTGAAGAACATACGCGATACCGCTGATTATCTGGCTGAAATAAGGGCCTACCACATCCTTAAAATCTTCAAGAGCGACAGCGACCGAAAAACTTTTTTTGCTGACAAGGCTTTTTGCTATGATATTAGGCGTATAATTTGTTTTTTTTATGATCTTCTCAACCTTTTTGCGGGTTCTTTCTCCGACCTTGTGAAGATCTTTTTTATTCAAAACCCTCGATACCGTGGAGATAGAAACACCGGTTTTTCTCGCTATGTCTTTACATGTATAAGTCATATTATTCTCTTCCCAATATAATATCGTCTATGTAAACTCTCTTTTCTGAGTCCGTTTTTTTAGTCGTTATTTCAATTGACAACTCCCGTATCCCGTCCGCATCCACAATTTTATTGCCGTAAGAGGCAAAAGCGTCAGCCCTCAAAAAATCACTTTTTATGTCTATAACAAACACACTTTTCTCATTTTGGGGGACTGTTAGCGGATAATTCTCGAAAGGCTCCCCTTCTTTATCTTTTATTTTCAGCTTAATTATCACACCCGGATCATCCGTATAAATGGAAATTTTCAGCGTTCTGTATCCACTCCAGTCCTGCGGATAAAGAAAAGGCCTGGAGATAACACCCGAAGCTAATTTTGCGTTTTTATCCGGTGACAGAATTACCTCAACACAGTTGTCTTCGGATAATTTAGCGTTTGATGAAAGCCTCCTTTCAACTTCTGCATTACTGCACAAAATAAGCTCTTTCAAATAAGCATTTTCGAATTTTACCTCTGTTTCTTCAAAATCAGCCACAACCGGCGCAAACTGATAATATGGTTCATAATCGACATCCCGAACCGTTTCATTGTTTTTATCATCTTCCTGATCCATTGAAAAAGGATTGAATCTTTCTTTGGCGAATATATACCAGGCTGTGCTGGAAACACATAACGGCCTGTCTTGCATCATCCAACTGCCGTAAGCCGGAGTTCCCTCGTTGGTAGCGTACGGCAACGCTTCGGCATATTTGTGAAAAGCGCTGGGAGTCAGGGCTTTTTCTATTTCATCAAGATATTTATCTCTCTCCTTGTGCCGTCCCGCCCTGTCAAAGGCAATTACCATTTGCCCGGTGCCTTCCAGCCAGACGGCATCTTTATCCGGAAAAGGAGAATCTTCGTAACTAGAACCGAAATCGAATCCTTCTATTTCAATATTGTTGACCTTATATAATTGCCTGTTTAGGCTCTTTTCAATCGCAAAATCCAGGGTGTCTGAATATTCTTTTCCAAGGCTTAAAACCGCCCAGCTTGAAAGGTCTGTGGCATAATTGGGATTATATTTTTTTCTTCCCATATAAAACCTTCCCGATTTTTCGTCCCATGGATCGTTTTCAAGCCACTTCTTTATATCTTTGGAGAAGTGAAGGTATTTAACATTGCCGGTCAATATGCCCAAATCACGCAAAGCCGCATAACAGTCAAAATTATGTTCCGTTGATATCCATGTCATAGGAGACCCGTCGCCGTAATACCCCCCCGTTATTCCGCCTTCGAATGACTGCAGCGAAATCAACCACTCCGCAACAGCTTCCGCTAAAGAGAGATATTGCATATCGCCCGTCACATAAGTATAGTGGTTTATGGCAAGAAGCAACCACGCGTTAGGTCCGGCGGCCCATGTTTCCCCCCAGTCGCCTTCTTTGGTGTAAGCATCGCAAAATCCTATGAACTTGCCGTATTTCAACAATTGTTTATCGTATGTTTGCCGGAAAAATCTAAGAAGCAGACTTGACCTGTCGCAATCACCGTGAAGCGTAAAAACCATTACGGCAAGAGCCTGATCATATGTAAAAGCCGCACTGCCGCCTTCATGGCTTGGAACAAGCCCGTTATAAAAGATAAACCAGCGCCGGTTGGATCTCTGCTGCGCGATAAACCACTGGTATGAGCGCTCAAGACTGTCCCAGTTTTCCGCCGATTTTCCGGGAAAGAAGAAGAAATCAATATACACAAGCCAAAGGATAACGCACGCCAGAACTGCCGCTAGCGTGCAATATAATAAAAAAAAACTGTTTTTCTTATTCATTTTTTATCTCCAGTTTTTTCAAATCCTTTTCGGCAAAAGACGCGTAACTGCTGTCCGGAAACTTCTCAATGACTTTTTTGTAATATTTCTCCGCTTTATCTGCCTGCTTCTGGGATTCGTACAGCGAAGCAAGTTGATATGTTAATCGGGCCAGAACCGTTTTATCAATATTCAACTCCGTCACTTTTTCAAGAAAGGGTATTTCTTTTTTGATTCTCGTGCCGTAAGGATACTTCGCAAACATACTCATCATTTTTGCTATAGCGTCCGCGGCAAAAGGACTTTCCGGATAATCAAATATAATCCTGCCGTATTCATATTCGGCTTTCTCCGACTGGCCTCTGAAATCATAGATCTGGGCAATCCTGTCTACAGCCTCCACTGCATTGTCGGCGCCGTAATATTTATCAACAATAAGCCGTAATACCTTTATCTCTTTATCATAAAGACCTTTTTCCTGGTACAACCTGCCCAACCTGAGCAGTAATTCGCATGATTTATCCCGGTCATTCTCTGCCGTCACAATCTCTATATATTTCCCGAATAAAACGTCAGCTTCGGGTCTTCGCTCAGATAAAAGCATTTCCGTTGCCTTTCCGGCGTTAAAAAGAATATCCGCCGCTTTTTCGGGAGTAAAACCGGTAACGATCATAGCGGCATATTCTTCCGTCAGTTTTCTGGAATACACAGGCTCTCCGTTTTGAGAAAGAAGAGAAGCGTATTCCCTCAGTATATCCGGATCACAAGCTTGTCTTGAATACAGCAAAAGCATATTATAAAGTTTATTCAATGAAACGCGTTCATTCTGATCCATCTGCTCGCGATGGACAATCCAGTTCAGATATTGGTGCTTTATACCATCCCTATCATAACCGCCGGAAGAAGTCCTTTCCTCGGTTTCCTTCAGGATATCTTTGAGCAATCCTTCCTTCATTTCCGCATAAACGACCCAATTTTCATCCGACTCAAGTTTTTTCAGATAAGCCCATTTTTCAAAAGCTCCGGCTTCAGAAATATCTGCAGGGGAAAATCGAATTCCCAACGGCTTGTAAAAGGCCGGGACCGGAGTTTTCCCCAATACAATTCTTTTCATACTTCTCAGCCAATTAAAGGCTCTGTCAAAAACAGACAGCGAATCTTTCATCGCGCCGTAGCCGCCTTTTGGAACCCTGTAGCCGTCATTAATTCCCCAGTGTTCTTCTATATGAGCGTCTAAGGCATCCGGCCGTCCCGACTTATTCCAGTTGTCACACCACTCAAAAAGCAAAAAACCTATAAGTTTTTTATCAACTGCTTTTATCTGGCGGTTGACAACCACTTGCTGTGTTACACACGAAGATTTTTCCCAGAAAGAACTATATCCCATTTCCGAAATTAAAGCAGGTTTGCCGAATTTTTCCGAAAGCGAACAAATTTTTTCTACCATACTATCCGCATATCCGATATCAAACGTTCCTTCCCAATCTTTCAAACCCACATAAGTATTAAAACTCATAAAATCAAGAAACTTCGAGCCGATAGACGCGCCTTCATCGTAGTGAGTCATATTAGAACCGGTAACAGGTCTGTAAGGGTCGGCTTTCTTGACCGCAACATATATTTCTTTCAGGAATTCATTGATTTTTTCGGAACCATATCTTGCTATAACGTCCCCTTTCTCGGAACCGAAAGTAAAAGGGGCGTCATTCCATATTGACCATGCAATAACACATTTTCTGTCCTTATGTTTCAAAACATTTGATACGGCCTGTTTGCGGAGCACATTCAACTGGAAAGGGGAAGTAAAATCAGTCCAGTCTCCGGGAAAACACACTGTCTCAATGACAAAAATCCCATTTTTTTCGGCGATATCAAGCACAAAGTCGGGAAGCATTTCATACGTCCTGACAGTATTAATCCCCGCCTGTCTCATCATTTCAAAATCTTTTTCTATCACTTCGGCTGGGACTTGCGAAAAATGCACTGTTTTGGGATAACATAAGGAATAATTAACCCCCCTTATCTGACCTATATCCGCGGGAATCAGCAGAAATAAGACCAACAACAGGAAAAACAAAAGAAAACCGAAATAAAACGCTTTTTTTATTAATTTCATCCTTTGTGCTCCGAACACATAAAGACAGGAAGGGCATATTTTGCCACATACCCTTCCTGAAAATCATTCATTATCGGTAAATATGAAGTTGTCTATATATACCGTATCGCCTTTCGTGTTCCCCGCGTCTGGGCCAAAAGCTATTCCAACATTATCGAGGTGTTTCAAATCAACTTTTTTCCTTATTTCATCCAGCGGTATTTTAACCTTTTTCCATTCCTTTGCCGCATCGGAAGCCTTGTATTTTACCTGAGGCATATAATTCAAGGCATTCGCGTCGCGGAAAAGAACTTGGATATGTTCTCCTCCATTTTCTCCCTTGACCCAGAAAACAAGATATTTATAAGAGGAAACATCTTTGCTGTCGACTGTAATTGGCATAGTCGTTAAATCAAGGGTAGGTCCTAAGTTCATGGAAAAACTTCCCCACGACTCGTTGGGCTTGCTGCCCATCGCGTTGACCAGCCTGAACGACTGCTTTCCTTCAAAGACGTTTTCTGCGTTATAACCCGCGCATGCCGGTTCATAAACCCAACTGTAAGGTACCGTATCTTTTTCTTCCCAATTGGGTTCAAGGGAACCATAGACTCCTATCTCCCCACCCAAATTATTAGGCCATCCTTCGAAATCCGCAACAAGCAGCTCGGATTCGCCGGCAAAAACATGGATGCCGACTGCCAAGACAAAGATAATCACTATTAAACATATTCTTTTCACAATGCTAATCCTCCTTTTTTAAAAATAATTTCTTGATTGGGAAAACGTTTTACTAATAAATAACATCTTTTTCGGTGGTTGTCAAGTTGCCTGTTCCCTGATTACATCCCTGATTATCCCCCCGCCGATTACAATATCACTATCATAAAGAACAATCGACTGGCCCGGCGTAACGGCCCTTTGTAAACCATCGAATTCAACGTGTAACACATTGTTCCCGAGGGAAATATTACAATCTGCCTCCTTGTGCGCATATCTTATCTTAGCCTTGCATCTCCGGGGGAGCTTTTCCGTAAATAAATTCAAACTGTCGGCGATTAAAACCCTTGATCCCAGGTCTTCCTCTCTTCCCACAACCAACACATTTTTTTCCACATCGATATCAACTACATAATAGGGCTTGCCGCCACCTATGCCCAACCCTTCCCTTTGCCCTATTGTATAATAAAGGGAACCCCTGTGTTCACCTATAATATTGCCTGCCGAGTCAATTATCTTACCCTGTTTTACAGGGCCCGCCCGATTCAAAAGAAAATTCCTATAGTCTCTATCCTTTATAAAACAGATATCCTGGCTTTGCGGCCTGTGTGATAACCCCCAGGGCTGTTCGCCGGCAATTTTAATGACTTCGTTTTTTACCGACTCACAAAGCGGAAAAATGATATAATCCAAGCATTCCTTTCTGATTCCATAAAGAAAATATGTCTGGTCTTTTTTTTCATCCTTCGGTTTTGAAATAAATAAGGAGCCGTCTTTTTCGGTAATAGCGGCATAATGGCCTGTCGCAATAAGGTCAAATCCGGATTTCCTGGCATATTCAAGCAGAAGGCCGAATTTGATATCCTTGTTGCAAATTACGCAGGGATTGGGAGTCTTTCCCGCTTTATATTCATTTATAAAAGGGGTTATTACCTTTTTTTCAAGTTCTCTGGAAAAATTTACACTTTGGTGTTTTATCCCGAGAGCAGAACAAACTCTCGAAGCATCCTTTATGTTGTTTTCGTCAGTCGATTTATCAACACCAAAACACATGGTAACCGCTTCGATACTGTATCCTTGTTTTTTCAGTATGTACGCCGCGACCGATGAATCCACACCGCCGCTCATAGCAACCAACACTTTTTTGCCCATAAAAATCCCCGGATGATGCCACTTTTTACAATTAAATCATATTGAAAGTAAGTAAAAAAGCAAAAGGTAATATTTATTTGCGGTCTTGATAAATTTAACGGGAGCGTTCTTCCGGCGTGTTTGCCTTCGCAAAGAAACAGAATATAATTCAATCTTTATTTCTAAAACCGGTCTTTTCCGCTTCACCCACTGATTCGAATACAAGAAGGTTCTTGTGTTTCACAGTTTTATAGCCTTTATCTCCGGGCAAAAAATAGTTTTTCTCGGAGGAATCAGCCCTGATAAGAAATCTGTCGGAGTAAGGATCGCCTTCATGGCAGGTAATACAGCTCAAACCGAAAATATTAATAAAGGGGGCGTATTTTGAAAAAATCGTTTTTTCCCAGCCCTTATCTTTTTGGGCATCGGGAAGAAAACGGAGGCCGCCACATTCGCTTTTCAGCAACGGAAAAAATTTGGAGAGAAAACTATATTCTTTTTCGTTAACAAACACTATCTGTTCAATCTTCCTTCAAAGCGATAAACCGCCCGCAATTTTCGCATATATAAACATGGTTTTTGTATTTGATCTGGTTCGTGAGGCCTGTGGACAGGTTCATATAACATCCCTGACATACGCCGTCAATCACATCCACTATCGCAGTACCGCACCTTTTTATCAACCTGTCAAAACGGTTAAGGTAATCGTTATTTACATCAGAGCGCAATGTCTCAATCTCTTTTTCCAGCTTGGGGCTTTTTCTTTTCAGCACAACCCTCTTTCTTTCAAGTTCCTGCAGTTTTCTCAAAATGGAAGCGGTGCAGACTATTTCCGCTTCGGCTTCTTCAATGATCTTTATCTTGATTGCCGACAGAATCTCGACCATTTCTTTTTTATCTCCGGCGGATAAAATCTTGTTTCTGAAATCCTGCTTTCTGAAACTCTTTATAAGGGAGGAGAACAGTTGTGTAAAAAGTATAGGTGTGGACGGCTGCCAGACAACAAGAAAAACAAGGCTGACAGGATTGCCGTCGAAAGCGCTAAAATCAATACCTTTGCCGCTTTTCCCCACAGCAATCATCAGCCCTTTTCCTGTTTCAATCCTCGCATGCGGGAAAGCTATGCCATGCCCGATGGCTGTGGAATCCATCGACTCCCGATGCAGAACCCTTTCTACAATAACATCTTTGTTTATGTTTTTAAATGTCCCGGCAAGTTCCTTTATAACAGATTCGGCGTCAGTTCCTTCCAGCTCTATCAACACGTTTTCGGGTGATAAAAATTCCGACAGTTTTTTCATTTATTTTCTCCGTTTCTCCCGCTGTGAAAACAAGAAGAAAGTTTATTTTAACCGAAACCATCTTTTTTTTAAATATATTTTTCTGAATTTTTATGCTTCTGCCGCTGATTTTCGGGGATACACACCATCTTGCGGATGTTTTTTCATCTTTGCAATATATGCTGGTTTACCGCATTAATATGATATAATGTTTTTTCGGGATTTATTCATATGCCGGTAACGCAAGAAAAAGAATGTCGTATTCGGATGGAATTGCTCCGCAGGTCCATGGAAGATGAACTTTCTACCGCGATAGCGCTTGACAAATTAAGTTCGCATTCCAAAAACAATCCTCTTTCCAAACTACTGAAATATCTGTCTTCGCATGGGGAAATCCATCATGACAGGCTTCAGGAATTATTCAAACTTGTAAAATCTTCGGAAAAAATCTCTTTCTTCCAAAAAATAAAAATGTCTTTTTTTTCATCCATCGCCTTTCCCTCCAAAACGAAATCTCTGACTCTGATCGGGAAAATACGTGAGAGGATATCGATGGATGAAAACCCGCAAAAAATATGCGAGGACATCATAACCCTCATAACAAACACCATACATGAACTCAACGATTTAAAAAAATACCCTTTCAATAATGCAGAACTCGATATAATCGATTG
The DNA here is from genome assembly GCA_028717725.1 of bacterium. Classification (GTDB taxonomy): domain Bacteria; phylum Auribacterota; class UBA6266; order UBA6266; family UBA6266; genus UBA6266. The sequence goes on along the minus strand of JAQUNG010000027.1, from coordinate 8,239 downwards.
GCTTATTGAAGAGAAAAAACGGCTTATAACAGAGATTGAGAAAACCAGTTTTAAAAAAGACTTTAAGATAGGCCTTTTTTCCAAAACATAAATAACTTGACTTTTATTTACGTGAATATAAAATAATCTTAACGGCAAGCTATATTTCTTTGCAGAATTTTAACCTATAGATAGAGTTATATTCTGTATATACTGCAAACAAGTAAAATACGGGAGGAGGAATACATGTTGAAGAAAGCCGGATTGGTTATGCTGGTTGCCATCTTCGTAATGTCCTGCACCAGCACTTTCTCAATGCAGAGGACTACGGGCAAAATTGCCACCCCAAGGGTTGAAGACGAAACACTCGATCTTAAAATCGCCAGAAATCAGGCACGGGAGGATTTCAACGCGGCCAATAAAGCTCTGTCTAATGCAAAGGTCGCATATAACAAAGCAAGACTTTGTGACCGCCCCAAAGAAGAAACAGAACAGAAATATCAGTCCTATCTGAAAGCCAAAACCGTAAAAGATAACGCTCAGGTTAAACTTGACGCCGCTGTAGCAGCCTACGCCAACGCACTCAAAGCAGCAAAAGGCGAATAGACAATTTAGATTGTTTTAAAAAAAGAGCATACCGTGAATGGGATGCTCTTTTTTTGTCATCGATGGTTGGCAAGGGCTTTCAGAATGTTTATCCTGTCCCGGACGGAAGGATGTGTGCTAAAAACAGACGACGTTTTCGCCCTCTCTTCAAAAGATTTTATGGGATTAACGATATACAGGTGCTGGGTGGCCCTGTTAGCCGCCTCCAGCACCTCAACGTCCCCCGAAATCTTCTCGAGCGCCGATGCAAGAGCCAGGGGATTTCTTGTAAGTTGAACACCCGTAGCATCCGCAAGATACTCTCTCCGCCTGGATATCGCAAGTTGGAGAATTTTGGCGAAAATGGGAGCTAAAACTGCAAGAACTATCGCTATTATGATAAGAGCCGGATGCCCTCCTCCTTTTGAATCCCTCCTTGAGCGCCTCCCTCCCGAAAAGAAGGTAAATCTCAGGAAAAAATCGCACAATAAAGCAACACTTCCCACAAGGACGCCGACAAGGGTAGCATATAAAATATCATAGTTTTTTATGTGCGACATCTCATGTGCCACAACAGCCTGCAGTTCATCCCTGTTTAATTTCTGAAGCAGACCTATTGTCACGGCGATTTTAGCATGTTCGGGATTCCGGCCTGTGGCAAACGCGTTGGGAGCCGTATCTTCTATCACATATATCTGAGGCATCGGAAGGCCTGATGCCACAGACATCTCTTCCACAACATTAAAAAGCTGAGGATTATCTTTTTTTTCGATTTTTTTCGCGCCGCTTATTCCGAGGACCACAGAATCTCCCCCGTAGTAAACAGCCAAACCGGTAACCAGCGCAATCACAAAACCCAAAGCAAGCCCGTAATACCCGTTGCCATAGGCGTAGCCGAAAATATATCCGATAACAGCCATGAAAATCAGAAAAACACCTATAAGGATAACGGTATTCCTCTTATTCTTATCTATCAGCGCCCACATATCTGTCTTTTTGCTCATAAAATACGCACCACGGTTCATAATGGCTATAATAGGGAAAAAGGCGTTTAATCCTAATTATCGCTTCTTTAAAATTTCACATTAACGGGTTTTTTCTCTTCCGCGTTCTCAACTTCGAAAAATTCCTGCTGTTTAAAATTAAGCGCTGATGCGACTATGTTAGACGGAAACATTTCTATTTTTGTGTTAAAACCCATCACACTGTCATTATAATGCTGTCTCGCAAAAGATATCTTATTCTCCGTTGAAGTCAATTCTTCCTGCAGGGCAAGCATATTCTGATTGGCCTTAAGGTCCGGATAATTTTCAGTAACGGCAAAAAGGGACCGAAGCGTTTGCGTCAGAAAGTTTTCCGCTTTAGCCTGTTCGGCGACTCCTTTATTGACTTCTATAGCCTGCGCACGCGCCTTTGTAACGTTTTCAAGCACTTCTCTTTCATGTTTTAAATAGCCCTTAACCGTCTCGACAAGATTCGGAATAAGATCGTAACGCCTCTTCAGTTGAACATCGATTTGGCTCCACGCATTCTTCACCCTGTTTCTGAGCTTAACCAGCGCGTTATATATGCCTATAAACGTAAGCGCCAGAACCGCCAACAATACTAAAAACATTATTAAAATCAATGTCATAGAACCCCCCTTTTTATTTTTTCCCGTAATCTATCAGTTGCATAAGAACTTTACCTTTTTTTACGCTTTTCACCAGACCGGAAACAGGTATGTCGGTGGATATCCAGTTGGTCAATCCGCTGGGATAAGTAATCACGGTGCATTCCACCATTTCATTTTTTACTCTTATGAAATCTTTCGAAGTGGTATTATTTTTGGCGGTTGAAGCCGCATGTTCGCTATATCTGGGAAGAACCGCTTCCGATTTACCTATAACTTTCGGGTTGCCGAACATATCTCTGATTATGGTAGAATATTCAACCACCATCTCCTTATTGTTCACTTTAACCACTTTCTGGAGCTGATACGCTTTCCCCTGAGTGTCGTAAAGAGTCCACTCTCCCGGCCTTACCTTCAACATCTGCGTCGCCGCGGAAACATATTCGGGACCCGGAACAAGCATAAGAAAATAAAAACCGAAAAACAACACTCTAAAAATAATATTTCCTATAAATAATACCATTATAAACATACTCCGACAATACGCAATTACAAATACGGCAGGATTTTATAATAGCACACATAAAAAGATTTATTCAATATGATATACAAAAAAACTTTCATTTTGTGGTTGCGCCACCTGCGTGATTTGCTATAATGATTATTCGATTTTCCGGTATAGATATATATTTAACAAAACAAACAAAGGAGTCGTTCATTATGGCTGATTACAAAGAATTGGGTCTTGTCAACACGCGGAATATGTTCAAAAAAGCTATGAAAGGCGGGTATGCGATACCTGCTTATAATTTTAACAATATGGAGCAGCTTCAGGCAATAATCACGGCCTGTCTCGAAACCCAGTCGCCGGTTATTCTTCAGGTCTCCAGCGGCGCAAGAAAATACGCCAACCAGACTCTTTTAAGATATATGGCAGAGGGCGCGGTGGAAATGATGAAAGAAATGGCAAAAGAGAAAAAGCTCAAAGAGATACCTATTGCCCTCCATCTTGACCACGGGGATACTTTTGAACTCTGCAAATCCTGTATAGAATCGGGATTTTCATCGGTAATGATAGACGGCTCTCATCACTCTTATGAAGAAAATGTGGCTCTTACCAAGAAAGTGGTCGAATTTGCGCACAAGTATGATGTTACGGTTGAAGGTGAACTCGGAGTCCTCGCCGGTATAGAAGACGACGTTAAAGCGGAAAAATCCACATACACAAAGCCGGAAGAGGTAATAGATTTTGTCTCAAGGACAAGCGTCGATTCACTTGCAATATCCATAGGAACTTCACATGGCGCTAACAAATTCAAACCCGAACAATGCGCAAGAAATAAAGACGGTATACTTATCCCTCCTGAATTAAGATTTGACATCCTTGAAGAAATCGAGAAGAAACTTCCCGGTTTCCCCATTGTTTTACATGGCTCGTCCTCCGTACCCATAGAAGCCGTAAAAATGATAAACGAGAACGGCGGTAAACTTAAAGACACTATAGGAATACCCGAAGACCAATTGAGGAAAGCGGCAAAATCAGCCGTATGCAAAATAAACATCGATTCCGACGGAAGATTGTGGATGACGGGAACCGTAAGAAAAGTGTTTGTCGAAAAACCCGCCGAGTTCGACCCCAGAAAATATCTTGGCCCCGCGAGAGAATCTCTTACCGAAATGTACAAACTTAAGAACGAACATGTGCTGGGTTCTGCGGGCAAAGCATAAATAACATTAACAAATCAAAACCCCGTTGGAGAAGTGAAATTCATCCAACGGGGTTACGCTAAACACTATTTAAAAACAGCTTGTCAGAAACGGCGGTTGCCGCCCCTGTCTCCTCTGCCGTGTTTCGGTCTGTCGTTTCCGTACCTTCCGCCCCTGCCGCCTGAATTACGAGGGCCATCCGTACGAGGACGGGCTTCATTAACATTAATCGCTCTTCCCTTTAAATCCTTGCCATTTAATCCGTCGATTGCCGCCTGCGCTTCATTTTGCGAACCCATTTCCACAAATCCGAATCCTTTTGACCTTCCACTATATTTATCCTTAATTATAGTGGCCGAATCGACTTGTCCGAATGGCTCGAAAGCAGAACGTAAATCCTCTTCGGTTGCCTCATACGACAAATTCCCCACGTAAATCTTCATTCTCTTCTCCCTGTTAAACTACCGGTTCGCCTTCAAAAAATGGAACAACCATTAATTTGAAAGTCAACATCTCCTGCCTGTTAATCTACCTGATTTTTGCTTCATTGTAAATAAATACTAATTTATTTTAAAAACCTGATTGCAAGGGGATACTTATAACTTTCGCCTTTGGACACTTTAACCGCCGCCAATATCACGAATATCAGATTTATAATGACTATGGCAAATAACAGAAAAAATCCAACTATGACAAACATCAGAAAAGCCGAAATTATCGCATATATTGTCATGGAAATCTGGAAGTTAAGGGCTTCTTTTCCCTGCTCGCTGACAAAGGGCATCTCATCTTTTTTAATAAGCCATATGACAAGAGGGCCTATTATATTGCCGAACGGTATGCCTATATAACAGCTCAAGGCGCTCAAATGGCAAAACATAGCCCAATTATTAATTTCTTTCTGACCGGTCATCTTAAGGCTCCTTTCGATAGGTTATATTAGTCCCTTTTCAGCGTCAGGAACACAATACCTGCGGCAACAACCGATTTAAGAAAATCACCGGCTACAAAAGGCAGAAAACCAAGATAAAAAGCTTTTGGCAAATCCACATTCATATAGAAAGAAAGGTAACAGCTGCCCAATGCGAGAATGATAGCTGAACAGATAAAGAAAATACCCAATAGGGAAATAAAGCTTCTGGACACATTATCAATCAATAGCCCGCACAGAACAGGTATAAGCAAAAAGGAAAACAGGTATCCTCCGGTAGGCCCCAAAATCCCGCCCGGAACGGCAAAAATCGGTATGCCGGCAACTCCCAGCCCCACAAATAGAAACTGTGAAATAAATCCGTATTTTTTCCCGAGCAAAGAACCCGACAGAAGGACAAAAAATGTCTGAAGCGTAATCGGGACAGGAGAAAATGGTAGCGGTATCCTCACAAACGAACCCAGAGCTGTCAGCAGGGCGAACAAGACCGCGCCGCTTACCATTAAATATCCGCTGTCTGCCAAAAATTCGTATATACCGCCGGTTTTTACTTTTTGGTTCATCCGTTATCGCTCCTTTTTCCGGCATAATAAATTATACGCGTATTTATTGTCAACGAAATTATAATGCCGGGTAAACATTGAATATCCCTTAATCGCCTTTTTCCTTCAATAAAAATGACTTTTTGGACCACAGAGAAGAGAAGTTTTTCCAATCTTCGGCCGTAGATGTCCAGTCGGACATTACCGCGACTCCCCTGATTTTTGAAGGGTCGGTATCTTTATTGTGAACCGCCGTATTAATCCCGACTAAGGCATTACTCATATTCTCAACCGCCGCATTGTGGGCATCGGTCGAATCTTTTACGGTCGAAACCCCTATAAACAACGGGCTCATACTTATATCGCTTACCGTTGACACCTGTTCTTCGATCCATGCGACATATATATCGGTATTCTCGAAATAAGCGTTATAACACGGCAAGACAATAAAATCGGCAAGCGCGCTCACCTCCCTGTAATATTCCGAATCCCAAACGTCTATATCGCCTTCATTGCCCCATTCCATGGTAACGGCTCCCGCTTTTTTATCCGGAATCCTTTTCTTTATTTCCTTTATCAAAGCGATAAAATTTTCATTTCCGTTCGGCACCGGGACCAGATCCAGGAGAACGCCGTCAAAAACATAATCGGAACACAAAGCTTTTGCCGCATTGACAACATTATCAAAATCGGACTCTTCCGAAAGATCGGTGTTTGGGTCCTCGTTAAATTCTGTCCTTGCCTCAACCCATGCAAAGAATTCGAATTCCCTGTTCGTTTTTTTCATTTCGTTTACAAACGAACCGACATAATTCAATTTCTCGGGCGACCATAGCCAGTCAACATCCCTTCTTATCTTTACGAAAATATTTTTAATGCCTAATTTTTTAAAAATCCCTCCCAGCTTCTCAATATCCTCGACATCCCTGCTCTGGTCAACCCACGAAATATCCACCCAAACAGCGTTATCGTTAAAAGCATACGGCCTGAGTTTCCCTGGTTTTGTCTCTTCCGCAAGTTTTTGTTCGTATGTTATAAACTCGTAATTATCAACTTCCGACTTGTTAACATCTATAACCCCATATTGAATCTGAAGCCGGATCTTATCTTTGTTCTGCGATAATATTTTCCCCACCATAGACGTGTTGTTCTTAAATGTAACCTTTACGTCCCCGCTCTTGAATTTATCCCTCAGTATATTCAACTCTTTTTCGTAGAATTCTTTTTTTCTTAAAACTTTTTTAAGTTCTCTCTCCATAGTTTCCTTAGCGGCTTTGGTTTCTTCTATCTGTCCTTCAATCGCGTTTTTAGAATCTTCGGCCAGTTTTTTGTCATCTATGGATTTTTCCATTTTGTTTATTTTTTCGCCAAACTCCCGGATTCTGGACTCAAGACTGTTTTTCTCTGATAAAGATTTGCCGAATTTATCTTCTATAACAGTTTTCTCATTTTTAAGTTTGGCGTAAGCTTCCTCTGTCTGTCTCATTAACAAATCTATCCTGCTGCCTCTCCACAAAGCAAAAGCTAAAGCCAAACCCACAATAACTAAAGACGCTATGGCGATAGGCATCCTGTTTTTTCTGATTACCGCATACTTCACAAGAGACGCCGCATCTGCCTTTTCTATATCGGTAAACGATATATGAAGCACATATTCATTCGGCGTAGAGAATCTTTCCTGTTTTGAAGCGACTATCTTTCCTTTTATGCGTATAGGTGTCTTGCGGTATATCAAGTCCATATGAAGAAGGATGCTGCAATCAGTTTTTTCAAAAAGATTTACTGTTTCCTTGTCCAGATTCCTCACTATAAGGCACATACCGCCCTTACTCACATCCCTGGTAAACCCCTGTCTTATATCCGTCAGCGGTTCTCCGGAAACAGTATCAGTAAACTGAAATTCGACCGGGAGTACGGTGTCAATTCTTATATAACGTCTTCTTCCAAGGTAAGCCTGCTGGGTAGTCATTTTTCTCCTCTGCTGTCCGTTAAAGGTATCCTGAACTGTTCGTCATATATATTAACATCATCCATATCCTGAATCCTCAAAAGCAAAGGTTTTTCCCCGGAAGGTTTTATTTTATAGCTTAATATTTTCTCGGAACCGGGTTCAATATTTATATTCCGGCTGTTTTCCCCTTCTAAAACCGCACCCTTAACAAAAAGGTTAATCCGGGCTTCCCTGTCCGAAATTCCTTTATTCCGGATTTTGGCAACAGCTTCGACTTCTTCATTTTCGATGACTTCCGCAGGCAGGGCAAGTTCAATTTCGGTAAAAGAAGCTATGTCTATAACTAAATATTCCCTGTCGCCCGAAACAAGAGCTGCCTCTTTTTCGAATTTTTTACCCTCGGCGGAAATCCTGAAAAGATACTTTTTCTGAGGCTGAAGTGTTACGGGACCAAACTTTCCGTCATTATCAGTTTTATGTCCAGCGACTTTTTTCCCGTCACAATAAATGAGTACCGCCGTTTCTTTTAACGGCTCTCCGTTGTTTAATATTTCTCCGCTTACTTCCGGCTCGAGCTCTAAAATCGGCATAAGGGCAAGACAATACGAATTGTGTGGAAGCCAATATTCCCCGCTTGAAGGACATTCTCCCCACCACTCAGGTTTTTTACCAGTCGCGTCCATAATGCCGTTAGGTATTCCGCCCGTAACAGGCCCTTTGCCTTTAAACGCGCTCATCACCACAGGCTGTTTTCCTCCCACACCGGAAATCTGGCAAATCCCGAGGGGGTTCTGGCCGAAAACCCACTGAAACTGGTCATCCGCAAATTTCTCGAATCTTATATCGTTCGAGTACTGCCCCCACTTCATAGCAATCAGACCATACCCGAAATGGTCACAGTTAAGCCCGTGCGTCTGGGCAGCGGCTCGGCG
>JAQUNG010000026.1 GCA_028717725.1 bacterium | reverse complement strand
GCGACGCCGTTCCGGAACATGACGGGCCGAATACGGAAGATATACCTCTGAAGCTCCCGTATATAGTGATAATAATTGATGAGCTGGCTGATTTGATGATGACGTCTTCAAGCGATGTGGAAGGTTCTATCGTAAGGCTTGCGCAGTTATCAAGGGCTGTCGGGATACATCTGGTGATAGCGACGCAAAGGCCTTCGGTGGATGTCATTACCGGATTGATAAAGGCCAATTTCCCGGTAAGGATAGCGTTCGCGGTTTCCAGTAAAGTCGATTCAAGGACTATCCTCGACGGAAACGGAGCGGAAGCTCTCCTTGGCAAAGGAGACCTTCTCTATAATCCCCCGGGTAGCTCGAAGTTAATCCGGGCGCAGGGAACCATGGTTTCCGATTCGGAGATAAAAGGTGTTATAAACCACTGGAAACAGAGTTCCGCGGGCGAAAAAACAGAGGATATTATTTCAGCGGTTGAAACAACATCCGGCCCGGTGGATTTTGAGGACGAACTTTATGACGAAGCTGTCAAACTGATTCTGGAACACGGGCAGGCGTCGGCTTCTGTGTTGCAGAGGAGGTTAAGAATAGGTTATGCGAGAGCCGCAAGGCTTATAGATATTATGGAATCCAACGGTATCGTCGGACCTCAGCGCGGAAGCAAACCCCGCGAAATACTGATTGACTCAACCAAAGAACTTAATGTTGTCGAAGAAAGCGGAAACGATCCCGATAACGACAGAACCGAGGTGTAGCGCAAATGAGTATAGGTAAGATATTACAGGAAGCCAGGGTTAAAAAAGGTATTTCGGTCCAACAGGCCAATGTCGCGACCAAGATAAAACGTGAATACATAGAAGCTCTGGAAAGCGAGAGGTTCGAACTTATTCCTTCGTCCACATATGTGAAAGGTTTTCTGAAGATTTACGGGGATTTTCTGGGTGTTGACTGTAAAAAACTTATTTCCGAATATGCGATAAGATATGCGCAGGAAGAGACTTCGGTAATACAACCCGAAAAAAATATCGAGCGGTTTCAGACAGCCTCCGGCGCGGGTTTAAAATTATCCAAACTGGGTATATTCATAATCGCGTGCGTGCTTGTACTGCTGGCCGTGTCCGTTATCAAAATAGTTTTTTTCAGCGGAAGGTCCGAAGATAAATATTTTAAAGAAATAACATCTTCGATGCCATCCCAGTATTTCGACGTGAATACCGATTCGGTTAAACTTCCCCCGGTAACCGCTCCTTTGAATAAAAACCAGAACGAAGTGGAGGTTTATGCTACCGAAAATGTCTGGATGTCTGTCTGGGTCGACGAACAGGAGTATCCGGCCGGGACGCTGAGCGCGGGCCAGAGCGAAAAATGGAATGGAAAAAAAATCCACCTGAAAATAGGCAACGCGGGAGGTCTTAAAGTCAGGGTCAACGGAAAAGAATTGGCCGGCCTGGGGGCAAAAGGGGAAGTAATCCACCTTTATATAGATAATACCGGCATCAAAAAACAATCGAAATAAATGATTATATTTCGTTTTCTTTTTAATATCCTATTTATATGAACGCTTTTATCCAATCTTTCGGATGCCCTAAAAATCTCGTGGATACGGAAAGAATTATTTTCCTGTCAGAGAAAGAAGATGTTGTTTTCGTCAAAAATCCCGCGGATGCGGAAATAATCATAATCAATACATGCGCTTTTATAAAATCCGCTGTGGAAGAATCTATGAAAGCCGTGCTTGAAGCGACTCTTCTTAAAGGACAATCGAGATGCGAACGCATAATTGTCGCCGGATGTCTTGTAGCGAGATACGGCCGGGAAATGTTCGATAAGATACCCGCGATAGATTGTTTCATAGGGCCTTCTTCAATCGAGGAAATAGGTTGTGTCATCAGGAAATATAGGCGTTGCGGGGATTCCGCAGAGCGCAGATTTATCCCGGAAGGGCGCAAACCAGTTAATTTCCACGGAAGGAAAATCATGACTCCCGGACATTACGCTTACTTAAGATTGAGCGACGGGTGTAGCAACAACTGTTCCTTTTGCACGATACCTATGATAAGAGGCGGCTTGAAAAGCAGGGAGACCGAAGAAATCGTAAAAGAAGCCGAGATACTTGCCGGCAAAGGGGTCAGAGAACTGATACTTGTAGGGCAGGATATCGCTTCATACGGCAAGGACAAAAGGATGGAAGAACTTCCTTCCCTGTTGGGTAAAATTGATAAGATTAAAGGCATAGACTGGATCCGGCTGATGTATATGCATCCGGCCCATATAACGGCGGGTATTATCTCTGCGGTCTGTGATTCGGGGAAGATCTGCAGGTATATGGATATCCCGCTCCAGCATATCAACGACAGGATTTTACGCGCGATGAACAGAAAAACAACAAAAAGAAGAATAATCGGGCTTATAGATTCTTTAAGAAATAAAATACCGGATTTGAGGATAAGGACCACATTTATAGCGGGGTTTCCCGGCGAAACGGAAGAAATTTACGGGGAATTGAAAAAGTTTGTAAGAGACATGGAATTTGACAGGATGGGTGTTTTTATCTATTCGCCCGAAGAAGAAACGCCGGCATATGATTTAAGCGGCAGGGTTAAAGAGAGCGAGGCCGCGGGAAGACGGAGGGAACTGATGAATATTCAGAAAAATATATCTTTCCGGAAAAATAAAGAGTTAACAGGCAAACAGATCAGGGTTATAATTGATTCGTTTAACGGGGAAACCGGTTATTATGTTGCGAGAACCCAGTGGGATGCTCCCGATATAGACTGCGCCGTAAACGTGTCCGGAGGGAAGTCGGATATAGGCTGCATGGAAAATGTTCTTGTGAGGGAAAGTTCTCACTTTGACCTGTTTGCGGAGTTTAAACAGCTATGAATGTTCCGAATAAACTGACATTGGCAAGGATACTGATCGCGTTTACCTTTATGGGCATTCTGGTTTCAGGGATTCCCCTGAAAGGTGTTTTGGCGGCCTGCCTGTTTGCTGTTGCGTGTATAACGGATTATCTGGACGGGAAAATAGCGAGAAACAGAAACCTTGTGACGGATTTCGGGAAATTGATGGATCCGCTTGCGGATAAAATAATGATTTCCGCCGCGCTGATAACATTCGTTCAACTGAAGGATACTCATGTTCCCGCCTGGATGGTTGTTATAATTATAGGACGGGAATTTTTTGTTACGGGGCTCCGCTTGTTAGCCGCGTCAAAAGGGCGGGTAATGCCCGCCGACAGGGGAGGCAAACATAAAATCATTTCCCAGATAATAGCCATTTCAGTTATACTTCTTTTCCTTTCGGCAAAAGAGATTTTAACCACATTTTTCAAATGGGACGCGAGAGTGGACTATTATTTCGGTTTCATATCCTACATTTTGATTTTCATTGCGATGGTTTTATCCGTTTTATCCGGATTTTTCTATTTCCAAAAGAATAAAAACCTGTTTATACATGAATAAAAATAAAATATCCGGCCGCATCGGCGTAATAACGGCGACTTTTTTCGGAGCGGGATATTTCCCGAAAGCTCCCGGCAGTGTCGGGACACTGATAGGGTTCATAATATATTTTTTATTGAAAGATGCGGTTGTCTTGACTCATATTTGTTTTTTTGCCTTAAATTGTATCGGCTTTTTTGTTTCCGGAAGAGCGGAAAAAACACTTGGAAAAAAAGATCCGGGTTGTATTATTATAGATGAGATTGCCGCGGTCTATTTTATTTTCCTGTTTGTCGATATTCCCGAAGGCTTGTTGTATCCTGCTCTTGTGACCGGTTTTATCGTATACAGGCTATACGATATATACAAGCCCCTGGGAATAGACGGATTGCAGCGCCTGCGCGGTTCCATGGGTATAATGCTTGATGATATTCTTGCTGCCGTTTATGCGAATGTTACGCTGCGCGCGGTTTTATTATTGACAGTTAAATTGGCCTCTTATAAGATAACTTAGCTTTTCGGTGTTTTAAAATAATTTATACAAATAGGATAAAAATGAAAAAATACTTTTTTGCGATGATGTTTGCGCTGATTTTATTTATGCTTCCCACGTTTGCTCCAGCGCCGTGGATATGGACTCCCGAATCCGGTAAATTTGTGAATCCCAAATGGGAACCCAAGAAAACCGCGAAACTGCAGATGGAATACGCGCATTCTCTGGAAGAAAAAAAAGATTATAAGGAAGCGGCGGAAGAGTATAAAAAAGTGGCTAAATTTTTTCCCGGCTCGGCTTTTGCCCCGGAAGGACAGATGGGGATGGGAAGGATGTATGAGAAAACAGGGAAGTATTACGAAGCCTTTCTTGCGTATAAATCTGTTCTTGAAAAATATCCTTCATATGGGCGTGTGGATGAAATAATAGATAATATCTATAAAATCGGAAATGAATTTCTCGGAGGAACGCGCAGGCATCTGTGGAAATTTAAAATTTTGAGCGCTACGGATAAAGCCGCCGAAATATTCGAATTTCTTGTAGAACAGGCGCCTTTTTCGAAACTTGCTCCCGAAGCGCAATTCAAAGCGGGACTGTCCTATCAGAAAATCGGCGATTACAATAAAGCGGCGGAAGCTTATAAGAAAGTGATTGATATGTATCCCGATACGGAATTTGCCGACAACGCCAAATTCCAGATCGGGATGTGCTGGTATGAGAAATCAAAAGGGCCCGAATATGACCAGGAAGCTACGGACAATGCCATAAAAGAGTTTTACCAATTCAGGAAAAAATATCAGCAGAGCGAACTTATCGGCAAAGCCGGGGAAATTATAGCTGAATTGGAAGACAGAAAAGCGGAGGAACTCTACAGGAACGGCGTTTTTTATGAGAAACAGGGAAATTATATGTCTGCGAAAGTTTATTATGAACTGATCGTAAATCAGCATCCTGATACGAAATGGGCCAAGAAGGCGGGAAAAATCCTCGTGTCATCCGGGTTTAAACAGGCGGAGGAGCGGCAGGAATCGGCTGAGGAAAGAATCGCAAAAGAAAATAAACTTATGGGCGGTGGAATCGACGGCCGGAGAACATCCTCCAGCATGCCGCTTGATGAAGCGGTGGAAATGGTAACCGAACCTGTGGGAGGCGCCGTTGAGACAGTTACTAAACCCGTCAAGGAAGTCTTTGCGCCGGGGAATAAAGCCGAACCTTCACCGGATGATATAGAGGAAGTGAAAATAGAGGAGTTTGCCAATTGACATACGGGTTAATATGCAAGCCGGGACTGCAATGGGTATGTTTTTTATTCATATCAGTAATCCTTCTTCCGGGGTGCGGGTATAAAGTCGGTTCTGTTATATTGGATGATTATAAAACGATCTCAATACCTGTTTTCAGGAACGAAACATATCAGGAAGATATTGAGACTTATTTGACGAATTCGGTGATCGGCGAATTTCAAAAGGACGGCTCATTGATAGTGTCCGATAAGAAAAACGCCGATTTGCTTTTAAAAGGACGCGTAATAAGCTGGAGAAGGACGGGAGAAAGATTTGAAGGGGATGAATACCGCGAAGTCGTCGAATACCAGGTGGAAATAATCGTGGCGTTTGATTTAATAGACCAAAAGACCGGAGACTATATCTTTAAAGATCATAAAATAAAAGGCGAAAACACTTATTTTGTGCATCCGGGCATACCTCCGGCCAAAAAAAGGTCGATACCTTTAGAAAAAGAACAGCATACGGTTGTCATCAGTAAAGATATTTATGAATCCGAAAAATCCGCTATGTGGCGCGCCTCGGATAGGATATCCAGGCAAATCCTTCAGAGAGTGGTTGAGCGCTGGTGATATTTGGGACAGTGTCCGGTGAAAAACAAAAAAGATAAGATGCTTCCCGTTTACCTCATTTACGGGAAAGACATATCACGCGTCGAAAGCGCCCTTGATAGGATAAAAAAATATTTTGCGGAAAACTTCGGCGGAGATATAAATGTTTATTCCGCGCGGGATACGCCTGCCGGGACCGTAATCGACGACGCTTCCACCGTTACACTTTTCGGGGCGAAAAAACTGGTGATCGCCAGGTCATGCGATGATTACGGAGTCGATGACTGCAGGCAAATCGTTTCCTATATAAATGATCCCTTTCAGCATAATTGCGCGGTTTTTGTTTTCGAAAGCCTTTCCAAACAGATGCATTCATCCCTGAAAAATATAAACAAAAGTTGCGTTAAATATTATCCCGAACCCAAATCATGGGATTTGCCCGAATGGATAAAAGAAGCGTCTGCCGGAGAAGGGAAAAAAATCAACTCACAGGCCGCGGAATTATTGGCGGAAATAATAGGCGATAATTCTCTCATAATGAAAAGAGAAATAGAAAAACTGGCGACTTATTCTTACGACAAAGATGTCATCGGCGAAGCGGATGTGTATGAAATAGCTTCGGGCGGCGAGGGGCGGTTATGGGATTTGGTCAATAATATTATCGGAAGGAATATGAATAAAGCGATAGCGATATTCCGTAAGATGGATTTTAAAAGCGCCGACGCCGTAGGTTTGATTATGGCGGTTCATAAAAAGGTTCTGGAACTGATACTGTCAAAATCCGCGGCCCGCGGAGAAATATCCGCCGACGATATGGCTCTGATGCTGAAAATAAACATAAAAAAAGACGCTTGGAAAATAAAAAAGATGTTTGAAGAGGCCGAAAAGCACAGCCTTTCCGGACTGGTCCGAAGGATTAAATGTTTCCCCGGGCTTTTAATGTCCGCGAGGAATAACAGCGATACATCTGTCAGGGTAGTTATCGAGAAAATGATAATTGACTTCTGCCGCGCGCAAAACACCGATGCTCCCTGCGGCAGCAGACTTATTTGAAGAGTTTCGACAGGGCCGATTTTTTATGCGCCGCCGTATTTTTATGCAGGATACCTTTAGCCGAAGCTTTGTCTATCACGGATGTGACTTTTTTGAATATTTTCAGAGCTTCATCTTTTTTACCTTCCTGATGAAGTTTTATCGCTTTTGAGGAAAGCGTTTTGATGGAAGATTTTACAGATTTATTACTCAGCCGTTTTTTTTCGCTGTTTCGCATCCTTTTTTTCGCCGAACTTATATTTGGCATATTTATTTAACCTCCGTAAAGTTATGTTATAATCTGTTTCTGTAAAGATATGGTAATTTAATAAAAGAGCCTGCTATTGTCAAGAATTAAATTGATTTTTCAAAACGGGATGATTATCGGCAATGAAAAGACGTCATTTCGCGAAAAATGTTATGATGATCGGCGCGGCAACCGTTCTGAGCAGGATACTCGGCGTTGTCAGGGAAATATTCGTATTTAAATTCTTCGATCCGTGGATAACAGACGCGTTTTTTGTCGCTCTGCATATACCTTCCACTTTGAGAAGACTGTTTGCCGAAGGAGCTTTAAGTTCGGGAGTCATACCGGTTTTTTCCGAATGGGTAAAGAAAAGGACAAAGGATGAACAGGATGAACTCGCGGGTTCTCTCCTGCTGGTTTTTACGGTAATACTCGCGGCGGTTACCCTGTCCGGCATTGTTTTAAGCCCTGTTATCGTGCGTGTGTTTGCCATGGGCTTTCTTCAGGATGCGGAGAAAATGGAATTAGCGGTGCGCCTTACAAGAGCCCTATTCCCTTTTCTTTTTTTTATCGGTCTTGCTTCGCTCTTTGCGGGAATGCTTAACGCAAAAAGTCATTTTTTCCTGCCCGCGCTGGGTCCCGCGGTCCAGAATATGGCATTTATCGCGGCGGCTATTTTTGTGTGTCCTCTTTTAGGGCCTTTGCAGACCAATATGGTTTTCGGATTGGCCGTTGGTGTTATCGGCGGTGTGGCCTTGCAGGTTGCCATACAAATCCCCGCTTTCCGGTTATCGGGTATTGGATTTTCTTTTAAGTCTCCGCTGGACAATAGGGGAGTGAAAAAAGTCCTAACGCTTATGGGACCGGCGGCATGGGGGTTGGGTATTACACAGATAAATCTTCTTGTGGATCAGTTTCTGGCTTCGTGGCTGGGTGACGGCCCGATATCATATCTGTATGCGGCAACGCGGTTATACCAGCTTCCCATAGGAGTTTTTGCCGTATCCGTTTCAACGGTCGCCTTTTCCCATTTTTCCGAATTGGCCGCGGATAACGATATCCGGGGTTTGAGAAAATCGGCATCATACGCGCTAAGACAGATAATCTTTATAATGGTATGTTCGGGATTCGGATTAGTCGCGCTTGGAGTCCCGATAATAAAGCTTTTATTTGAATACGGCAGATTCAGTTTGAACGACTCTACGATGCCCACTTATTTCGCGCTGGTGGCATACTCGGCCGGGATGCTTGCATACGGCTCATGCATAATTCTTGTCAGAGTATATTATTCAATAAAGGATATGGCTACGCCGGTCAAATACGCCTGCATATCTCTGATAGCCAATATAGCGCTGAATCTCGCGCTTATAGGCCCTTTGTCTTACGCGGGGCTGGCTTTGGCCACTTCTATTTCGGCTTTTATAAATATGTTTTTACTGCTGTATAAGCTTAAGGAAAAGATAGGATACGTGGAATATTATCCGTCGATATTAAAATATATCTGCAAAAATATCGTTTTGGGCGTCCTGATGGCGCTGTCCGCCGCGGGCGTGTACAGAACACTTTTATATTTCGAAAACGGTTTGAGTAATATTCCCATAAAATTTCTTAATGTTTTTTTGCCTTTGGCGGTCGCATTGTCGGCTGTTTTTATATTTTCCCGCATAATGGGCATCAAAGAGCTTGAAGATGTAATGAAGTCTATGAAAAAGAAATGAATAAAAGGCTGAAATCAATTATTTCAGGTTTTCCCGCCTGTCCGGGTATTTACAGAATGAGGGATAAATCGGGCAGGATTATTTATATCGGCAAGGCGTCTGTCCTGTCGAAAAGGGTCAAATCATATTTTATAAAATCCGGCAGACCCGACGGCAAAACCCTGGCCCTTATTAAGGAAACAGCCCTCGTCGATTATATGATTACGGGAACCGAGACGGAAGCCCTGATCCTTGAAAGCGAATTGATTAAGCAGTATATGCCCAAATACAATCTTATGTTGAAGGATGACAAAAGTTATCCGTATGTAAAAGTGGATGTAAACGGCAAATTGCCCAAAGTGGAAATAGTAAGGGAAAAAGTAAAGGATTCAAGCCTGTATTTCGGGCCTTTTACGGATGTAAAACTGCTGAGGAAGACAATAAGTTATCTGCAAAATAAGTTCAGGCTGAGAAGTTGCGGCTACGCTTCGCCGGGCATATATGAATTTAGACACTGCCTGTACAGAAAAATAGGGGTTTGCGACAGCCCGTGTGCCGGCGGGATATCCGGCGGGGAATACGATAAAAGAATCAAAAACCTGTGTATGGTGCTTCGCGGTAAAAGTTCCCGGCTTGTAAAAAACATGTATTCCGAGATGAAAACCGCGGCAGCCGCTCTCGATTATGAAAAGGCGGCTTATATCAGAGATTGTATTGACGCGGTCGGAAAAATAACGGGTTCTTCCGGCAAATACCGGCGGCGAAGTTTTTTTTCGGCTTTTTCCGACGAAGAAAATAAAGAGCTGAAAAAAATGCTGAAATCCGCAAAGGATATAAATATCATTGAGGCGTTTGACGCTTCTTTTGCCCTGAGCAGATATGCCGTGGGCTCTATGGTCAGGTTTGTAAAGGGTATGCCGGACAAAAAAAACTACAGGAGATTTATCATAAGCGGCGCCGGTTCGCGCGATGATTTTTCTATGATAAAGGAAATGGTTTTCAGAAGATATAAAAGACTTGTTGAGGAGCGCGGAGAATTGCCCGATATGATTATGGTTGACGGAGGCAGGATACAGCTGGACTACGCCGTGAGGAGTCTCGGATGCCTGGGATTAGGTAATCTGCCCGTAATGGCGCTCGCGAAGAAATTTGAAGAAATATACCTGCCGGACACTGAATCGCCTTTGAGAATCGAGAAGAACAGCGCTGTCCTGAAACTTCTTCAGAGAATAAGAGATGAAGCTCACAGATTTGCCGTAAATTATCAAAGGCATATAACCTCTAAGACCCTGTTCGGTTCCCTGCTTCAAAGAATCGACGGGATAGGGCCGGCAAGGAGAGAAAAGCTTTTAAACGCTTTCAAAACGGTGAACGGTGTCCTTAATGCTGATATCGATGATATATCGGATAAGATTTCCGTCAACAGGACAAGAGCGGCAAAACTTAAAGAGGAAATAAAAAGACTGAAATTCAGAGATTGATGCCGCCCGTTAAGGCTTGAAAAGTTAATCCGGAGTTGATATACTCACTCTTCATTTATTTGTTGTCATAACAGAGAGGTTCCATGTTTTCGTTTATATTACATAAGGTATTCGGGTCAAAAAACCTGAGAGATTTAAAAAAACTTTATCCGATAGTGGATGAAATAAACAAATATGAGAAGGAATACCAGTCTTTGTCGGATGGCGAAATCCGCGCTAAAACGTCTGAATTCAGGGATAGAATAAAAAAAGATGTATCGGAAAAGAACCTGCAGGCAAAGATAACCGAGCTCAAAGAACGCCTATCGTCGACTTTTGACCAGAAAGACAAAAAAGAAATCCGGTCTAAAATCAACGGAATCTACAGGTCGGTTCTGGATCCCATGCTTCCGGAAGCTTACGCAGCCGTGAAAAACGTGTGCCGCCGCCTTCTGGGCGCGCAAGTTAATGTCTGCGGCCATGATGTACAGTGGGATATGGTTCCTTTTGATGTCCAGCTTCTCGGAGCGATTGTCCTGCACCAGGGTAAAATAGCCGAGATGGCGACAGGAGAAGGGAAAACTCTCGTTGCCACAATGCCGCTGTACCTTAACGCGCTTTTCAGAGAAAACGTGCGTCTGGTTACGGTGAACGATTATCTTGCAAGGCGTGACAGCGAATGGATGGGTAAGATATACGAGTTTCTCGGCCTGAAGGTGGGTTGCATACAGAACAGTATGTCGCCCGGAGAAAAGAAAGCGCAATATCAGTGCGATATAACTTATGGGACCAACAGCGAATTCGGATTTGATTATTTGCGTGATAACGGGTTGGCGACATCATGCGATGATATCGTCCAGCGCGGACATTTTTTTGCGATAATAGATGAAGTGGACAGCATCCTTATCGACGAAGCGCGGACGCCTTTGATTATTTCCGGGCCGTCCAGCGTAACAACCCATAAATACGATGTTTTACGCCCGAAAGTCGAACAGCTTTACCAAAGACAATCGATGTTGTGCAACAGGATGATAAAAGAAGTTAAAGATTCCCTGGATGCTGGCAAGTCCGAGCTGTTGGACGAAGGGATAAAATTGTTCAAAGTCAGCAGGGGTTCCCCCAAAAACCGCCAGTTTCTGAAACTTATGGAAAAAGCCGAGATAAGGAGATTGCTTGAAAAAACCGAACTGGAACTGATGTCGGATTTGAAAAAAGAATCCGAAATAAGGGTTATGGAAGACCTGTTTTTTAATATCGACGAAAAAGGACATGATATAAAACTGACCGAAAAAGGACGCCTGGAATTGAGCGCCGGGACGGGAGACGATTACATAATCCCGGATATTATCACCAAATGCCAGGAAATAGATGAAGACGAGTCGCTCGGGGAGCACGAAAAATCCGAACGTAAAGCGAAGATAGAAAGACATTATGAAGAAATATCGGAAAAAATCCATAATCTAAATCAACTGTTGAGGGCGTATTCCCTTTTTGAGAAAGATGTTGATTATATAGTTGTTGAAAATAAAGTCGTTATAGTCGATGAATTTACCGGCAGGATGATGCCCGGCAGGAGATTCAGCGACGGCCTCCATCAGGCTCTGGAGGCTAAAGAGAAAGTAAAAATCGAAAGAGAGACACAAACCTACGCAACGATAACTATACAGAATTATTTCAGATTATACGACAAGCTTGCCGGTATGACAGGGACGGCGGAAACCGAAGCCGAGGAATTCAACCACATATACGGGCTTGATGTTATGGTCATTCCCACCAACAAGCCGGGCGCCAGAAAAGATTACAACGATGTTATATTCAGGACAAAACGGGAAAAATATTCCGCGATAATAGAAGAAATAACCAAGCTGAACAGGGAAGGTAGGCCGGTTCTTGTCGGGACCATTTCGGTTGAAATCTCGGAACTGTTAAGCAGGATGCTGAAAATGAGGAATGTCGGCCACGAAGTTCTGAATGCGAAATATCATCAGAAAGAAGCCGAGATAGTGAAGCGGGCCGGTATGCCGGCCGCAGTCACCATAGCGACAAATATGGCGGGCAGGGGAACCGACATTAAACTTGGAAATGGGATATCCGAAAAAGGCGGGCTTGCCATAATCGGTACGGAAAGACATGAATCAAGAAGAGTGGACCGCCAGTTAAGGGGCAGATGCGCAAGACAGGGCGATCCCGGATCTTCACGGTTTTTTGTTTCGCTGGAAGATGATCTGATGCGCCTGTTCGGTTCCGACAGGATATCGTCGATTCTGCAGAAAATGGGTATGGAGGAAGGACAGGAATTGACACACCCTCTGCTTAACAGGTCCATAGAAAACGCGCAGAGAAGAGTGGAACAAAGAAATTTTGAGATAAGGAAACACACTCTTGAGTTCGACGATATACTCAACAAGCAGAGAGAAGTAATTTATGAGAACAGGATGCAGATACTATTCTCCGCGGATCCCGAAAAATATTATTTAAGCATTGTCTGCGATCTGGCAAGGGAAAAAGCGGCCGAATACTGCAAGCTGTACAATGAATTGTCGGAACCCGACCCCAGCGAATTCACTAACTGGATAAACAGGATACTGCCTCTTAACCTTGAAGCCCGGTCAATAGCCGATGCCGGCGACGATTTAGACGCCATAGCGAACATCATAGACGACAGGATAAAAAAAGTCCTTGAATTGAAAAAAGAAATCGAAGGAGAAAAAGAAGTTTCTGCTCTAATTAAATTCGTTATGCTCAATGCGATAGATAATATGTGGAAAGAACATTTGTATAATATGGATGATTTAAGGCATGGTATCCATATGCGCGCATACGCCGCCACGGGAGAAAATTTTGTTCTCGGGGAATATAGCAAAGAAGCGTATGCTATGTTCTCCGAAATGATGTCCGGTATTAACCAGCAGATAGCGGCTTCTTTATTCAGGGCTACCCTGCATCCGGAGAAAATGGATGAATTCATAAAAAACCTTCCGAGGACCTGTAAGCACGAAGAAATAGGCTCTTTCAGAGCGAACGCCGCGTTTCCCGGAGGCGGAGTTCCGAATCGGATGAACAGCGATATCTCCGACAATTCGGGCATTATGAAAAAAGCGGTTCCCCTAAGAAGAGAAAGCGTTAAAGTGGGAAGGAACGATCCGTGTCCCTGCGGAAGCGGAAAAAAATACAAAAAGTGTTGCGGAGCGGATTCCGGATAATGAAATCCAAACTTTTTTATTCCCCCGTTATCTTGACGGTATCGGCGGCGCTGGCGGGAACGATTATCTACACGGCTTATTATCCTCTCGGCCGCCGCTTTGCGGTTGTGGCCGGACTTGCGCTGCTTTTCTTCATAATAAAGTCGGCATCGACGGCAAAACACGCTTTTTTATACGGTTTTATCGGAGGGGTTTTTTATTTTACACCGTTATTATGGTTTGTTAAATTTGTTTCTCCGGCGGCGGCGATAGCGCTGATTTCCTATCAGTCCTTTTTTATCGGAGGTTTCGGCTTCCTGGCGAAACAAATTCTGGAAAAATATAAATTATACGGCGTATTCTTTTTTCCTTTCTTATGGGTCTTTATGGAATATATCAGGAGTTCCGGTAACATGGGTTTCCCGTGGATGCTCATAGGAAACGCTTTTGACGGCAATTCGGGGTTTTCATGGTTGGCGTCCTACGGCGGAGTGTACCTTATATCTTTTTATTTTATCTTATTGTCCTGTATAGCGGTTTTTGTTTTTGAAAAAAAAGCGAGATTATCCCTGAGATTCGTATTTTTTGCGGGAATAATCGTCATGTTCCTCCTGTTGTATCGGGAACTTCCGGATACAGGGGACAAAGGGATATCCCGCAATTGCATAAAAATAGCTTTAATCCAGCCATCCATACCGCAGAATATAAAATGGGATAATGATTTTAAGGAATTTATTCTTGAAAGGTACAGGGATTTAACCGTAAATGCGGCGTTGAGGTTTCCCGAACTGATAATATGGCCGGAATCATCCATGCCCGGAATAATTCCGGATAACGGGGAAATTAATGCGTTTATAAAGTCGGTTTCATCCCAGATAAATACCGCCCTGCTTATCGGGATACAGACTTCGCGGTATGAAAAAGGGGAAAAGAAGTATTTTAATTCGGCTGTCCTTTATTCCGATAAAGGGGAAAAAGTTCAAAATTACGATAAATGCCGGCTGGTGCCATTCGGAGAATACGTGCCTTTTTCAAGAGTCTTTTCTTTTTTGAGAAGCCTGTCTCCGATAGGTGAAGGGTTTGACAGGGGATCATCCTATGAAATTTTTGACCTGAAAGACGCGTCCAGCAGGATAAACAGTCCCTGCAAATTCGGAGTTACCATTTGTTACGAGGATCTGTTCCCGTCCATAAACAGGACATATGCGCGCAAAGGCGCGGCTTTTATCGTTAACATCACAAACGATGCATGGTATGGATATACTTCGGCTCCTTTTCTGCACGCCTTTTCGGCTTCGATGAGATGTGTCGAGAATAATATACCTATGCTCAGGTGCACAAATACGGGACTTACCTGTTTTATAGACCGGCTGGGAATAATAAAAAAAATAGCTGCGAACAAGGAAGGGGTTCTTTTTCAGCCGGGTGTTTTATTTGTAGAACTTGACATGGATAAAATAAATGAAAACCGCGGAACTTTTTATAATAAGGCAGGGGATATCACCGCTTATATATCCCTGGTTGTATCAATGGCTTTGATAGGCCGGATAAATATTTGTAACTTGTTGGAAAGGAGAATGCAATGCAAGCGGAATTAAAGCAAAAGATTAAGCATATAAAAAACAGGATCATTCAAATGAGAGGTTATCTTTGACATCGAAAACAGGAAATTAAAACTGAAAGAATACGAGGGGAAAATGTCAGCCGCCGATTTTTGGGCCGACCAGTCGAATGCGAAAAAGATCCTGCGTGAAATCAAGGATTTGAAAGATATAATCGAACCGCTGGAAAAAGCCGAGAATGACCTCAAAGATTTAGAATCTTTACTCGATCTGTGTTCCGATGACGAATCACTGAGCGGAGAGCTGTCCCGTTCCATGGACGAACTGGAATCAGTTGCCGCAAAATTGGAATTTTCAAGGCTTTTAAGCCTGCCGGATGACACAAAGAATGCGGTTGTAACGATACATTCGGGGGCGGGGGGAACTGAAGCGTGCGACTGGACCGAGATGTTGTATAGGATGTATTCAAGATGGTGTGAACGTAAAAATTTTAAAATAGAAACAATGGATTTTCAGCCGGGAGACGAAGCGGGAATCAAAAGCATAACATTAATCGTGTCAGGTATGTATGCTTACGGTTTCCTCAGGGTTGAGGCCGGAGTCCATCGTCTTGTGAGGATTTCGCCGTTCGACGCCAATAAAAGAAGGCATACCTCGTTTGCTTCCGTGGATGTGATTCCCGAAGCGGACGATGACATGGAAATAACCATTAATCCGGAAGAGCTTCGTATTGACACATACAGGGCTTCCGGAGCCGGCGGACAACATGTAAATAAAACCGATTCAGCTGTCAGGATAACGCATATTCCCACGGGAATAGTGACCCAGTGCCAGGAAGACAGGTCCCAGCATAAAAACAAAGCGAACGCAATGAGGATATTAAAATCAAAATTGTATGAAAAATATTTGTCCGAAAAAGAAGAAGAGCTTGCTAAAAGAAGAGGGGTAAAAAAGAAAATCGAGTGGGGCAGCCAGATAAGGTCTTATGTTTTTCATCCTTATTCTCTGGTCAAGGACCACAGGACGGGAGCCGAGACTTCGAATATAGGCGCTGTTATGGATGGGGAAATTGATCTATTCGTGGATGCCGGTTTAAAATGGGTTGTTTCTTAGAAAATTTTTCTTGTAAAGACTTATCTGCTTTGTTAGATTTTTTTGATAAGTTTATCCCTCTTCAACAAAAAAACGGAGTTGATTATGGAGAAATTCGAAGTCAGCGGTACGAGAAACTTTGTAGTTTTAGGGCATGGCACATGCGGTAAAACCACTCTTGTCGATTCACTTATGCACAAATCTGGAGAAAATACCAGATTCGGAAGGGTTGATAACGGATCTTCCGTATCCGATTACGCCGACGAAGAAAAAGAAAGAAAAATAAGTATATTCGCGACACCTCTGCATCTGACATGGAAAAACCGCAGCATTTTTCTTATAGACACCCCGGGCTACGCGGATTTCTTCGGCGAGGTGACGGCGTCCGTAAGAGTTGCAGATTCCGCGGTGATTGTGGTCGATTCCTCCGCGGGTATCGGTGTCGGCACACAGAGAACATGGGATGAAACGGAAAAGTGCGGAATCGGGAAACTCATATATATATCGAGATTGGATAAGGAAAATACGGATTTTTCCAGGACATATGACGAGATCGTAAAGACGTTCGGGAAAAAGTGCGTCCCCGTGGTTATACCGGCGGGCAAAGAGGGGAATATAAGCGCCGCGGCAAATATCATAAACGGAAACAAAATCGACTTATTGGAAGAGCCTCTCAGGGGAAAAGTTTCTCAATACAGGGAAAAACTGATAGAAGCGGTAGCGGAAAGCGATGACGCGCTTTTGGAGAAATATCTGGAGCGGGGGGAAATTTCAGATGAAGAACTCAGGTCCGCTTTGAAGAGATCCATTGTCAGAGGATTGGTTGTCCCTGTCCTGTCCGGCAGCGCAGACAGAGAAATAGGGACGGAAGAATTACTTGATTTTATCGTCGAATATATGCCTTCTCCCGCCGATGTAAGTCCCGCAAAGTTTTCAGAAAGGGAGATTCTTCCGGATCCCGGGGCCGGGTTGAGCGCTTTTATTTTTAAGACCATAACAGACCCTTATGTGGGTCAGCTTACTTATTTCAGGGTTTATTCCGGGCTATTGAAAGCTGATTCGGAAGTCCTTAACGTTTCGAACGGAGGCAAAGAGAGGATAGGGCATATATATATAATAAAAGGCAAAGAGCAGATTTCGGTCTCCGAGGCCGGACCCGGAGATATTATGGCTGTGGCAAAGTTAAAAAATACGCATGTCAACAATACTTTGGCCGCTTTCGGGGAGAAAATGACTTTTAACCCTATTATTTTTCCGAAACCGCTGGTTTCATACGCGGTTTACGCCAAAGCAAAAGGGGATGAAGAGAAAATCGGAGCCGGTTTGCACAAGATAGCGGAAGAGGACCCCACTTTGAAAATAGGGAGGAATTCCGATACTAAAGAATTGATAATATCGGGAATGGGAGATCTTCATATCGAAATCGCCATGGCCCGGATAAAACATAAATTTAATGTAGAGGCCAATCTGTCGGTTCCCAAAGTGGCGTATAAGGAAACCATAAAAAAATTGGCGGAAGGGCATGAAAAATATAAAAAACAATCCGGCGGCAAAGGGCAGTATGGCGAAGTTTATCTTAAAATCGAACCGCTGGAAAGAGGAAAGGGTTTTGAATTTGTGGATGAGATAGTGGGCGGCGCTATACCCAGGAATTATCTTCCGGCCGTGGAAAAAGGCATAAGGGAATCAATGACAGAGGGGGTTTTGGCCGGATATCCCATTGTGGATTTTTGCGCGAGATGTTATGACGGCTCTTATCACGAAGTGGATTCATCCGAAATGGCTTTTAAAATCGCCGGTTCAAAAGCGTTCAAAGACGCTTTTCTGAAAGCCAAGCCGGTATTGCTTGAGCCTATTATGAACATAGAGGTCATAATACCGAGCGATTATATGGGTGATGTCACGGGGGATTTAAACGCGAAGAGAGGCCGTATCGTCGGTATGGAGCCGGTCGGTATGCTGCAGAAAGTCAAGGCGCAGGTCCCTCAATCGGAAATTTTCAGATATTCCACTGAGCTGAGGTCTATGACCGGCGGAAGAGGAACTTTCACGATAGATTTTTCCCATTATGAAGAAGTCCCCGCCCATATTTCGCAGAAAGTGATCGATGAAAGCAAAAAACAGGATGAAGAAAAATAAAAGAGAACGGATTATTGTATGAGCGGCCATTCGAAGTGGCATAGCATAAAGCATAAAAAAGCCGCGATAGACGCCAAACGAGGCAAAATATTCAGCAGGATAAGCAAGGAACTTACGGTTGCCGCGAGAATCGGGGGTAAAGACCCTGCGATGAATCCGCGCCTGAGGACAGTGCTGATTGCCGCGAAAGAAGCTAATATGCCGCAGGATAATATAGAAAAAGCCATAAAAAAGGGAACGGGAGAACTGCCGGGTGTTGTATATGAGGAATCTGTTTATGAAGGTTATGGCCCCGGAGGGGTTGCGGTAATGGTGGAGACGCTGACTGACAACAGGAACAGGACAGCTTCGGAAATAAGATCCATATTCTCTAAAAAGAACGGGAGTATGGCCGGCGCGGGCGCCGTTACATGGATGTTTAACAAGGAGGCTTATTTTGGCGTAAAAGCGGAGAAGAAAGACGAAGAGGCGATTATGGAACAGGTTATAGACGCGGGTGTGGATGATATCGCTTTTGACCCGGAAAATGAGGTGTTTGAAATAACCGCTCCGCCCGAAAATTATGAAAAAGTCAGAAAAGCGCTGGAAACGGCCGGTTATAATATAGAAACTTCGAACCTTACTTTTCTTCCGTCTTCGTGCATAAAGGTTCAGGGGCCGGATGCACGGGCGGTCTTATCTCTGATAGATGCCCTTGAAGACCACGATGACGTTCAAAATGTTTATTCTAATTTCGATATATCGTCCGAAGAGATAGAAAAATTTGAAAACGGTTAAAATTCATCGATTATGCGTGTAATGGGCATAGATCCCGGAACCATATCAACGGGTTTCGGAATAATTGATTTCGAGAACAGGAGATTTAAACCCGTATTCTATGGTGTCATCAAAACCGGAAGCATATCAAGGCTTTCTCTGAGATACCTTCATATCTTTAACGGATTGAAAGAAATAATAGATACATATAAACCGGATTGCGTGGCTGTCGAAGGACAGTTTGTGTTCAATAACGTTGCTTCCGCTTTGAAACTCGGGCAGGCGAAGGGAATAGTTGTCCTCTCTTCGGCAAAACACGATATTCCCATATATGAGTATCAACCCAAAGATATCAAGCAATCCGTAACGGGGCGCGGCGTCGCGGACAAAGACCAGGTCGCGGCGATGGTAAAGCTTGTTCTGGGGTTAAAAGAAGTTCCGCGGCAGAGGGATATCACAGACGCGCTTGCCATTGCCATATGCCACTGCAACAATATTTCTAATCGCGTAAAAATAAGTAAAAGGATATAATGTCCGTATGATCGGTTATTTAAAAGGCAGAGTGATAAAATTCGATCCCGTTCAGGTTCTGCTTGATGTGAACGGAGTTGGATTTGCTCCCATGATTTCTTTTTCCTCGCAGGTATCTTTGGGAGAATTAGTAGGAAATGTTATTCTAAGGGGAGTAAGTAATAATTATTTAAAATATGATGGTATTTCTGCTCAGACAGGAAGGTTGA
>JAQUNG010000025.1 GCA_028717725.1 bacterium | reverse complement strand
GCCGACAATAAAACCGTGGAAAGCGCGGACATTTATTTCGTGATTATAAAAAACTATCCCCGCGAGAGCCAAAATCACAAGGGCAAACAGCAAAAAAGAATTCAGAAAATCGCGGGGCTGCAGCAGAACCCAGACGGGTATTATCGAAGCCACGCTGATATAAAACAGAAGCAGCAGTTTCCAGATGGTTTCGGTGCCGGCGCCAAAAATATCCGGGGGAAGAGGATATTTGATTCCTATCCATATACAGGCGCATATCAGGACAATCCCGCATAATGTCAAAACGGGTAAACCGGCCAGTTTTAACCTGTTCGCAAAACCGAAAATAACCGCCGCCACCATAAATAACACGGAAGAAGTCGCGACGGAACCGCCGTCGCGCCCGACAAATGTCCGCGCGACAAGATTCGCAAAAACGGCGATGACCAGAAGCAGAGTAAACCAAGAAAACACCAGGAAAAAAAACTTCCCTTTCTTCCCCAGGTCTTTTTCTATTATAGTTCCTATTGATTTCCCGTCATTTTTGGCCGATACGACCACGGACGCGAAATCATGAACTCCCCCGATAAAAATAGACCCCATTATTATCCAGATAATGCAGGGCAGCCAGCCGTATTTTATCGCGATTACCGGACCGACAATGGGTCCGGCGCCGGCAATAGAGGCAAAATGATGTCCGAACAGGACATATCTGTCTGTTACCACATAATCAATGCCGTCTTCTCTGGTTTTGGAAGGGGGTTGTCTATGTATATTCGTTATCAGTTTGCTTCTTATATAATTCGCGTAAGTAAAATATGAAACCGCGATAAGCAGTAAACTCGAAAATAAAAGCCACAAAGCATTCACAATGCTATTCCTCTCAAATCTTCAAAAACAGATATCGGCAAAGGAATATCGCCCCGAGCAGATAAACCAGCCAGCTTGTTTCTCCTGTTTTACCGGAGAAAAGTTTCATCAGGGGATATGATATAAAACCGAAAGCCAGACCGTTGGATATGGAACACGTCAGCGGGATACCCATCATTATCAGAAACGCGGGTATCGATTCGGAATAATCCGCCCATTTGATATTGACAACATTTTTTGTCATCATGGCTCCCACTATCACAAGAGCCGGGGCGGTAACCGCGTCATAAGACGCGACGACTTTTATCAGCGGGCTGAAAAACACGGCGCAGATGAAAAATATCGATATAAAGACGCTTGTCAACCCCGTTCTTCCGCCGGCCTCGACGCCGGACGCGCTTTCGATATAACTTGTTATCGTGCTCGTGCCGAGACAGGCTCCGGCCGCGGTTCCCACCGCATCTGAAATCAAAGCCCTGTTTGCTCTCGGCAACTTGTTATCCACAATAAAACCCGCCTGTTCGCCGACGCCGATTATAGTCCCTATAGTGTCAAAGACATCCATAAAAAGAAAAATGACTATAAAGGACAGATATTCCTGAACGGGAAGGCTCCTAAACACGCCCGCTACATCCATCTTCATAAAAGTCGGGGCTATCGAAGGTGGTTTTGAAACGATTCCGGAAAATTCTATCTTGCCGAAAACGGACGCCATTACAGCCGAACATATTATGCCTATAAGAATAGCGCCTTTGACCCTCCTCATGAGCAAAACGGCGATTATGAGAAGCCCGAAAAGAAAGATACCCATATCTTTAGACAGTATATCGCCGCTCATCTGGATAAGAGTCCCCGGCGCGGCAACAATCAATTTGGCCTTTTGCATACCGAGAAAAGCTATGAATAACCCTATTCCCACAGCTATGGCGTTTTTCATGCTCGGGCTGATTATGTTAAGCAATTTTTCCCTTACATTAAGCACAGATATGATAAGAAAGAGGATGCCTGAAATAAAAACGATGCCCAGTGATATCTGCCACGCGTTTTTAACACCCATAGCGGAAATCGACATAATAACGGAGACGAAAAAAATATTTTCTCCCATTCCCGGCGCCTGCGCAATTGGATAATTGGCGTAAACACCCATTATAAACGTCGCGAGAGCGGCAGACAGGCAGGTAGCGAGCATCACGGCGTTAAAATCCATCCCCGTCGGGTTCCCGTTAAAATCCGCGGACAGGATAGCGGGCTGGACAAAAATAATATAAGACATCGTAAGGAAAGTCGTGGCGGCCGCCGCAAGTTCCGTTACCGCGTTGGTATTATTTCTTTTCAGTTTAAAAAACCTGTCCAGCATGGATTCTCTTTCAAACATCCTATTTCAGGTATTTTCCTATTATGATATCGAGTTTCTTAACTGTTTTTTCGGGCATAGATTCTCTGGGGGTGATAATGGAAGCCGCCAGCGCGCTGCGGCATTGACACTTACTTTCCGTTTTCGCGAGTTCGGGAACAAGGATTTTGACAAGATCCTTCGCTCTGGAACTGTTATTATTCATACATTCTATAATCATATCGACTGTAACGCTTTTATGCCCGGGATGCCAGCAATCATAATCCGTAACCATCGCTATCGTGCAGTAGCATATCTCGGCTTCCCTCGCCAGTTTTGCCTCGCTGAGATTAGTCATGCCTATAACATCCATACCCCATGACCGATACAGGTTCGATTCGGCTCTGGTCGAAAAAGCCGGTCCTTCTATATTGATATATGTTCCCCTGTTATGGCAGACGATGTCTGACTCGACAGTCTTTTTGCGCGCGATTTCCCTCATTTCACCGCAAAACGGTTCGTCAAAAGGAATATGGGCGACTATGCCTTCGCCGAAAAATGTCGCCCGCCGGCCCGAGTTTGTCCTGTCGACAAGCTGGTCGGGGATCATAAAATCGCCGGGCTTTATATTTTCTTTAAGGCTCCCGCATGCCCCAAAAGACAGTACTTTTTCGACACCCAGTTTTTTCAGGGCGTAAATGTTGGCTCTGTAATTTATATCGGAGGGAATCACATCATGCCCCTTGCCGTGCCTCGGCAGGAACACCACTTCGAAACCGTTTATTCTACCCGTGATAAAATTATCCGACGGCGGCCCGAAAGGCGTTTCGATTTTTCTCTCGCTTATATCCGTAATACCGTCTATTTTGTACAATCCGCTTCCGCCGATGATACCTATTTTTGACATTAACGCCTCCCTTCCAGTTCTTTTTTTTTATTATCCGCAGAGTCCATCCTGCAGATTATTTCGGGGTTATATTTAGGCCGTTTTTTTAAAAACATATTCCCGAAATACATCGACATCCCGCCCGCAAGAAGCCCGAAAAACAGAAAAACGGATTTGACTGTCGCGGCATTCGACACTTTGATTTCTTTCGCAATCACTTCTCCTACGGACAAGAAAATTACGAGCAGAAAAGCAGGGAGGAAAAAAGTAAATAAAGCCGAGAGAAAACCCCCGGATGTATTAATGCGGATTTTCACCCTGTCGCCTTTTTTGACGCCGGGATAATTGCTGCACGATATATTGCCCGAACTTCCGCCGGAACACATTCCGCACGAAGAACACTCCGCGGCGGCATCTACCCTGACGGCAACATATTCTTTATCGACGCTTATTACGGTTCCTGTTTCCTCTTTAATCATTTACAATAACCTTTAATACCGGCGTAAAATAATAAAGAATTTAATTCATTCTTTTGATATTATACTAAAAGATATTAATTCCAATAAACTTTTATTAAATTATTTCTTATGATGAGATATATTTCTGAAGGATTTCTTCTCGGACTTTCCACCGGCGCGCTATGCGGGGCAACCTGTATCCCGTTTTTAATCCCGGTTTTTTCCGGCAGCGGGAGGAAAAACCTTCTCCATGCATCAATAATTTTCGCGCTGTTTTCAATGGGAAGATTCATTGCCTACCTGCTTTTCGGAATACTGACCGCGCTGACAGGATATTACATATCCTCTCTCCCCCTGTCCCAGCTGTTTAAGGGACTGCTTTTAATGTGCATGGCCGCGGTTGTCCTGCTTTCCACACGCCCAGGAAATATAAATTTGCAGCCCAGCAAGCATAAAGGCTCTTTGGGAAATCCACCATATCTTCCATTTTTGCTCGGCTTTACGTCTGGAATTAACCTTTGCCCCCCATTTTTACTTCTAATAATGGCTGTTTTAAGACTGTCGTCTCCCACTTACGGCGTTATTATGTTCATTTCATTTTTTGCCGCCACAACACTGGTTTTGTTGCCGTGCGTTTTCGGTATTTACCTGTTCAGGGTACGTTTTATATCCGGTATAATGCGTATTGCTTCTGTTTTTATAGCCATCTATTTTTTTATAGTCGGCTCGACAACGGTTAAAAACCAGATAATAGAAGCAAAAGGAATAATGTCCTCAGGACAGCGTGGTTATGATATCGAACATCTCGCGTCCGAAGATGAAATCATACTGCCCAGCCTGTACAGCGATTATATTTTCTGCCGTTATAAGGACAACCGAATGACGGGTTATATAATCATTTCCGAGGGTTTCGGTAAATTTGCGGGTTTCGGCGGAATCATAGTAACGGCCATAGCAACCGATCCCGGACTGCGCGTGGAAGAGTTCAGCGCAATAAAACACAATGAAGATCCGGTTTATTTCGGGGCAATCGAAGAATCGGGGTTTTTCGAAAAATTCAAAGGCATTACACCCGAGAATTTTAAAGAAAAAAAAACTCGGCTGGACTCAGTTTCCGGGGCAACGATTTCTTCATCCGCAGTGCTGGATTCATTTCTGGCATCTTACTCCGGCGCAAGCGCTTTCTTTGAAGAAGAACCGCATCATCCGGAAAAACCTTTCGGGTCTAAATCGATTATGCCGGCTCTTCTGACAATTCTTCCGTTTATAACGGCCTCCTTTTATGTATTATACAGAAGGGAAATCCTGCGCTATTTCACCATGTTATATTCCCTCGCCGTTCTTGGATTCTGGAAAAAAATAATGCTCACGGGAGAATATCTGGCAAATTTTCTCACGGGCAATATCCTGCCCCAATACAATACGGTATTATTCTTCTTTATGCTAACTCTGATTGCTGTTACTATCGCATTCGGAAACCTTTACTGCTCTTTTATCTGCCCGTTCGGACTGCTTCAGAAATTCCTGGGCAGGTTAAAGAAAAATAAAATAATTATACACCAGCCGTTTTCGGCCCTGCTTGAAAAGACAAGGTTTGCCCTTCTTTTTATTGTACTCGGAGCATACATCCTTGATATAAGAATCCCCTCCGGCAGATTCGAACCTTTCGGCACAACATTTGCCTTGAAAGGGGATTGGATAGCATGGTCGATCGTCGCGGCGGCTCTTCTTTCATCAATTATCATTGACAGGTTCTGGTGCAGGTTTTTCTGCCCCGCGGGGGCTTTTCAGAAAATACTGTCTTCACTGCGCGGCAACGGCTAATACTTCTGTCTTTACCGGCAAAACCCCCGCGGGAACAATTCTCAGGAAACAAAACCTATACTTGTTTTTTCCTGTTCCCAAAGTATATAATGACAAAAAAAAATAAGATAAATTATCCGAGTATGGCGAAAAACCGTAAAATATTCTTTTTTTTATTTTTGTTTTCATCTGTTCTGTCCGTGATTATATACGGTCTGGGAAGCCGTTTCGCGGAATCCGGTCCCTCCCTCTTCGGCGCCGTCCGAAAAATAACTGTTTTCCAAAAGTCCGACGCTTTAAAAGCGGACCTGTCGCTTAGAGAAGCCCTTTTTTATTTTCCTCTCGAAAACGGCGATGTCCAATGCGGTCTTTGCCCGAGGCGGTGCGTGCTCCGCGACGGACAGAGGGGTCTTTGCAGGGTAAGGGTCAACTACGGCGGTAAACTTTATTCATTGGTTTACGGCAAACCCGTGGCCGTCCATATCGACCCCATAGAAAAAAAACCTCTTTATCACTTTTTGCCGGGAAGCACAACATTCTCATTCGCTACGGCCGGATGTAATTTAAGCTGTGTATTCTGCCAAAACTGGGAAATCAGCCAGGCCTACCCCGAAAATACGCGGCACTTCAACATAACTCCGGAAGAAATTATCTCAAACTCCCTGAAAGAAGGCTGTGACTCGATAGCCTTCACATACACTGAGCCCACCGTATTTTACGAATATATGCTCGACACCGCGAAACTCGCTAAACAGAATGGGTTAAAAACAGTCTGCATAACCTGCGGCTTTGTGGAAGAAGAACCTTTGAGAGAATTATGCAAATACATTGATGCCGCAAACGTTGACCTGAAAGGATTCAGCGAGAATTTTTACGCCGAATACACGAAATCTTCTCTCCGGCCCGTGCTGGAAACCCTCCGGATACTGAAAGAAGAAAATATCCATACAGAACTGACAAACCTGATAATACCCGGCGTTAACGACTCCGAAACATTGATAAGTGATATGTGTTCGTGGATTGCGGAAAATATCGGGACGGATATACCTGTCCATTTCTCAAGATTTTACCCGCATTATCAACTAAGAAACAAACCTCCCACATCGGTAAAAACGCTCCTGTCGGCAAAAAAAATAGCCCGCTCAAAGGGATTAAAATACGTTTATATAGGGAATGTCGCGGGAGAAGAGCTTTCAGACACGCACTGCCCATCCTGCGGCCGCGCGCTTATAAAAAGAAAAGGGTACTACATAGAATCCAATAACATAAAAGACGGCAGATGCGAACACTGCGGCACCGTCATACCGGGAGTGTGGTAGTTTAAAATATATATTTTTCGCCTTGAAAAAACAGCGGCGGTGGTATATATTTTTGCTCAATTCCAACGCCCACGTAGCTCAACCGGCAGAGCAGCGCATTCGTAATGCGCAGGTTATCAGTTCAAGTCTGATCGTGGGCTCCAGATAAATTAAAAAGGATTTTTGGTGGTGGCCAGAGACGGAATCGAACCGCCGACACAAGGATTTTCAGTCCTCTGCTCTACCTACTGAGCTATCTGGCCGCAAACCTACTTGAAACGGGAAGAAATGTTAGTATATTAACATTGTCGTGTCAAGGTATTTCAAAAACACTATTTGATTTTACATATCAAACCAAAAGAAGTATAATCAGAGGTCATGAAAAAGAAAAAACCCGCTGAAAACAGAGAAAAACTTCTGATAAGAGATACTTCCCTTCTATGGGTCTTGATGACCGCGTCCGACGGTTCGGTTGCTATGGGAGAACTGAACTGCCTTAACGATTTCCTGCAGGAAAAAGGCGCAAGCGAAGACGACATCGACGAAATATACCATTTCATTTCCGCCGAAATGGAACAATCGCCCGCGCCGGCGATAATAGAAAGAATCAACGAATCCTACAGCAATCCGGAAAAAATATCCATACTTAAAGCGATAAAAAAACTTTCCGGCTCGGATAAATCTTTCGCTCTGAATCAGGAAACACTTATAAAAGAAACACGCTCGCTTTTGGGCTTTCAGGAAGCGGATACTATATAAATTTCCCGGAAAACCTCCATGGCGGTCCGGTATATCCCGTTATCACGCGTTATGAAAAACAAAAAAGACAACACTGTCTTAATAGCCGGCGCCGGGCTTTGCGGGCTGTCGGCGGCTTATCATCTTTGTAAAAAAGGTTTTGCTCCCGTTATAATCAGTCCCCGGGAAAAACCGGGAGGAATACTCGGCACAGCGGAATACGGCGCAAATGTATTCGACATCTACCCTAAAAACCTCTCATTCCGGTTTCCCGAATCATCAAAAATACTCAGGGACCTTTACCCTAAGGGCATAAAGACAACTGATTCCGGATTTGATTTTTTTACCGCAAAAGGCTTCAAAACATATCCCGGAAACCTTGTTTCGGCAATAAGACTTTTGGGAGTTCCAAAATGTTTTTCGCTTTTCCTGAAAAAGTCCGCGGATACCGGCGGGAAAAACAGCCTGGAACACTTTGAGTCAAAACAATGCGGAAAAGGATTATATGCTCTTTTTATCAAACCTTTCCTGGAAAAGGTGTTCGGCGCGCCGTGCGGCAACCTAACCCCTTTTTTGTGGATGGAAAGCGGTGTTTTCCCTTTTTCAACGGGTCCGAACGGCTTCCCCGGGGGGAACAAACCTTCCTATCCCGATAACGGACCTGTTCCATTGGCCGAAAAGCTTTTCCTGTCTTTGAGGCGGAAAAACGTAAAATTCGTTTTTGAAACGGGACCGGAAGAAACAGAAATATCCCAAAACGCAATTACAAGAATAACTTTCGGGAATAATGATTATTTTCCCCGCAGGATGATATTGGCATATCCGGCTCATAGATTCATAAAGTCGGTTGTTTCATTAATACCTCAGGATGTCAGGGACGCGGCGGCAACCATCCGCACAAGAAACCTCATATGCGCCCATATTCTGATTAACGGTATTCCTCCACCGCGAAGCGGCCCCGTTTTTATATCCGAGCCCGGAATAGGCGCTTCAATGGTCCATTTTATCTGCGCCGGCAAAAAAAGCGCGTGTTCGGGAATGACACTGCTGTATTTCTGCGATTCCGAAGACGCCTTATGGGCAAAAAGCGACGAGGAAATAATAAATAACTCTGTGCGCGACCTGAAATCAATTGCTCTTGCCGAACCGAAACTGTTAATCGGGGGAAGCATACAGAGGTTCGAACAAGCTCTGCCTGTCCGCGAAACCGGATATGAGGAAAAAATAACTTTGATTAAAAATTACCTGAACCGGATAGAGAATATGAGTATGTGTGAAGATTTACCCATTCCCGGACTGGCGGACTATGAAATATCAAGCGGCGTAAAAGCAGCGGAATCGGCGATAAAAGCTATGTAATGCGCAGGAGGACGAAGACCCTGCCGTCATAGCGATATCTCATTATTTCCCGTCCCTGCGGCAAGTCGGACATATCTTCAACCCTCGTTATCACATATACCTCTTCCCTGTTCTCTATCTTTTTCCCGGCATCTTCCGGTTTTATTACCGGTATCGGCCCTTCTAAATAAAAAAGAAGCTCTGCGTTCATGAATTTATAAGTATACACGCTGCCAGCATCTATCTTTTCTTCCCTCATCGCATCCGCAAACCCTTTGAAAGAAGAGTCCGGATATATTTTTTTATGAAGTAGAAAAGAATCTGCGAGCGTGCCCGCCGCTACGGCCGAAACAAGAGTATAAAGCGTCGCCATAACATATTTTTTCATATTAGAGCGCAGCGCAATATTTCCGGCAAACCAACCCGTTATAAGCGCCATGGGCGGAAATGCCAGCAAAGAATAATGCGGCTGTTTGTTGGGTGTCAGAGACAAAAGTGCCAGAGAAACAAAAAGCCATGTCAGGATAAAAAATAACTCTTTGTTTTTCTCCTTTTTTATCACGGCAACAAAAGCCGCCGCATACATAAA
Source organism: bacterium (assembly GCA_028717725.1). Classification (GTDB taxonomy): domain Bacteria; phylum Auribacterota; class UBA6266; order UBA6266; family UBA6266; genus UBA6266. The sequence goes on along the minus strand of JAQUNG010000025.1, from coordinate 10,924 downwards.
TACCGTCCAGGGCGCGAAACAGACAAAAAGAGTGTAAATATAGTAGAAAAAAGGTCCGGGATGGTCTATGCCTTTGATAAACGCTATTTCAAGCTCATCCTTGAAGACCGCCGATGCAAACGTTTTTTCCCGGAAAATGGCAAAAAAATACCAACTTGAGCTCAGTATAACACATAGAAATATACCCCATGGGTCAAGCCACTTTTTAAGTTCGTCAAACCGCCCCAGAAACAAAAGCAATGCGAAAAAAGACACAAAGGGGATGACAAATCCCGCGGGTCCCTTAAGATTAACAGCCGCGGCTCCCGCAACATATCCTAAAATATAAAACAGTTTTTTCCTGTTTTGGGAGGAAAAAGCCAGATACCAGAACACCTGCGTGAACAGGACGCAAAGCAACAGGGCTATGTCTATTTCGGCGAGCCGCGAATGCTTGATGAACTGGAAAGAGGTAGTTATGACAAGCGATGAAACAAGTCCTCCGGTTTTCCCTAAAAGCCTTACCCCAAGAAAAAATACCGTCAGGGCGGAAATATAAGCCAGCAGAACCGACGGGAATCTCGCGCTTAATTCATTTATTTCCCCGAAAAACTTATAAGACAAAGCGACTATCCATGTCATAAGAGGAGGTTTTTTCAGCCTTGGGACGCCATTAAGAGTCGGGATAAGCCAGTTTCCGTCCTCCAGCGCCTCTCGCGCGGTAACAGCCACTCTCGCTTCCTGCGTTCTTTCCATGGGAATCGCCCAATATCCCGCGAACGAGACCAAAATGAAAACTACGCTGATTATCAGTATTTCGGATTTGTAGTCTGACAGGAAGTTTTTCAACTTTTATTTACCGTATTTCAAAGCTTGCCGGAACCGGGCGCGTTTTTTTTATAGATAAAATACAAATTACGGAAGTAAATCACGCTGTTAAACAGATATCCAAGAATAAAAAACGGGTCTTTGGCGTAGAAAAGCCCGTATGACAGAAGAAGGACGCTGCCGATTATGCTTAAGTGCCAGAAAGAAACGGGGATAACGCTTTGTTTTTTCTTTTCACTCGCTATCCACTGGACAAGGAACCTGGAACTGAAACAAATCATTCCAACAGCTCCTATTATGGCCCAGGGGCTTTTCAGCCTGCCCGCTATATCAAAAAAGTAATTTGAAATCTGGCTCATTTTATTTCTCCTGTTCCACGGTATAGTTGAGCATTCGCTTTCTCATCCATCTGACAGCCAGCATATCGGCAAAAGATTTGAAAAGTCTGTTCCATACCCCGTATTTCGATTTTCCGTAGATTCTTTTCGCGTGGCCCACGGGTATCTCCGCGACGGAAAACCCTTTCATTTTGAAAAGGGTCGGCAGAAAACGGTGGAATCCGTTATACATAACAACATTTTCAAAACATTCTTTCCTGAACACGCGGTATGTGCATCCGGCATCGGTGATATTGTCCTGGAGTATGCTGTTCCTGACACGATTAGCCAGACGCGAAGACATATTCTTGATAAAACCGTCTTTCCTTTTGCCCACCCTTGTGCCGCATACACAATCAAAATTCTTTATTTTTTCCAGAAAAACAGGAATGTCTTCCGGTTCATTTTCAAGGTCCGCATCTATGGTCATAAGCACTTTTCCCCTGGAAGCTTTAAGCAAAGCGTCTTCGGCCGCGCTCTCTCCGGAATTTTTTTCGAACTGAAGGCATCTTAATTCCGGACACCTATCTTTGGCGTCAATCATGGCCTTCCACGAATTATCCGTGCTGCAATCATCGACCATAACTATCTCATAGGAACAATCCTCCTTTTCCATAACCTTGACAATACGGTCCACAAGGATAGGAATATTGTCTTCCTCGTTAAAAACAGGGACGCATATCGAAAGATAGATATCTTTCTCGGAATTTTTCATTATTTACCTGCCTATGAATTCCCTTACGCTCTCCGCCGTAAAATCGATTTCTTTCTCGCTGAGATCCGGGAACATCGGAAGCGACAATATCCTGCCGACGGCTTTTTCCGTTTTCGGCAAAGACACATCCCCGAAAAGATTTGTCACGGCCGGCTGTTTGTGCACGGGAACCGGATAATGTATGCCTGTCCCGACACCCTTGTTTTTCAGGAAATCCCTGAGTTCATCACGCCGGTCAACTTCTATCACATACATATGAAAAACATGTTCCGCCGATTCCCTGATTTCGGGGGTTTTCACCGTTCCGCCCAGGAGAGAGGAGTACCTTTCGGCGTGTTTTCTTCTTTTACCGTTCAACTCATCTATAACTTTAAGCTGGCACCGCCCGACAGCCGCCTGAATTTCGTTGAATCTCATATTAAAACCGATCTCATCGTTCAGGAACTTGCTCTTTCTGCCGTGATTTCTCAGCGCGGCTACTTCGTCCGCAAGAGAATCGTCGTTTGTTGCGATTCCTCCGCCGTCGCCGTAAACAGTAAGGTTCTTAGAGGGGTAGAAGGAAAAACCCGATGCTATCGTAAGACTGCCTACACGTTTACCGTTATATTTAGCCCCGATGGACTGGGCACAATCCTCAATTATAAACAACCCTTTCTCCTCGGCTATGTTCATTATTTCCCGCATATTGGCGGCCTGCCCGTACAGATGCACGGGAAGGATTCCCGCGGATTTCGAAGTTATCTTATTCCTTAAATCAACCGGATCCATGCAGTAAGTCTCGTCAATATCCACGAAAACCGGCTTCAACCCGACATGGCATATCGGTTCCACGGAAGGAAAGGCGGTTAAAGACGGGAGCAGTATTTCGCTTCCTTCTTTGATATTCATGGCTTTAAGAAGAAGGTGTACACCCGATGTCCATGAATTTGAAAGGACAAATCTCTTGACGCCCAGATAATCGGCAAGTTCTTTCTCAAACGACTCGGATTCAGGACCCAGAATGAAATTACCTGAACCGATAACTTTTAACACATTGTTTCGAATCTCATCTGACTCATATACTTTTGACAACGGTATTTTCCCCATTTTTCAGGCCTTTCCTTTCACGTTAAATCCACGATTTTACCGGATTTTGAGGATTCATACGCCGCCTCGATTACTTTTACGACATTATAACCGTCCCATCCTCCGGCCAGCGGTTTTTCCCTTGTCTTAACGCAATCAATAAAACTTTCTAATTCCAACGCGAGCGGCTCCGCCTGCATTATTTCCTGCGTAATCACTTCGCCCTGGGTAGCCACCCACGTATTTTCATTTTTTATATGGGTATTTTTATATATCTTAATTTTATCCTGCGAAGAACTGAAATCGCACTCCAGAGTCGCTTCGGAACCTATAATCACAATTTCTCTTCTCTTGCGGGGCCTGAAATAGTTTGCCCTTACTTCAGCTTCGGCATCCTCATATACGAGAGATACCCATGATGCGTCATCCATTCCCCGTCCCAGATTGTCTTTCAACCTTGCCAGAACTTTTCGGGGCACGCTTCCCGTAAGGTAATTGAACAAATCGATAAAATGCAAAGAATCCGACCACGTCACGCCGGCGTCCATTCTCGGCCTTTTAAAACCGTAAAAATTCCCTATCATCCACTGGACCTTGCCCAAAACACCTTCTTTTATCTGCCGAGCCATAAATGACGTCGCGGGATCAAAGCGAAAAACATGGCCCACTTGAAGGATTGATTTTTTCCGGTCGGCGATTTCCGACAACTCCCTGCACTCCGCCGATTTCAGGGTAAGCGGTTTTTCGACAAAAACATCTTTTCCCTTCCTCAGAGCTTCCATGCATATCATATAGTGCGTATCGGCGGACGTGACTACATCCACCGCATCCGCCTCGTCAATAAAATCTTCGAACGAAGCGGAAAAATTTTTCTCCGGAACCCCGTTTTCAAGCGCGGTTTTTTTCGCCCGCGGAGAGGGATCAGCCACAAAAACCCGGGCCCCGAGCATTTTAAGTATTCTTAAATGGTTGCTTCCCCATCTGCCTAAACCCGCAAGTAATATTTTCATTATTTTGCAATCTCCGTATCGCGTTTACAATTTTAAGTTAGATATACTACTGTATTTAAAGGGAAACTTTCAACATAAAACATTATATCTTGACAAATAATTCTTCAGGTTTTATCGTAAGATACTGCAAATTATAAAGTAAGGGAAGCATAAAGGGCTTATGAAAGGCGAAAGGCGCAGGTTCCAGCGTTTAAAAATATCGGGGACCATAAAAGTCTTCAAAAAAGGTCTTCTCAGCAAAAGCGCTCCCTTTTATGTGCATATATCCGATATATCGCGTTCAGGCGCCAAAATCATAAGCGCCATTTTGCTGGATAAAGGAGTAAACACGGTGCTCGCTTTTAAATCGAAGGATATGATCAATCCCATAGAAATAAAGGGGGAAGTGGTATGGTCGACGCCTTTTGAAATCAAGGGGAAACAGCTTTTCATGACAGGCATAAAATTCTCCAGGACCTGCGACAGGGAATATGAGGATATAGCCACTATGCTTATAGCCCATCTCGGATAATAATAACTTGAGTTAAGCGTTATAAAGCAATATAATGGCTTTAATATATAAAAAACTTGAATATTTTTTTATCTTCAATTATAATCTTCAAATAAATTAAAAAAAAGGAGTGTGGAATGAAAAAATTTGTTTGTGTGGCAGTATGCATCGCTTTCGTTCTCTCTCTTTCTGCTCCTGCTTTCGCGGTAACAAGCAAGAGAGAAAGAGGAATGCCTTATCAGGGAACCGAGCAAACAAAAGTCAATCCCGAAAGTGTTAAACAGAAATTATCCGATACGCTCGGCAAAACCGAAGGCAAAAAACTTGAACGCATACCCGGGGGAAGCAAGGACTGGGCGGTTGATCTAAGGGCAGACGACGAATCCACGGCGCGCCCTTCAGGAAGAAAGAATGTGGAGAAATGGAAATCAAAAATCTGCAATAAAATAGAACGCAAAGAATAACTTTCTGTCGTTTCATTCAGGACCCGGCGGACATTTCCAATCCGCCGGGTTTTTTATTTTGCCAGCCGGATGATTGTGCTGTATAATCCTGCCAGCCACAAAATACAACGAAAGGAATTCTATCATGAGCCGGATCTTAGTTTTTGCACTGCTTTTCGTTATCGCGGCAACACCGGTTTTCGCTTCGGCGAGAAAATCGTTTTTCCGGCAGAGCAAGGAACCTGACCTTGTCAAAAACGGAAACCTCAAGGAAGAAACTGAAAACTGGAGCACATGGCAGCCGAAGGATTTCGCAGAATTCGCCTTCAATAAAAAATCGAGGTATCTCACTATATCGATAAATGACGGTTTTTCACTGGCGACATGGTATCAGCCGATAAAAAGTTTTCGCAAAGACAGAGTTTATAAAGCGCAATGTATGATGAGCACAAAAGATATTCTCCCTTCAAACCCGTGGAGCGGAGCTCAGCTTAAAATCGAATTCTGGGAAAAGGGGAAATGGGCCGGATATGTGGCTTCGCCTACGATGCAGGGAACCCACAACTGGCACAGGGCGGAGTGCAGATTCCAGGTTCCTCCCAATACCGATGAAATACGGATATGCCCTTTCATGGTAAACTGTAAGGGAACCGCGAGTTTTAAAAATTTTTCTATCACGGAATCCGACACCCGGCAAATACCGGAATTTCCCAAAACAGAAAATATTGATTCATTCGGCGGCTGGGAAAAAATAACGGGAAAGAAAACAGGTTTTTTCCATACGGAAAAAATACGTAACAGATGGTGGATAATAGACCCCGACGGAAATGTTTTTATTTCCATTGGAGTCAACGCAATGGCTTATAACGGAGACGAAGGCCTTAACACGGGTGTGTCCCTCTATAGGGACAAAGTGTCCCAAAAATACAAAAACAGGGAAGATTGGGCGGAAACCACCGCAAAAAGGATATCCGCGCTCGGATTCAACACTGTAGGAAGCTGGTCGGACGATGAAACATTCAGCGCGGGCATGCCTTACACAAAAATACTTTATATGGGCGACGGGGCCCTTTACTGGGGAGGTATGGGAAGAATCGGAAGCTTTGCCGATGTTTTTTCCGATGATTTCGTAACATGGTGCGAAGGAATCGCCGAAAGAGAATGCGCTACGAGAAAAGACGACCCTATGCTTCTCGGTTACTTTCTTGATAACGAGATGAAATGGCTGGGGGGATGGGAAGAAAACCCGAAATCGCTTCTTGAAAGGTATATCGAATCGGGCGAATCGAAAGGAAGGACATGCGCGATAGAGATGCTAAGGCAAAAATACCGGACTGTAGAAAAACTCGCCGAGGTCTATAAAATCAATGCCCCGGACTGGGACAGCGTTCATTACCTTCCCGTAAGAAAAGGGTTCTTTGACAACGCTGTCCGGGACAGGATGGATTTTCTCGAGCTTGTAGCCGAACGATATTTTGAAGTCACCACAAGAGCCATACGCGACAGCGATCCAAACCACATGGTGTTGGGCTGCCGATACGCCTATAACACACCGGTTCCCGTATGGACCGTTTCGGGAAGGTTCGTGGACATAAACTCCGTAAACATATATGACCAGATTCCTTCCGACAGGACTCTGCAATATTGTTACAAACTCAGCAACAGGCCGATTATGATAACGGAATTTTCTTTCAAGGCAATGGACAGCGGACTGCCCAATATTAAAGGCGCCGGGACACCGCTTCTCACGCAAAAAGACAGAGCGGAGTATTATACTTCCTACATAACCGAAACTATTAAACTTCATTTTCTGGTCGGCTTCCACTGGTTTAAGCTGACCGATCAGCCTTATGAGGGAAGAGCCAATCCGCCCGACGGGGAAAATTGCAATTACGGCATCCTGAACGAAAAAGACGAATTGTATGAGACCCTCGGCAGCGCTATGAGCAATGTCAATAAAGCTATATATAATGTGGCAAAATAGCGTTATGGTTTTTCTTTGAAGGTCTTTCGGGGGGAAATGCCCTGTTGCTATCTGATATCCAAATCGACTCCCCTTACCATCGGAACAAATCTTACCGGCAACAGTATCTCTTTATGTATCATCCCGCTTTTTTTCGTTACTTTATAGAGATGCTGGTAATATGAGCCAACAGGGACTATCATAACTCCGCCGTCTTTAAGCTGGTTTACCAGCGCTGTCGGAATATCTTCGGGCGCGGCCGTAACCATAATGGCGTCGTAGGGAGCGTACTCGGGCCAGCCCTTATAACCATCCCCGCACTTGACAACCGCATTTTTACAGCCAAGTCTGTGAAGTCTTTCTTCCGCGCTTTTGGCAAGGGGTTCAAGAATCTCTATGGAATAAACTTTATCCACAAGTTCCGAAAGGACTGCGGTCTGATATCCGGAACCTGTCCCTATTTCCAAAACTTTATCGGTAGGTTTAAGGTCCGCGGCTTCCGTCATAAAAGCAACGATGTAAGGCTGGGAAATAGTCTGGGAATGGCCTATCGATAAAGGGCCGTCGGCATAAGCCAAGTTTCTGTATTCGGGAGGCACAAAAAGGTGGCGGGGAACATCTCTCATCGCCTTGAGGACACGCTCGCTTTTCACTCCCCTTGAACTTATCTGGGTCTTTACCATTTCGGCTCTCGCCTGTTCGTAGTCCACGGGAAATGTCGGGGAAGCAAACGATACCGCCAGCCCAAGACCGAAAACAACTGAAATAATTTTTCTCAATTACTTATATCCGGTTTTCTTTTACGGTTACAAATATCCGCTGTGTTTTACCCGTTAATAGCTTTTATAAGCCTGCTGTTATCTTTTGAGCCCATGACCATCATGCAAGCGCCGCCGGCATCGGAAGTCGTGCCGTACAGGAAGTCGAGACTGATTCCGGCGTCTTTGATTTTTCTGGAAACGGCCGAAGCTTCTCCGACTTTGTTATCCGCAAGAAGAGCCACGACATCTTTTGCGGAAGCGCTTAATCCGGCCGCGTTAAGCAATTCGACCGATTTCTGGCAATTATCTGTCAGCAGATAAAAATACGCTTTCCCGCTTTCCCTGAAGGCGCATACTGCCCTTATGTTGACGCCACCCGCCGCAAGAGCCGAAGACACATCAAAGAAAAGTCCGGTTTTATCGTCAGTAATAATCCTGACACTTGTTTCCTTAAATGCTTTCATACCGCCACCTCCATTTTAGCTATTTTATCATAAACCGTATAAATATACTAAAAAACTTTCAACAAAACATCCGGATAGTGTATAATGAATATCAACTTTGGATTATCGGCTTAACATATCGCATGAAATTCTGTCATTTTAATCGCAGGAAGGGAGGCGCTAATGTTTTACATCGAAGAAAACCCCGCCGAAGTGAAAAAAGCAGATATAGTGGGAGGGCTTGCTTCATATAAGGAAGCGGATAATATCGCTTTCCCGGCTCAACAGCTCAGCAAAGGTTTTAAAAAATACTTTTCCGGCAAATCAACAGTCCTCATAAATGGTGACAACAATTCTCCGGACGGGACCAAAACGGCTTTTCTTTCCGCGGCTGCCGATATACCCAAAATATACATATCGACTCCACCGGACAGGCTCGGGAAAGGTTATAATTTCAGGAATATATTCGAAAAAGCCGTTGAACTGGGGGCTGAAGCCGTTGTCTGTGTTGATGCTGACCTTAAAAGCATCACTCCCGAATGGATAAATTATTTTCTCGAACCTATATACGGCGGCTTTGATTATGTGGCGCCTTTATACACACGCCATAAATATGACGGCACAATTACTAAAAATATATGCTATCCCCTCGTTTACGGTTTGTTCGGAATAAATTTAAGACAACCCATAGGAGGGGATTTCGCGCTGTCGTCGAAATTAGTCAAACACCTTATGTCGCTCGAATGGCATAAAACCACTTTCGAATACGGCATTGATATATTCTTAAGCATGAGCGCGATTACCGGCGGTTTCAAAATAGCGGAAACCGGGCTCGGGAGCAAGATCCACAAGCCGTCCGCGCCCAAACTGGGCCCTATGTTTTTGCAGGTTGTCGGAACAGCTTTTGACATAATCGGAAAAAACATACAAAAAATTAAAAATGTGGGAACAGTGCGGGAACTTGAAAAATACGGGCTTAAAGAAATGGGTAAGCCGCAGGAACTCAGCATAGACAGAAAAAAATTAGCCGATAATGCGAGGGAAGGATGGAAACAGTGGAATATGGAATTAAAAAAATGTCTTTCGCCCGAAGTCTATTCCGAATGGGGAAATATATTCTCGAGATACACAATCGACAACGACATACCGCTGTGGGTAAAAACTCTATACGACATGATAATTTCTTACCAGAAATCACCGCAAAAAAGCAAAACCGTGGAAGCGATGCGCTGCCTGTGGTTCGCCAGGGCTGTCGGATTTATGAACAGGACCTGGGACTGGAGCAATGAAGAAGCCGAGGAAGAAATAAAACGCCAGGCACAAGCTTTTTTCGACGGCAGAAAATATCTGACGGGGAAAATCTGACCGGAAAATACGCGCATTCAGCCCGAAAAATAAACATCGTGCTTTTTCAGCAATTCGACCGGATAATATGACATTTTGGCTTTTCTCAGTCCGGGGAAACCGTCATCTTCTTCCCTGTTTACATATTTATACCCTGAAGCTTCTTTTTCAAGAAACTCCCTGTTTATCGCCTGATACAGGCCTTTTACCGCGCCTGCCGCTTTTTCAACGTGGACTACAAAAGTATCTGGACTCAGCTCCTCCCCGATTGTCAGCCCGCTGAGCGTACCGTTTACCTCGAATACGGCTCCTCTAAGCTCCAGATAATCGAGATTTTCAAGCATCTTTTTCGCCGCGCAATTTTCCTTTGCCTGTCGGGGATCAAGGCCACACTCTCTTTCTTCGCACCATTTGTCTATAAAATTCACGCATTGCTTTGCTATTGCCTGCTCCAGCTCTATATACCTGTAATTATTATTTTTTTTGAACTGGTTATAAAGATTCTTCTTGCTATGGTATTTGTTCCCTTTGAGCGCTATCAATTCCTCGGTCAGATAGATATATTCAAAATCATCGCGGTTTTCGGCAACCGAAAAAGATTTGTCCCCGCCTATAATGTTTTTTACGAAACCCGCCGACGCGCCTTTCACATAAATTCCGCCGGGCACATCCCTAAAATGCCTGAAGACAGCCTTCACGGACTCAGCGGTATTTTTATCCCCGACCGGCTCATAGAAGAAAGCCCTGCCGTCCTGGGATCCAGCAATTATCAGGTTCCCGTCAAGAGACGATACCCTGAATTTCAAAATATCTTTCCATGAAAAAATATTGGCAAACAGGAAATTACAACTTTTTTTTCCGTATAAAGAAAAGTATCTCTTAAAAATATCCCTGTGTTCCGGACGTATATCTTCAAATTCCGGGAATTTACATAAATCCATTTTCCCCCGCTTATCCTTTCTCCGTATTCCAGGCAGTGATTTCGTTCAGACGTTTCCTGCTTTTCCCGCAATGCGTGTACGCGGGATACCCGAGTGTAATCAGATATTCAATCCTGGCAGACCTGCCGAGCCCCAGTTCTCTTTTTAACGCCTTCTCATTGAACCACCCTACCCAGCAGGTGCCGAGCCCCAGATAAGCGGCCTGCAGACAAAGATGTTCGCCCGCGATCCCTATATCCGTCAGGCAATAATCCGTTCCCCTGAAATATTTTCCAAGAACATCGAGATGGATTTTTCTGCGCGACAACACCGCGATTATCACCGGGGCATCCCTCAAAAACGCGTTAATCCCGATAATACCTTTTAAGGCCGCGCCGGAAGCTCTCTCTATCAGAGAAGGTTCGTCTATGACTATAAAACGCCAGGGTTGGGAATTACACGCGGACGGAGCAAGACGGGCGGCTTCCAGACAGGAAATTATTTTCGCTTTTTCGACAACTTCATCTTTATATTCCCTGACACTTCTTCTTTTTTCAAAAACATCCAAAAGCATATCGATTACCTG
>JAQUNG010000024.1 GCA_028717725.1 bacterium | reverse complement strand
CATATCGAAAAATTCAATTTCCGCTTTTTCGCCGCAGTTCCACTTCTGCAGAAAATGGCTGAACTTATTTTTTGTGGTTTCGCACTTCGCGCAATTCATCTTTCCGAAAATTTTAATCCGCATACCCGCCTCCCCTGAAAAGCCATATTGCCTAACGGACAGAATAACTTCCCTGCCGCCTGTCTTTCAATTCGCCTAATTTGCTTTTATTCCAGTTTTCTATTCTTGAAAAATAACCGACTATACGGGTGACATGATAGATATCTTTTCCCTGCAGCACCTGTGTTTTTAAAATATCCCAGTCATTACCCTCAACGGCTTCTTTTTTAAAATGCGCGCATGTCCCGATTCTGGGATTTCTGACATAAATACCTTCTTCTCCTCCGTATCCGCCTTCGGCCCATTCAAATCCTTCTCCCACGCATCTACTGAGAAATTCTTCCGTTTTCACCTGACTGCCCCCCTTGCGTTTATACACTTACTTTCTGATTTTTTTCGGCTTTTCCGGTAAAACAGTCTTTTCCCGGACTTTTTTGCTTCCATTTTATATTCTCATCCATATCGTTTACGGCGGTTACATCGGGAATTTTTATCGCAGCGCAGGACTGGCACTCTTCCCTGATTCCCACAATGCTTCTTCTGCACTGCCTGCAGACCGTAAATTCGGGTGAAATCGTCAACTGGGCCGCCTGGGTTTTATGATATGTTTTCTTCACAAGGTTCAATACGCTTTCCGGGGAAGGGAGTTTTTCTCCTACAAAGGCGTGGATTATCGCGCCTGACTCAATCATCGTGTGAAATTTCGCCTGGTTTTCTATCCTTGTGACTATATCGATGTCGGCATCGGCCCGAAGATGTATCGAATTCGTATAATAATATTCGTCGTTGGCAAAATCTCCTTTCACGTATTGTTTCGCTTCGGGATAATACTGCATGTCCACTTTCGCGAGCCTTCTTGTCGCTGATTCTGCTGGGGATTCCTCAAGACTGAATTTCAATCCGTATTTTTGCTCGGCCTTCTTGGCAAGAAAATACATATTGGCAACGACTTTCAACCCGAATTTCAAGGCATCCTCTCCTTCATGGAGTTCCTTCCCGAGTATATACTGGGTGGCTTCATTAAGCCCGACGAGACCCACTATATAAGTGCATTTATCCAATTCTATATAAGGTTTCCCGTCCATCGCCGTTTTGCCGACTTCCCAAAGCGGGGCTCCGGGAAAAGCCATCAGGCCCTCAATGAATTCCCTTTTTTCAAGATGGGCTTTTACGCAAAGCCCGAATGATTTTTCCACCTCTTTGAAAAACTTTTCCGTGTTTCCCCTGCCGGACTGAAAAGCCGCGCGCGGAAGATTGACCGTAACATTCTGAAAACCGCAGAAACGCATGCTCTCGGGATGCTGTATCATATAATTGTCTTTTATCTGGGTCCTTAGCCTGCAGCAGGCCGATAAAGTAACCTCGTCGCGGTCGAATATAAAATAAGGCGTCCCGTTCCGGCTCGCTATCTCACAGGCATATTTTAACAGTTCAAGCTGTTCCGGATCCTCAAACGTTTCCTTATTGATATGAAAATCGCATTTCGGAAACGCGAACACTCTGCCGCCGCTATCGCCTTTTTCCCATATCTCAAGCATCGCCCTCGCGAACATCCTGGATTCTTTCTCATAATCCTTATATGTTTTATCCGTATATTTGCCGCCAGGACCTATAGCGGGAATATTTTTCATATAGTTGGGAATACCCGTGTGGATATTAAAATCAAGAAATAGAGTCTGCCCGCCGCGGGAAAAAGCGTTTTGAGAACCGCTGAAAATAAGATACTGGGCTTCCTGCTTCATCTCTTCATAAGACAGTCCTTCGAGATAAGGGGCATAAAATATGTTTATATAACCTACGCCGAGAGCGCCTGCGTAATATGCCTGCATGGAGGCAAGAAAAGTGTTCAGATGGCCGGTAAGCGTGCGGGCATGTTTTGCGGGACCCGATGAAGTGTCGAGATTCCCGAGCTGGAGCCCGTATTTTTTCAGGTATTCAAGAGAATGGCTTGAACAATATACTCTTGTGGGGTATCCCAGGTCATGCAGATGAATCTGTCCTCTGAGGTGAGCCTCGGCGACTTCTTCGCTGAAAACTTTCTCGAGCGCGTATTGTTTGAGTGTCGTTTCAGCGATTGAAAGATTTATAGCTTCCGGATTATTGGTGGCGATATTGCTATTCTCATTGCTTTTCGAAGTAATCAGGCGGTCAAGGTCATATACGGGCATACCTATTATCGAATGAGCTTTTAATTTCACGTTAAAACCGCGGATAAAAAGCTCGTTGTCCACAAGTTCCCTTATCAGGGATGTGGAAATCTGGCTTAAACCGGAATTAAATATTTTTTTCTCAACGGCGGCCGCTATTTCCTCGGCTATATGCTGGGGCATCCTGGCTTCCCTTATAAGCGCAAGCGCTATCCTGGACCTGTCCCAATTGAACATCTGGTCTTTGGACGAAGGGGAAACCATCAGCGCCAGATCCGTGGAATCTCCTTCCTTCATTATTTTTTTCCTTACTTTCAGTTCTTCTCTTTTTCTGGCCCTTGCGTCCCTGTAGAGGATATACGCCTTCGCAGTCTTTGTATGTCCCGTTTCAACGAGAATCTTCTCTGCCATATCCTGTATTTCTTCTATATTCGGAGCTGCCTCGGAATACTTTTTATGGAGGTAGAAAGATACGGCTTCGGCAAGTTCGTCCGCAAGTTCCCTGTTTTCGCCGCCGACGGCTTTCGCGGCTTTGAATATCGCCTCAGCTATTTTTCTTTTATTGAACGGCACTAAACGCCCGTCTCTTTTCCTTACATATGTAACCTTATCGACCTCTTTTATCATCTTTCTTCTCCTCGTTTAATATGCTTTTTATCTCGGACATAAACTGGTTGACATCTTTAAACTGCCTGTAAACCGAGGCAAACCTGACATAAGCCACATCATCAAGAGACTGGAGTTTATTCATGACTATATTCCCTATTTCCTCGGATTTTATTTCTTTTCTGCCTTCGGACTCTATTTCCTGCTCCACCTCATCTACAAGCTGTTCTATCCTGTCAAGGCTTATCGGCCTTTTCTGGCAGGCTTTTAAAACACCCTCAAGAACCTTGCCTCTGTCAAAATCTTCCCTTATACTGCCTTTCTTTATCACGGAAATATGTATTTTTTCCACTCTTTCGTAGGTGGTAAACCTCTTCGAGCATTTAAGACACTCCCGGCGCCTTCTTATCACTACACCATCGTTTGATGATCTGGAGTCAACTACTTTATCTCCGTCATAATCGCAGTAAGGACACCGCATTTGTGTTTTTCTCCGTAAATCCGGATGTCTGTCGGATGTAGTATATATAGTGCATTTACGACGTTATCATACTACATATAGTATGTCAATAACATTTCAGAAAATAAATCTTTTTTTCTGTTTTTCCTTGAAAAAACGCGGTTTATGAAAGGCTTTTTTTATTAAAAACCGGCTTTTTAAATTTTTTTTATTGTCACACCGGCTTCTTTAAAAATCTTAACCGCTTCCCTATCCGGATAATTTTCTCTTATAATAACCTTTTTGATGCCGGCGTTAACTATCATTTTCGCGCACAGGATACAGGGATGCGTCGTCGAATAAATCACACTGTCTTTGATGCCGATCCCGAACTTGGCGGATTGTATTATGACATTCATCTCGGCATGCAGCCCTCTGCACAATTCATGTCTTTGCCCGGAAGGTATCTTATTTTTTATCCTCAGGCAACCTATTTCCAGACAATGCTTCAGCCCCGAGGGGGCGCCGTTATATCCGGTCGCGAGAACATGTTTATCCTTTACTATAATAGCCCCTACTTTGCGACGCAGACATGTCGATCTCTGCGCCACCAATTGAGCGATTTCCATAAAATATTCATCCCATGACGGTCTATCGATTTTTCCCGCGGAATTTTTTCTCTTTATAAAATTCATTTGCCCGGTTCTCCCGAAGATAAATCATTTTTTTATATGATGCCTGTAGAGAGGAAACCGCCCGCAGAGTTCCCTGATCCTGTTTTTTATGGATTCTGCCGCCTTATCGCTGTTTGGGGCATATAATACCTCGGATATGAAACCCGCGATAAGGTCCATCTCTTTTTCTTTCATTCCCCTGGTGGTCATGGCAGGCGTCCCTATTCTGATGCCCGAAGTCACAAGCGGCGATTTGGAATCGAACGGAATCCCGTTTTTGTTTACGGTTATTCCCGCCCTGTCCAACGCCTTTTCGGCATCTTTGCCGGTTATATTCTTGTCCGTAAGATCCACGAGAAACAGGTGGTTGTCAGTGCCGCCGGACACTATTCTGTAACCTCTTTTCTCAAGAGCCGCGCAAAGCGCCTTCGCATTTTTTATCACCTGCTCGGAATATTTTTTGAAGTCCGGCCTGAGGGCTTCGGCAAAAGATACTGCTTTCGCCGCAATTATATGCATCAGCGGTCCGCCCTGAATGCCGGGCATTATGTTGGAATCTATAATGCCGCTCATCATCCTCGGTTTTCCCGTAGCCTTCAAAATAATACCCATCCTGTTCTCGAAATCTTTCCCCATAAGAATCATACCGCCGCGGGGGCCCCTTAAAGTCTTATGGGTGGTCGTAGTAACAAAATGGGCGTGCTCCATAGGCGACGGATGATGTCCGGTCGCGACCAAACCGGCTATATGCGCCATATCAACCATAAGATAAGCGCCCGTTGAATCCGCTATTTCCCTGAACCTTTTAAAATCTATCGTTCTGGGATAGGCGGACGCACCCGCGATAATCAATTTCGGCCTGCATCCTTCGGCGATTCTCATTATCCCGTCATAATCAAGCGTCTCGTTTTCCCTGTTCACTCCGTAAGAACACACATTATACAGCTTCCCTGAAAAATTCACCTTGGCCCCGTGGGTAAGATGCCCGCCATGCGCGAGATCCATACCCAAAATCGTATCTCCCGGGTTTAATACCGAAAAATATACACCCATATTCGCCTGCGACCCCGAATGGGGCTGAACATTCGCATATTCCGCGCCGAAAAGCTTTTTTGCCCTCTCAATAGCGACGTTCTCGGCCATATCGACACACTCGCATCCGCCGTAGTATCTTCTTCCGGGATACCCTTCCGCGTATTTGTTCGTCATAACCGAACCCGCGGCTTCAAGCACGGCGTCACTGACAAAATTTTCGGACGCGATCAACTCAATATGATATTCTTCCCTTTCCGTTTCTTTCAATACCGCGTCAAATATTTCGGGATCTGACTTCTTAAGGTTTTTCATCGACAAATATCCTCCTGTGAAAACCGGATTAATCAAGGCTGTTGATTTTTTTCACCCTTCTTTCGTGCCTTCCGCCGTCGAACTCCGTATTCAGCCAGACATACACGAACTTTTTCAAATCATCCGGGCTGAATTCTTTTCCGCCGAGGCAAAGTACGTTCGAATCATGGTGTTGTCTTGTTTTCTCCGCAGTTCTTTCGCTGTATACGAGAGCGGCTCTTATTCCGGGTATTTTATTGGCAAGCATACACATCCCGATTCCGTTTGTGCATATCAGCACAGCCCTGTCGTTTTTCCCGTCCGAAACACTTCTTGAAGCGGGAATCCCGTAATCAGGATAATCACAGGAGCTCTCGCTTTCACAGCCAAAATCTTCGACACTGTGCCCGAGTTCTTGAAGATACCTTACAAGTTCCTCTTTAAAAAGATATCCCCCGTGGTCGCTCGCAACTGCTATTCGCATATATCCTCCAGTAATTTTTCAATCAGCGGTTTCATCTCATTAAAGCACTCCCGATAAACGCCCAAAGGCATGCTTATGGGATCTTTAATATCCGGAAAATTCATATCGCCATTTTTCCCGAATTCCTTTAATAATTTTACGTTTTTTTTATCCGTTTTAAATTTTCTCTCGATTTCCCGCTTATGGGAAGCCGTCATAACTATAACCATATCGGATGAATCTACCAATTCCTGGGTCAGCCGTTTTGTCTTGCGGGAAGAAATATCTATTCCGATATTTTTCATTATTTCAACGGCTTCCGCGCTCGGCGAAAAACCTTCGAAAGCCGAAATGCCGGCGGAATCCGCTCTTATGCCCTTTTTTTTCATGTCAGACAGGAAATTAAAATATCCTTCAGCCATAGGGGAACGACAGCTGTTGCCTGTGCACACAAATAAAATCTTTTTAATCGGTTTTTTCATAATACAGGAATAATATTGATATTAACACCCGTCTTTTCCCTGATCTCAGCCGCGGATACCGCGCCTTTTCTCAGCATAAAAGGCTTCCCGGAGGAAAAATCTATTATTGTCGATTCGGCCCCCAATTCTGCGGTTCCGCCGTCAATCAACAGGTCTATTTTCCCGTTAAAATAGTTTTTAACCGTCCGTGCGTCCCTTGGATTTTCGGAACCGCTCGGGTTTGCGCTCGGAGCCGCTAAAACCCTTCCGCATTCCCTCAGCAGCGTCAAAGCGATTTTGTGCGACGGGACCCTGTATCCCTGTTTCCCTGACGGAGATTTAAACAGCATGGTTACCGGTCCCGGCCAGAATTCCCTGATGATTTTGCCGGCTTCCTCATTTACCTCGCACGCGCTGTCTATCTGTCCGGCAGACGCTATCAAGTTCGTAAAAGGTTTTTTTTTCTCGCGGCCTTTGATTTTGTACAATCTGTCTACGGCATCGGCATTTCCCGCATCGGCGCCGAGCCCATAAACAGTTTCCGTGGGAAAAGCCACAATACCGCCGGCTTTTATGACTTTTGCCGCCTCAGAAACTGCGGTTTTAATTTCATCCGGTTTATTCGCGATATAGATTTTCAATCTTGCCGATTTCTTCTTCTTTAATATATTAAATGTTTATCTTTTTTCTTTACTCGCTTTTTTGATTCTTTCCGAAGCCGCCAGGACTTCCTCTTCGAGCAGGTTTCTGTAATTTAAAAGTTTATCGAACAATTTCGAATCTGACAGGGATATTATCTCCGCTGCGAATAAAGCCGCGTTTTTGGCTCCCGAAGACCCTAACGCCATGGTGCCGACCGGAATACCGGCGGGCATCTGAACCATCGAGAAAAGAGCGTCCATACCTTTTAATTCCTCGGACGAAATCGGCACGCCGATAACGGGTATCGTAGTGTGCGCGGCCAGCACGCCCGCCAAATGCGCCGCTTTACCGGCACCAGCTATGATTACACGCAAACCTTTCGTAACCGCTTCTTCTGCGTATTTAACGGCCAGCCTCGGAGACCTGTGCGCGCTTATAACATCCATTTCATACGCTATGTCGAATTTATCAAGCATCTCGCCGGCTTTTCTCATAATCTCATAATCCGATTCGCTTCCCATAACAATTCCGACTAACGGATTATCATTCATTTTATCCTCCTCACATATTGGGATAATCTATTTTATCAACGCTTTACGCCCTATATCTTTCCTGTAGAAAGCGCCTTTAAATTCTATCATTCTGACCGCGCCGTAAGCTTTATCCACCGCTTTATCCACGCTGTTTCCGAGCGCCGTAACGCCAAGGACTCTTCCGCCGTCCGTCAGGATTTTCCCGTCTTTTTCAACTGTCCCGGCGTGAAAAACAAAAACATCATCTATTGCGGCCGCTTTTCCAAGCCCTTTTATTTCGAATCCCTTGCCATATCTGCCGGGATAACCGCCTGAGGCCATAACGACACAAACAGCGCTTCTCTCATCCCAGCTTAACTTTACCGTGTCCAGTTTTTCCTCGGACACCGCTTTCATCACATCCAACAGATCCGTCTTCAACCTCATAAGCAGCGGCTGGGTTTCCGGATCGCCGAATCTTACATTAAACTCCAGCACCATCGGCCCTTTTTCCGTAACCATTATACCCGCATAAATCACCCCTTTATACTTTATTCCTTCCTTTTTTAAACCGCGGACGGTACGCCGCAAAATTTTTTCTTCGATTACTTCCATCAGAGCCCCGGTAATCACCGGAGCGGGGCTATAAGCCCCCATGCCTCCTGTATTAGGCCCCTTATCACCGTCAAAAACCCTTTTATGGTCCTGAGAAGAATCCATGGTTAAAACGGTATCGCCGTCGCAAAAAGCCAGAATGGAAGCTTCTTCGCCTTTAAGACATTCCTCTATGATAATCTCTTTTCCCGCAGCGCCGAATATTTCCTTCCCCATTATAACATCAATGGCTTTTTCGGCCTCGGGTCCGGAAGAGCATACGAAGACCCCTTTGCCCGCGGCAAGCCCATCGGCCTTTATCACAAGCGGGAATTCCCCGCGTTTTATGTATTTTCTCGCTTTTCCCGGCGCGGAAAAGACCTCAAAGTCAGCTGTGGGAATCCCGTGTTTTCTCATAAAATTTTTTGAAAATACTTTACTGCCTTCAAGCATCGCGCCCTTTGAAACAGGGCCAAAGACCTTAAGTCCTTCCTTCTCAAAAATATCTACGAGTCCGGCGACGAGCGGGGCCTCAGGCCCCACTACCGTAAAATCTATCTTTTCTTTTTTCGCGAAAGAGAGCAGTCCTTTTATATCTTCGGCGCCGATATCAACACATTCGGCAACAGCGCTTATCCCGCCGTTTCCCGGAGCGCAGTAGATACGCGAAACGGCATCGCTTTTTGAAATTTTCCACACAAGGGCGTGTTCTCTGCCCCCTGAACCGACTACAAGCACTTTCATGATAAAATTCCCTGAGACAAACAGTTCAATAGTTAAATAATTGAGCAGTTCAACAGATAGACATTAAATTTATCTTCTAACTATCCAACTGCTGAACTACTGAACTGCCTGAACTATTTTAATGTTTAAAATGCCTTATACCCGTAAAGACCATCGCTATTCCATGTTCATTGCACGCGTCTATAACTTCCTGGTCTCTTACCGAACCGCCGGGTTGTATTATCGCGGAGACGCCGTTTTCGGCGGCGGTATCAACACTGTCCCTGAAAGGCAAAAAAGCGTCTGACGCCATAACGCTTCCTTTCAGTTCTTTTTGGGCTTTCATCGCGGCTATTTTCGATGAATCGACTCTGGACATCTGCCCGGCGCCGATTCCCACGGTATTTGCATCCCTGGCGTAAACAATGGCGTTGGATTTGACATGCTTGGCTATTTTCCACGCGAAAAGCATATCTTTCAACTGTTTTTCGGACGGTTTTTTCTTTGTTACGGTCCTTATATCTTTCTCTCTTATTTCTTTTGTGTCCCTGTCCTGGACAAGAATGCCGCCCGCAACTTTTTTGATGTCAAAACCGGAATAAGTCTTATTTTTATACCAATCCGGCAGATTTGCGATTTCGATTATCCTTATGTTTTTTTTCTTTTCAAGTATATCTGCGGCTTCCTTCGAATATGCGGGACAAATAACCGCTTCGACAAAAAGTTTCGAGAGTTCGGCCGCGGTAGCCCCGTCAAGCTCCCTGTTGAAACCGACTATACTGCCGAAAGCGGAAACAGGGTCTGTCGCAAGAGCTTCTTTATACGCGGAACAGATATCCGCGGATACGGCCGCCCCGCAGGGATTCGTATGTTTTATGATAACGGCAAAGGGTTCTGCGAATTCTTTGACTATTTCAAGCGCGGCGTTAAGATCTATAATATTGTTGAATGACAGTTCTTTTCCGTGAAGCTGTTTCGCCCCCGTTATCGAAGGTTCGGATTTTTCAAAAGCGTAATCCTCAAAAAACGCCGCTTTCTGGTGCGGGTTTTCCCCGTATCTGAGGTTCTGTTTTTTTACGCATGAAATAGAAAGTTCGCCCGGAAGGCTGTCGGTAATGGCGGAAGAAACCTTTTTGAGATAACTGGATATAAGAGCGTCGTATCTGGAAGTAGTCTGAAAAACTTCGACCGCCAGTCTCATTTTCAGTTCTTCCGATAAAGTCTTCTTGTTTTCTTTAAGTTCCTTGAGAACCAATTCGTATTTGGACGGATTGACCACGACCGCGACATCTTTATAATTTTTAGCGGCTGACCTGAGCATCGTAGGTCCTCCGATATCGATATTCTCAATCGCTTCTTCAAGCGTGACATTGCTTTTGGAAATAGTCTGTTCGAACGGGTAAAGATTTACGACTACAAGGTCTATATATCCGAAACCGGCGTTTTTCATCTGTTTCCTGTGGTCGTCGTTTTTTCTCAAAGCAAGCAGTCCGGCATGCACTTTCGGGTGCAGGGTTTTTACCCTCCCGTCCAGCATTTCGGGAAAACCCGTATAGTCGGAGATATTTATAATGGGTATCCCTTCTTCTTTAAGCAGGTTCGCAGTTCCGCCGGTGGATATGATTTCCACCCTTAACCGGTGCAATTCTCTAGCGAATTCAACTATCCCGGTCTTGTCGTAAACGCTTAACAGAGCTCTCTCGACTTTTTTCATACTTTTCCCCTTAAAACTACGCGAAGTTAACTGTTTTGTTTCCCTTTTCTATTTCACCTATGAGAAAACATTCTTCCCTATGTTTTTTTATTTCCCTGATAATATCTTCCGCTGATTCCGGTCCCGCGACCACTGTCATGCCGATACCACAGTTAAAAGTCCTGTACATTTCCATTTCATCTATATTGCCCACGGAAGAAAGCAAACCGAAGATCGGGAGCACTTTCCAGCTGTTTTTGAATATTTTCGCCGAACAATCGTCCGGGAGTATTCTCGGTATGTTATCCACAAACCCTCCGCCGGTTATATGCGCCATGCCTTTGATTTCAAATCTTTCCAGGAGGGAAAGCATCAGTTTGCCGTAGCTTTTGTGCGGGACAAGCAATTCTTCGGCAATCGTCCGTCCCAGTTCTGGAATATTGTCGTTAATCGCAAACTGCCCTTTTACGAATAAGACTTTGCGGGCAAGGGAATATCCGTTGGTATGGAGTCCCGCGGACTGCAGTCCTATTATTTTGTCGCCGGGTTTGATATTCCGGCCGTCTATTATTTTCTTTTTGTCGACAATACCCGTTATGCATCCGACAAGGTCATATTCTCCCTCCCTGTACAATCCCGGCATTTCGGCCGTTTCCCCGCCGAGAAGCACACAATCGGATTCATCGCATGCTTTTACGATACCGTCTATAATCTGGTTAAAAACGTTTTTATCGAGCTTGCCCATTCCTACATAATCCATAAAGAAAAGGGGGCGCGCGCCCTGGACAACTATATCATTCACGCAATGGTTTACGATATCCATCCCGACAGTATCGTGTTTCCCCGCCATAACCGCGACTTTCAATTTCGTCCCTACCCCGTCAACGCTTGAAACAATGACCGGTTCTTTATACTTGTTTTTAGGCAATTCATACAGTCCGCCGAACCCGCCTATTCCCGAAATTATTCCGTGCTTATGGGTTTTTTTCGCTATTTCTTTTATTCTTTCCACGGTCTGGGTACTCAGGTCTATATCCACTCCGGCATCCTTATATGTCATTTTTTTAGTGTTCACCGCGAATCTCCGTTCTTTTGCGTTTTTAATTTACACTCTATGCTGTTATCGTATACATCTTTTAGACCGCTTACTGCGGAATTTATTAAAACATCTTCGTTGAATTTAATCACCAGTTTTTTTCCTTCCGCGGTTCCTATCCTGTAAATGTCCGCGTTAAAGGATCCGGAAAGAGCATCGAATGCCCGGGCGTTTTCGGGCGCAACGCTCACAATTATCCTGGACTGCGATTCGCCGAAAAGAAAACCCGCTTTGGAACCGGAAGCGGGATAGACCCGCGACAGGTCGATACGGGCGCCCAGTCCTCTCGCGGACATAATACAACTCTCCGACAAAGTTACGGCAAGCCCTCCCTCGGAACAATCATGCGCCGATTTTATCAGTCCTTTTTTTATGGCTTCGAGGCAAAACGTGTGGACCGCTTTCTCTTCTTCGATATCAAGAACGGGGCATTTCCCTTTTTTCATCCCGAAAACATTTTTGATATAGAGGGAGCCCCCGATTTCAGACCTGTTATTGCCTATAAGATATATAAAATCACCCTCATCAACAAAAGAAGCCCCTGTAATATGCTTCTCGTTTTCAAAAAGCCCGACCATGCATACAATGGGCGTGGGGTCAACAGCGCCGCCGGAATTTTCATTGTAAAAACTTACGTTTCCGCCGGTAACCGGTGTATCGAACGAGCGGCACGCGTCGGCAAGGCCTTCCACACATTTTTTAAACTGCCAGAATATTTCGGGTTTCATCGGATTCCCGAAATTAAGGCAGTCGGTCACCGCGAGAGGGCTGGCTCCGGAACATACCACATTCCTGGCGGATTCGGCAACCGCTATTTTGCCTCCCGTATAAGGGTCAAGATAACAGTAAGTGCTGTTGCAGTCCGATGAAATCGCGATGTATTTTCCCGCGGATTTTATCCTCAAAACGGCGGCGTCCGAACCAGGGCGCAAAACCGTATTTGTCATAACCATATGGTCATATTGTTCATACACCCACTTTTTACTTGATATGGTGGGGTCATCCAAAAGCCGGACAAGGGTTTCATTATAATCTCCGGGTTCGGCTAATTTTTCCTCTTCCAGCCTGTTCGCCTTTTCCAGATAAGCGGGCTTTTTTTCTTCCCTGACATACACAGGGGAATCTTCCGCGATTTTCCTCGCCGGAATATTAACGACGACCTTACCGTTGTTTTTAACCCTCATCATCCCGTCCGATGTGACATGCCCTATTTCAACGGCATGAAGGTCCCATTTTTCGAATATTTTTTTTACTTCTTTTTCTTTCCCTTTCTGCGCTATGACAAGCATTCTTTCCTGGCTTTCGGAGAGCATTATTTCATACGGGGTCATCCCCGTTTCTCTCTTAGGCACTTCGGAAAGCTCGATTTCTATCCCCGAACCTCCTCTGCTTGCGGTTTCGCATGTCGAACATGTAAGCCCCGCGGCGCCCATATCCTGTATGCCAATGACATATCCGGTTTTCAAAAGTTCCAGGCAGGCCTCCAGCAGTAATTTTTCCATAAATGGATCCCCCACCTGGACAGCCGGCCTATCTTCATGGGACGCATCGGTAAGTTCGCGGGACGCGAAACTTGCTCCTCCGAGACCGTCTCTTCCCGTGGCGGCTCCCACATAAAAGACAGGGTTGCCTTCGCCTTTCGCGCAACCCCTTGCTATATCTTTGTGCCTGATTATCCCGAGACAGAACGCGTTCACAAGAGGATTACCGTCATATGTTTCGTCAAAATATATTTCTCCTCCTACAGTAGGTATGCCTATGCAGTTTCCGTAGTGGGCGATACCGCCGACAACACCTTTTAACAAGTATCTGGCCCGCGTATTCGATAATCCACCGAACCGCAGTGAATTCAGGCACGCGACAGGCCTCGCTCCCATCGTGAAGATATCTCTTATGATTCCTCCCACACCCGTCGCCGCTCCCTGGAAAGGCTCTATGGCCGACGGATGGTTATGCGACTCGACTTTGAAAGAAACGGCCCACCCGTCGCCGATATCAACGACCCCCGCGTTTTCTTCCCCCGCTTTCACGAGAACCGCCGGTCCGTCAACGGGAAACAGCTTAAGAACCGGCCTCGAGTTTTTATACGAGCAGTGCTCCGACCACATAACCGAGAAAATTCCCAGTTCGGTAAAATTAGGTTCCCTGCCCAGTATTTCCTTTATATGCGCGTATTCTTCCGGGGTTATATTGTGATCCCTGACAAGCTGTTCGCTAACCGCCGGTTCCGCGGATTCTGTTTTTTCCGATACGCCCATTTTTTATTCACCCCGCTAAAAAATTTATTGCCGATTCGAATAATTTCTTCCCGTCAACAGACCCCAAAACCTTCTCCGAACATCTTTCAGGATGCGGCATCATACCCATAACATTCCCCTTCCCATTGCAGATGCCCGCTATATCATTGACCGAACCGTTGGGATTCGCCAATTTTGACGGCATACCCAGCTCATCGCAATACCTGAAAACGACCCGTCCATTATCTTCAAGGGCTTTGATTGTTTTTTCGTCAGCATAGTAATTGCCTTCTCCGTGCGCCACCGGGATCTTCAGTATTTCCCCTTTTTTACAAGAAGATGTAAAAGGCCCTTTAGTATTTTCCACACGGAGCCATACGTCGCGGCAGACAAAAGAAAGAGAAGTGTTTCTCAGCATCGCGCCGGGTAAAAGGCCCGCTTCCAGAAGAATCTGGAAACCGTTGCATATTCCCATAAGCAACCCGCCTCTCCCGGCGTATTCGATAAGAGCCCTCATAACGGGCGAAAACCTCGCGATGGCGCCTGTCCTGAGGGAGTCTCCGTATGAAACCCCTCCCGGCAGGACGATACAGTCATAATCTTTTATTTCGCCCCTCTTGTGCCATATATAATCGGTTTTGACCTTCATCACGTCATTCAGGACATAATGGCAATCATGGTCGCAATTGGAACCGGGGAAAACCACAACTCCGAATTTCATCAGATTTCCTCTGGAAGGATTTTTATTTCTGTTCCAGGTCGTACCTGAACTCTTCTATAACAGGATTTATCAAAAGTTTTTCGCACATTTCTCTCAGTAAAGTTTCAGCTTCTTTTCTGTCGACGCTGACGATTTTTATTTCCATATATTTACCCAGCCTTACATCATCCACCAGGCGGTATCCCATGGAATCCAGGGCGTGTTTCACGGTTACTCCCTGAGGGTCGAGAACGCTTTTTTTCAGAGTCACATATACTTTGGCAAGAAACATAACTTCCCTCTGTTTTAAACACTTGTTTTTAAAACCACCTTTTTGGGGAACCTCTTCGAATTTACACCGGGCATTTTCGTCAAAAAATCTTATAAAGAGCCCGCTCCCGAAATCGTCTTTTATCTTCCGGTGATTCCGGCGGATTTAAACATCCTGTTCACATCTTTAAAATAATATTTAAGATCGAAACATTTCTCGATTTCCCCGGCGTTCATCAGCGCTTTCAATTCTTTATCGTTTAAGAGAAGGTCTTTAAAATCGCGGCCGGTTTTCCATACTTCCATGGCGTTTCGCTGAACAATCTTATAGGCTTTCTCGCGCGATACGCCCCTGCGCGTAAGCTCGAGCATGATTCTCTGGGAAAATACCAGCCCTTTTGTCTTTAAAATATTTTTCACCATATTCCCGGGATACACGTTCAAATTCCCTATAACCTTGACCATCAGGGAAAGCATATAATCAAGGAGTATCGCGCTGTCCGGAATAATAATTCGCTCGGCGGAAGAATGGGTTATATCTCTTTCATGCCAGAGCGCCACGTTTTCAAGTCCCGCCACCGCGTTGCCGCGAAGGATTCTCGCAAGCCCGCATATTCTTTCGCATGTGATTGGATTGCGCTTATGAGGCATGGCTGAAGAGCCTTTCTGCCCCTTCGCGAAATATTCTTCGACTTCATATATTTCCGTTCTCTGAAGGTTTCTTATTTCCAGCGCCCACTTTTCGAGGACTGCTCCCGCAAGAGCTATGGAATTGAGAAAATCCGCGTGCCTGTCCCTTTGTATGATCTGCGTGGAAATCGCGGCGGGTTCCATTCCGAGCTTTTTCGCGACATAACTTTCGACCGACGCGGGAAGATGCGCGTGTGTGCCGACCGCCCCGGAAATTTTAACTATGGAAATAACATCCTTGGAGGCCTTAAGTCTTTTTTTGACCCTTTTGAGTTCGGTAAACATCAACCCCATTTTAAGCCCGAAAGTGACAGGTTCCGCATGGACACCGTGGGAACGCCCGACCATTGGCGTGAATTTATATTTCAGAGCTTTCTTCTTCGTCTCATTGAGAAGAACCCCCATCCTGTCCAGCAGCAAATCGGCCGCATCCCTCATAAGAAGCGAAAGCGACGTGTCCAGCACATCGGAAGATGTCATTCCGTAATGTATATGTCTCGAGGCGGGCCCCACATGTTCGGAAAGAGAGGTAAGGAACGCTATCACATCATGGTTTACGGTTTTTTCGATTTCATCGATTCTTTTTACGTCAAAACCCGCTTTCCTTTTTATCAGCGCGAGGTCTTTTTTCGGTATAATCCCGAGCTCCGCCATTTTCTCGCAGGCAAGCAGTTCCACCTTAAGCCACGTGTTGAATTTATTCTCCTGAGACCATATTTTCGCCATCTCAGGTCCGGTATAGCGTTCTATCATCGCCGAAACTCCTCCTTAAACGGGAATTGAAGGTTTTAATGTTATCAAACCGATTATAAAAACGTCAACGATAAAAGAACCTCGCGTATGAAAGGAGGGATGTTTATTCTTCAATTCCGCCCACTATCATTTTCTGGGGCGCGTTTTCGGGATTATAACAGCTGAGACCGCATATATCGCCGTTTATGCCGAATATCACGGTGGCTTTTTTGAGATACCATTTGCTTGCCGCCCAGCCCTTCTCCATCGAAATCGATTCGATATTAGGTTCCCCGTGTATTCCGGATAGTTCGTCCCTTACATAAAAATAAAGGTCGAAATCCGGGAATGAACCGCTCTTTTTTCTGTAAAAAATCTCGTCATCAACGCCCTCGTCGACTATTTCTTTGGCTCTTTTGGCGAACCAGACCTCAAATTTGGTGAGTCTATCGGTCTGCGAAAAAGAAAATTTCACGTTTTTCACGTGCTTTACGCTGCCCGGCATTTTTTCGTAAACAATATATCCTCTGCCTTCGTCGAGTTTTTTTATCGCAAGCCGCTCGAACTCCCGCTGTATCTCATCTTTGCTTTTACCCAGCTTGATGCCCATTACGGAATCCGTCCTGAAAAAAATTATAAATATATAGACAAGGGATCCTCCCAAAAGAACCGCCAACAGCGGCAAAGCGAATTTTCTCATCCGGCCTCCGGGGCTCTTATCTATAAGAGCCTAATTCTTCTTCGAACAGACGTTTGTCGACAAACAATATTTCAAGATAAGAATTTTCGGCGGTTCTCATCTTTTGCCTGCCGTAAAGGGAAAAGTGGTTCTGTTCGGTAGCTCTGGTGATTTTATATATATAATCCGCGTTTTCCCATACCGCAGAGTCGTTCAGAGACTTCTTCATAAAACCTTCTTCGGACTCCTTCCGGCAGGCGAGGAATTTTCCCGCTTCCTCTTCCACTATACTGCTGTAATTCTGCCAGTGCGCCGGCCCGTATCTTACGTTAATAACACACAACTTTTCGGGCTTTACGCCGCTTGTAAAATAAAATTTGGTAAAGTCCGAACCGCCGAGTTTGGGAGCGGTTAACGATAAAGGAGTCGTGTATTTCAAAGCCCTCGCAAGTTCGCTCTGCAGGCTCATGGGAGGTCCTTCTTTCAGAGCGTTCGGCACGCCCGAATCAACTGTCCGGTTATACGTAAAGTTACTATCGCCGAGTTTTCGTTCGACTTCTTCCAGCGTCATACCCAGTTTGAAACCTTCGAAGCCGTCCGGTATTTTCCCCGTTTCGGCGGAAGCCGCCGGCATAAAACAAGCCGCCGTTACAACCGCCTGAAAAAACATCAACTTAAACAAAAAAATTTTAAAGCGGATTAAATCCATTTTCTCCCTTGACGCCGAATCCTCTTTCAGTCAAAAACAATCGTTCTGTTATTATAGACTATTACACGGTCTTCGGCATGCCATTTAACGGCTTTGAACAAGACAGTCCTTTCTATATCTTTACCTTTGGTTTTTAACTTTTCGACATCGTCTTTATGGCTTACCCTCTCCACATCCTGCTCGATAATCGGCCCCGTGTCGAGTTCTTCCGTAACATAATGAGCGGTCGCTCCTATTATTTTCACGCCCCTCTGATACGCCTGTTCATAGGGTTTGGCGCCGGCAAACGCAGGGAGAAAAGAATGATGGATGTTTATTATCCTGTTTTTGTATTCATCCACAAAATCTTTTGACAATATCTGCATATATCTCGCGAGCACTATAAAATCCGCTTTTCCCCTGATTAAATCGCGCGCCGGGATTTCGGATTTTTCCCTGTTTTTCTTATCCGCCCCGAACAATTTAAAATCAACGCCGAATTGTCCCGCCACGCCTTTCAACAAATCATGGTTGCCGATAACGAAAGGGATATCCACGGGAAGTTCTCCGTTCTTCCATCTCCATAATAATTCAAGGGCGCAATGTTCTTCTTTGGAAACGAAAATAACCATTTTCTTGCGCCGTTCGGCAAAACTTATCTTCCAGTCAAAAGAAAAATTTTCCGCCAACGGCTTGAATTTTTTCCCGAATTTATCCTCATCAGCCAGTTCTTTTCCCGTTTCAAACTCGATACGTATAAAAAATACGCCTCCCGCGCGACTGGTCGCATACTGGTCGGACTCAATTATATTGGCACCGTTTTCGGACAAAAAAGAGGAAACGGCGGCGACTATTCCCTTTCTGTCGGGGCAGGATATTAAAAGTCTGACTGTTTTGGTTTTCACGGTTCCGTCAATAAGACTGTTTCTTTATCAGTTTTCCGTTACTATATGTGTCAACGCTTATCAAAACTCCGGAAGAGTCATAAATCCTCGATTCGCCGTCCAGCCTGCCTTTCTTGAAATTATATTCCCCTATCAGGACTCTTCCGGGATTATACTGCCTGGTTAAGCCTTCCTGTTCGCCTTCGGCATAATTATATTCAAAAAGCAAAACCCCCTTTTCGTCATATTTCCTGCACAATCCGTCCAGCCTGCCTTTCTTGTATATCCTTTCCGTTTCAAGGGTCCCGTCGGGATAAAAATTCCTGCTTATCCCTTCAAGGATATCTTTCCTGTAATCTCTTATGGACTTGACTTTCCCGTTCTCGTAATAAACCTTGGATTCACCTTCCCGCCTGTTATTCTTATAATTATATATCCTGATAATCCTGCCGGCGCCGTCATATTCCCTGACCACGCCGTCGGGTATTTTCCCTTTCATTTTTTTCAAATTCCAGTCCGGGTCGAATTCCTGGACGGCCAGTTCGGCTCCGGCGTCATAGAAAACCCTTGTCCATCCTTTTTCGATTTTCTCGGTTTTCATCATGACGAGCTGGGCCGATACCGGCGAAGCCAGAAATAAAAACAGCACGCACCATAAAAATTTTCTCATTTTAGATACCTTCCTATGTGAAAAATAATCTTTAATATTTTTATCATATAAACGGGTTTTTTGAAAGATTTATAAAGAAAATGACGGAGAACCGCAAAGCCGGTATTATCACGGTTCGGACTCCGGAAATATCCGTTTTACTCCCGTCCGATGGGCAAAATAACGTATCTGAATTCGTTTTTTTTGTTTCCGCCGGCTGGATTATATGCGATAATCGCCAATTAAGCCGAAAACCAACCCGGGAATTAATAAAGGGTATAATATGACATCTGTGAAAAAAAAGACATGTGTTCTGTTTCTTGTTCAGTCGTTCCTGTTTTTGATGTTTTGTCCGACACAGGCAGTTCCTTTCCAGAATCAGCCGGACGGTTTCCACGGGATACAATGGGGAACGCCGGCTTCGGATATTCCGGGGCTTCAACCGGTACGGAGAACCGGAAGTGATGTTTTCTGTGTAATGAAAAACGAAAACCTTGAATTCGGAAGCGCCAGACTGAAAATTATCGTATACATATTTTCTCAAAACAGGTTCTATGCCGCCAGTCTAGGATTTGAAGGGGAGAAAAACTTTGAAAAAATCCGCAGTCTTCTTTTTTATCAGCACGGCAAGCGGGCAAATGAAGCTCATGACGGATATGAATACGAATGGATAGGAAAAGACGTTATACTGAGCTTAAAATATAATCCCCGGGAAAACTTCGGATATGTGGATTATATTTACAGGCCCATGATGATAAAGCAGAAACACGAAAAAGCCCTCAAATAAATGCCGGGATACCGTCGCAGGGCTGAATTTTTCGGATTGACAACGCGGCGTTTTTATGAAATATTTATGCTTCGGGGTTTTGGTTGCTGTTGTTTCCAACTGTCTTTTGAAAGCGAATTTATGAAACATCTGAATATAATCTTCTCGTTATTTTTTATTTTCGCGGGAACGGCCGCTATTTCGATTGAAAGCGGAGACGTTATCAATCATGCTAAGTTCGCCGAATACATCGTTAACTCTATGGGATTGGCGGACTTACTGCCTGACAATCCGTCTGCCGGCGATTATTTCTCGATACTCGCCGCCAGGGGAATAACACCTCCCGGCGGTTTTGACGCGGATAAGGCTCTCACTAACGGCGATATGGCGATTATTCTTCAGAGAAGCCTCGGATTGGAAGATAAAGTCATACAAAAATTAACAGGCGCCGAGGATAGGCTTTTCGCCACACTTATCAATGTGGAAGGCACCGTCAATGTTAAAAACAATGCCGGCGGCGGCTGGACTTCCGTCCGGGAAAAAACAACCGTCTTCGAAGGAGATTCCGTCGCGACCGAAAAAGATTCTTCGGCAATCCTCCAGATAGGACATATGGGCGGAATAAAAATACTCGGCGATTCCGAAATAACCCTTAAAACCCTTAATTACAACCCTGATAAAACCGAAAATGTCCTTCTTTTCCTTGCCCGGGGAGATATGATAGTGGATATTAACGATATCGGGAAAGTCGCGGCATTCAAAACGGCAACTCCG
>JAQUNG010000023.1 GCA_028717725.1 bacterium | reverse complement strand
GGCGCAGGCGCTGAGCGGGGAAGGGAGATACAGGGAAGCGGATCCGGAGTTTTTGAGGGCCATCGAAATGAAGCCGGATGATGCCTATCTGCATGAAATGAGGGCGTGGAACCTTAAGAATTACGATGCCTTTTCTGCCGAAGCCGAATTCGGAAGATCTCTTGATCTTGCACCCGAAAATTTCGGAGTATTTATCGCTTTATCGAAACAGATAGGTATCGACATATCGGACGCTATCGGAGAAAGCAGTTCCCGATATGTTCTTGTGGAAGATAAATCCCAGAAAGTATTAATGACGGAAAGGATCGAGGACGAGCTTAAAACGGATAAATACAAAATAGTAATCGCCGCGGAAAAAGAGGAAAAGAAGGAACAGGGAGCGTTGAAACAGAAGGACACATATAATTTAGTGGAAGGCAAGATAGATGAGGCCCTAAGTTCATATGAGGATGATAAAGTTTTTCTCGCAGCAAAAGCCGATATTTTGCTGAGAAAAGAGGATCCCGGGCAGGCGGAAGAAATTTGCGTGCATATTTTAAATAATATAGACGGCGATTATGAGTGGGCGATGTTGATCCTCGCAAAAATTTTTATAAAAGACGGGAGAATAGACGAAGCCAATGAAATAATAGATAAAATACAGCGCATAAGAAATACATATGAGGTCCATCTGCTTAGAGGAGAGGTGTTGAGAAGCCAGAACAGGCATAAGGAGGCCGATAAAGAATACGGGGATGCGATCAGGCTGAATCCATATATGCCATATCTTCACGAGATAAGGGCTTGGAATCTGAGAAATTTTGATATGAAAGAATCGGAACTTGAATTGAAGAAGGCTCTGGCTTTAGCGCCCGAAAACCCGCATCTTTTAATGGCAACTTCCTATCATTATCGTTCCAGGCGATTGTACAAGGATGGGAATGTGTATTTGAAAAAGGCGGTTCAAAAAGCCGATGATGAAGAATTTGCCGATATAAACCGCAATATAAGAAGTGATTATTTTTCTCAAACAGGCACAAGCGGCTATCATTTCGGACTGCCCGTATCGGTATCTTTCGGGTACAAATATGAACCGGAGCTCAGCAATATAGAAAATATGATAAGGGGATTGAGGTTTGATAAGGTTTCCAGAGAAAGCAAAGACCTTCCGCCCGCCCAACTGACAAAAGGGAATTTTGTGGAAAGTAACGTAAACTTTAATTTCAGCAATCTTCCTCTTATACACAACTATTTTTCTTATGACCGGAAAATAAACAGGGAGGATCCTCTGGTGGAAGATATAGAATTGACAAGCAGGACCGAACTGGAACATACATTCCCCGATACTTTTATTGGGGATATTACGGTATTCCCTTATTTTAAGTATGCATATCTTCACGGGTCTAATTTCAGTATCGATAAAATATTCCAATCCGATTTCAGGATAGATATTTATAAT
The DNA here is from genome assembly GCA_028717725.1 of bacterium. Taxonomy (GTDB): domain Bacteria; phylum Auribacterota; class UBA6266; order UBA6266; family UBA6266; genus UBA6266. The sequence goes on along the minus strand of JAQUNG010000023.1, from coordinate 19,504 downwards.
TTCGGAGTGAGGGCGCTGCCCGCGTGGATATTTCAGGATATAGGGGTTAAACTGGAAACCGAATATGCTTTCGGAGTCGGAAATTACAGGGATAATCCCGACCATTTCAGAAGTCATCAGCTCAGAGCCAGACTATTAAAAGAATTTCCCGACAAATCATATTTTTTCTGTGACGGCGAGGTCTATTACTCAAGGCAGGGGCCTGACTTTCCGAACTATGATTACAGATATAAAGGAGTCTTGTTTTTCGACCAAAACATTAATAATGAAAAATTGAGGATATTTGCCGAACTTGAAGCCGTTTATCATCTTGATACCGTTAAAACGGGTCCCGATATCAATACGACTATAATTAAGCCAAGAGCGGGGATGAAATTCAAAATTAACGATATTTTTTCTCTGAGGGCGTCCGGAAGTTATTTTTTCTGCCCCGGCTATGATACGTTTGATTATTGGGAATTGAGGGGAGAGTTTGTCTACAAGGATTTTGTTCGTAACGAACAGGTTGTGGAAGGAAGGGAAATAAACTTCCAGAATCCAGTTGAATTTGTGATAGGATATAAGGTCGATATATTTCCTAAATTCCCAAGGTCGAGAGATAAAAATTTAAATACGGTGTATTGTGAATCAAGATATTTCTGGTAAAAATCTTAAAATAGCTGTAGTGGGGAGTTTTCCTCCGAGCAAACAGGGCCTGAACGAGTATAATTGTAATTTGGGCAGAGCTTTCGGAGAATTAGGGCACAGGTGTTTTGCTGTGTCCAACATGCTTACGGACATAGAAAAAAAGAACCTTAAAAAAGTAAAATGCGCGAAGGTTACGGTAAGGAGAGTATGGAAATTTGATTCTTTTTTTTCATGGTTTCGCATCGCAAAACTGATTAAAAAGGAAAAGCCGGATTTAGTGATATTCAGCCTGATTTTCAGTTCATTCAGTTTCAGGGGTCTCAGGTCTTTTACCAACCTTCTGTCTCCCGCGCTGGTCAAAATTATGGGGTTTAAAACAGTCGTAATTTTGCACCATATCTACGAAAACATAGATATGAATACCTACGGCAAGACAAAGGTCGCTGTGTTTAAGATGGGCTGCGGCCTTATAACAAGGACTTTTAAGTTAGCGGACAGGGTCTTTGTCCTTGTAAAAAGATATAAAGAGTTCCTTGAATCTAAATATAAAGCCAAAAATATCAGATATATTCCTCACGGGTGTTTTTTGAAATTGGAAAAGCCGCCCGATTATAAAAAATCGAAAAATATTCTGGTGATGGGAAAATTCGGCGCGTATAAAAAACTCGACGGTATAATCAGAATGGCAAAAGATTTATTTTCCGATGACCGGGACATTAGGCTGATAATCGCGGGAAGAAGCCATCCTTATTTTAAGGGACATGTGGAGGATGTGCTTGAGCATGAAATCCATAATTTTATTGATTTCCGCGGATATGTGCTCGAAGAACATTTGCCGGCGCTTTTTGCCGATGTCAATGTGGTTGTTATACCGTATGATTTTTATACCGGGACTTCCGGGATTGCGCATCTTGCCATAAATTACGGGCGGCCCATGGTAGCTTATGATTCTCAGGAAATGGAAGATCTTATTGAAAATGTGGGAGCCAGAATCGCCCGTGTTTCCCAGGGGGACGAAAACGCTTTTAAAAATAGAATGAAAGAATATCTAAATGATTTCGAGAAGCAGAAAACGGATGGGATGTATAATTTCAGGATGGGACAGAAGATTTATATATCTGCTGTTGCCGAACAGATAATAAACGAAACTTTTTCCGGCGGACGGTAAAATGATTCTTATGCGCGGGACTGTTTTTAAAATCTTGTTTTTTTGGTCGGCGGTATCGGCGCTGGTATGCGCTTTTTTTATTTTATTTGGCTGGCAATGGAATACATTTGACGCCTATACGCATGTTTTTCTGGGCTCGCATTATGCTGACAGTTTTTTTTCGCTTTGGGATGTCCGGTGGTACGGAGGTTTTTCAATCGCTCATTATCCCCCTCTTCTTCACCAGCTTATAGCTATTCTTTCCTCGGTGTCGGGACTTGAAGCGGCTTATTCCATCCTTCTGATATCGGTTTATTTTATGCTTCCTTATTCGATATATATTTTTACCAGGCTGTGGCAGGGGAAGAAAAAGTCCGTTTATGCGGGTTTTTTAGCGGTTTTCCTTTCATCCATAGCTCTTACTGTTTTCAGAAACGGACAGATTACGACTATATGGAGTCTTCCTTTTTCCATGTATTCACTTGTTTATTTTGTCCTTTGGCATAAGGCGGGCGGAAGAGTATATTTTTTAATATCTTTTCTGGCGGCTTTGATTGTCGTTTTTTCGCATCATTTTACCGGTATCCTGATTTTCCCTGTTTTTTTTGCCGTAAATGTGTTTTATAAATTTAGAAGGCAATTATTGCGCGCTGAATTTTTAAAACACCTTTTTTATTTCGGATTTATCCTGGTATTATTTGATTTTGTGGTCCTGTTTCCTTATTGGAACCTGCAGCTTTTCGCAAAAAAATCAACGGAAGCCATATATCATTTAAGCCGAGCCGATTATCTGAAAAATTTCAGGGCTTTCCTTGTTTTTTGTTTTTTGCCCTATTTGACTTATATTCCTTTTATTCCTTTTTTATTTGTTTTCAGAATAAGCGCCCGGAATCGTTTTCTCCTTATGGTATTTATCTTTTCGTTCCTGATATCGCTTGGCGACACGTTTGCTTTTTCGAGAAGGATTCTCGGCGGCTTGTTTTATATAATAACGCTGGACAGGATATCTCTATGGGCGACGGTTTTTGCTTTGCCAATAGCGTCATCGGTGTTATATGACCTTAAGAAAGAATGGCGGACACATTTTTATATTCTCTGCGTATTGATTTTTGCTGCATTTATTGTATGTCAAAGTTCTTCGTTCTGGCTGCCCCATCAGGAATACAGGGGCAGTGTGGATGAGACAATCGGTTTCATAAACGGTACGGTTAAAAAAAATGCGAGATATATAACACTTGGACTGGGAGACCGTATTTCAAATATTTCATATCTTACGGACTCCGAAACCCTGGACGGGAACTTGCATGCTTCCAGAGAACTTGAGGTTTTAAACAAATATCCTGTCGAAAAAATCGATAACATAAAATATTTTAAGTCGTCCGGAAGACAGGCTCTGCTTGAAATACTGGAAAATTCCGATGATTACGGGCTTCACTATGTTTTTTGCTTCAGCGAGTATTATGCCCCATTTCTAAAAAACACAGGATGGGTATTCAAAAAGAATCTCGGTAAGGACGAGATGGAGTGTTCTGTTTGGGTAAAAGGGGACCCTGACGGGCTAAGAGATATAGTTGCTGAAAGAAAGTTCCCGTTATATCAGAAAATACTTTGGGGTTTTGTCCCAACAGGAGTGTTTCTTCTTTTTTGTGTTGTTTTTATGTTCAAAGGGGTTCTTTCGCGGTTTATGTGAGACTTGCTACATTGGGGAGGACAGACATATGAGATATGTTGTTAGAACGGTTTTTTTCCCGGCCTTATGCTTTTTATTTTTTGCATTTGGCTGTTCGACCAGAGATAATACCAGGCATTACATTTCGGCAGTTGACAATCTTGAGGAATATGGTTCTTCATGGTTTACATTTTGCAAAGGTTCTCCCATATGGTCGATAGAGAACGTCAAGAATCCCTCTGTTGACGGCGAATCGCTCAAACTTTCGTTGCTCGGAGGTTCTCCTTACGCGAATGTCCATTTTTTTGTCGATTTATTACCCGAACCCGAATCTATGGAATTTGCCTTGTCTTTGTATTTTATGTTCCGGCCCAAAACCACATTCAACAATGAGAATTTTCCGTCCGTCATACAGGCGCTCGAATTCAGTATGAGCAAGTGGGATTCGGCAAAGAGATATGAAATTGCCCTTCAGTGGCAAAATGTGGGTGAAGGAGCGCCTCAGTGGAGATACTGGGATCCTCATGAGCCCGATCCATGGGTGGCTCTCGGGATATATCAGACACTCGAAGCAAAAAAATGGTATTACTTTAAGATGGAAGGTTCTATTGTGAACGGAAAAGTTTTTTACAAGGAATTTACGGTGGACAGAAAAAGACATCTTCTCGGTATCTTTGTCCAGTCGGATCCTATGTTCGAAGAACCTGACCATCTTGCTGTGGCTGTTCAGCTTGACGCGAATTTTGAATGTGCTCCGTATAATGTGTTTATAGACAGAGTAAAGTTCGAGAGGAAAGCAGGAATTCAGGAAGAGGATATTCCAGGCGAAAAAGGGGAAACCCAAGAAACCCTTATGAATTTTAAATGATGAAAACAGGGACAAAAATCAAAATAATAATTTTTGAAGCGGCGGTTGTTTTTGCCTGTATGAGCGTAGTTTACTGGTCTTATATTTCGGCACCGCGAAAAAATTTATATTATATAAAAGATATTTCCATGGATGCCGTGACATTGAACGTATTCCCCGTCTTTAAGGTTTTTTATAGGTGGAACGGCGAAGCCGGAGCCAATCCGAAATGGATAATATTTAAATCCACCGCCGCGTGGAAGATAGCGGCTTCAAAAGATACTTTTCGGTATAATAACCTTAATGCTGAAGCAGCGGACTCGGAAGACTTCGGTTATTCCTATATAGAAGAAGGTAATTTTGGTTCTGAACTGTCAAGAACGGAATTTCTCTTGGATAAATTAGGATTTGTCCCTGTTTATGAGAGAGAGAAAGAAACGTTTTTCAGGATTTTGCAGGAAATAACGGATTTTGAAGAGAAATGACTGTCTATCGGCGGAATTTCATCTTGACTTAAGTATTTATTTGTTATAAAAATGGCGTTTCTGATTTTTGCCGGGGCGTAGCGCAGTTTGGTTAGCGCGCCTGCCTTGGGAGCAGGAGGTCCCCAGTTCGAATCTGGGCGCCCCGACCAGATTTGAGATGGGAGTTTTATTTTTGCTTTTTTATGTTTACATATTGAAGAGTAAAGTGGATGGCAGTTATTATATAGGTCACACAAAAGATTTAGAGGACAGAGTAAAACGGCATAATTTAGAGCGATCTAAATATACAAAAGCGAAAAGGCCTTGGAAATTATATTATAAAGAGTGTTTTAATTCGAGGCCTGAAGCGGTAAAAAGAGAAATTGATATAAAAAAGAAAAAAAGTTCAAAGATACTTGGTCTTTTGACAGGCGTATAGTTTTGGTGTGATTAGCGCGTCCCGATGGATCGGAAGGTCCCCAGTTCAAATCTGGGCGCCCCGACCGGTTCCACCGAAGGCCCTTAGGAATCTAAAAGATTCCGAGGACTTTAGTCCCGGAAATCTTATAAATTCATCGGTGTGGAGCAGAGCAATTGAACAATGGAAAATAGAACAATAGACAATTGATATATAATTTTATTGGGCTTACCCACTACTGATTTGCTTCGCAAATCAATACGTTGGGGTCCGCTCAACTTGGTAACTTATGTTTATTAACATTCCATAAGTTACAGTTTTGCTGAGCGCCCGTAGCTCAGTTGGATAGAGCATCTGCCTTCTAAGCAGAGGGTCACAGGTTCGAGTCCTGTCGGGCGTGCCAGTTTCCCCAGGGGGAGCCAGAGCGTTATAATAAGAAACCATTAAGAAAATTCCAGCGCGTCCGACGTTCAATTGTCCTGTCATCCAAACATGTTTTCTGTCCGCCTATGATCTGCTCGCGGGATATAATAATTTATGCTTGAAAGATGTATTTTGCAGGCGTATATTTGGGATTATAGAAGAGAAAAAACAAGCAAATTATGCCGCTTTGCATACTATTGCTGCCTGTTGAAAAAAACAGAAAAGTCGATTAAATTAAGTCCGTTTTACCATGAGGTATTATGTTTTTATCTAAAGAGAGTTTTTACAAGGTAAAAAACAGGCTGTTAAAATCCAGAATTGATTATTTCAGGAGATGCTGTTCTAATCTGGCTGCGGTTATTCCGGAAGCAATATTTGTGAAGGTCGGAGCGAATGACGGTATTTCCGATGATCCATGTTCGGATATTCTTCTTGGTGATGCAAAATGGAAAGGACTGCTTATTGAACCGGTTCCATATTGTTTTAAGCGTCTTAAAGAAAACTTTTCCGATACAACAAGATTTTTAATGGAACAAGCTGCGATAGGGCCTGTATCCGGAAAAAAACATTTTTATTATGTGTCCCGCGAAGCGGTTGATCATATGCCCGATTTGCCGTTTTGGTATGATAAAATCGGCTCGTTTGACAGAAACCATATTTTGAAACACCTCAACAATATCATAGAACCTTTTATTATTGAAATTGAGGTTGAGGTATTTACGCTGAACGAAGTCCTGAAAAGAAAAAAAATCAGGAAACTGCATCTTCTGCACATAGATACGGAAGGATACGATTACGAGATTCTCAGAACGCTGGATTTTGCCCGTTATAAACCGGCGATGATTTTTATTGAGCACCGACATTTGCGTTATATCGATAAAATAGCGATGCGCCGCCTGTTTCGCGATAACGGATATTCTGTTTTCGACTGCGGCGTAGACTATTTTGCTTTTGATAAGGGAATAGAAGGTGTTAATGCATAAGTCACATATTATATGCGATAAACTCCGATGGCTCCAAATCCGAAAGAAAAAATATAATATATTTCCCCTTGCTTATTGAAGTAGAATTGTTCGGTAGGCTTTGTTAATAATAAAATGATAAAATATTTGTTTGGAGATGCGGTTGAGCGGATACGAAGGTTTGAATGTCCATATTTGCAGTGAATGGAAATGATATTCGGATTTCATATTTTTAGAGATCGGAATTTTCTGTAGATAGAAAGGGATTTTATGCGGGATCTTATTGTAAGTATATCGGGTGTCAGAGGTATATTCGGCAGGGCTTTGAATCCCGAGGTTGCCGTCAGATACGGCGCAGCTTTCGGCTTTATGGTAAAAAACGGAACGGTTGTTGTAGGCAGAGATTCAAGAGTAAGCGGGCAGGCATTGAAATACGCGGTTATTTCCGGGTTAATGTCAGTAGGCTGTGATGTGGTGGACATAGGAATAACGCCTACCCCTACGATACAGATAATGACCAAAGAATTAAAGGCCGCAGGCGGAATAGAAATAACCGCGAGCCATAACCCTGCCATGTGGAACGGCCTGAAATTTATGTCTCCGGAAGGGTTATTTATAGAAGGGGATGTTGTGGAAGAATTAAAACATCTTGCAGATACAGGAACCTGGAATTATCCCGGGTATAAAAATATAGGCTGTCTGAAAGAGAATACTTCGGCTATCGACACTCATATCAATAAAGTATTCGGTATTCCTTATATCGATACGGGTAAGATAATAAAGAGAAAATTTAAAGTTGTCGTCGATCCTGTTAACGGAGCCGGCGCGGTGATTATGCCTGAACTTCTGAAAAGACTCGGCTGTGAGGTTATTCTTATTAACGGTGAGCCTGACGGACGTTTCGCGCACGAACCCGAACCCCTGCCTGAAAATCTCAAAGACCTGTCCGCGGAAGTGGTTAAAAGGGGAGCTGATATGGGGATAGCGGTCGATCCCGATGCGGACAGATGCGCGGTTATCGATGAGCAGGGTAATCCCATAGGAGAAGAAAACACGCTTGCTATAGCGGTCAAACTAGTTTTATCCAGGAAAAAGGGAAGGGTTACCGCAAATATTTCCACGACTATGGCTATAGACGATATTGCGGGAGAGTTCGGATGCGAAGTCATCAGGACAAAAGTAGGGGAAATTAACGTTGCATCGGAAATGAAGAAAAACAAATCAGTTATTGGGGGGGAAGGCAACGGGGGTGTTATCCTTCCCGATGTTCATCTCGGCAGAGATGCTCCGGTCGCTTCGGCTTTAATACTTCAGTATTTAGCCGACTCGGGCAAGAGTCTCTCCGAAAATATGAAGCAGATGCCTTCATATGTTATGTTGAAAAGCAAAAAGACCGTTTTCGGGTTTGAACCCGGAGATGTCTTATCCGAAATGAAAAAAATATTTAACGCCGAAAACATAGATGAAATGGACGGATTGAAAATAATCAGGGAAAAATCATGGGTCCAGGTCAGAGCTTCAAATACGGAACCTATAATCAGGATATATTCGGAAGCGCGCAGCCGCGGGGAAGCGGCGGAACTTCAAAACGAAATTTCAGACAAGATAAAAGACTTTATACGGGCAAAAAGGTGAATTTGCATGAAAGTGACGGTTTGCGGAGATTATGACGAGTTGAGTTTATCTGCCGCCGATACAATAGAAGATTTGCTCAGAAAAAAACCGGCAGGTGTTCTCGGGTTTGCGGGCGGCTCGACTCCTGTGGGCCTTTTCAGAGAGCTTATAAAAAGGAATGAAGCAGGACGGGTTTCCTTCAAAAAGTGTAAAAGTTTTAACCTTGACGAATACGTGGGCCTTTCACCCGGGAATAAACAAAGCTACAGATATTTTATGGAGAAGAATCTTTTCTCCCATATCGATATTGATAAATCCAATACCTTTGTGCCGGACGGTTTAGCATCTGATATGGATGCTTATTGCAGATGGTATGAGCGGCAGATCCGGGAAGCCGGAGGAATAGACATACAGGTGTTAGGCCTCGGGAGCAACGGACATATAGCTTTTAATGAACCCGGTTCCGCTTTTGATTCCAGGACAAGAGTTCAAAAATTAGACGATCGGACGATAAATGATAATGCCAGGTTTTTCGATTCCGCGGATGAAGTTCCCGAATTTGTGGTTACTATGGGGATAGGGACTATAATGGAAGCAAAAAAGTTGCTATTGCTGGTAAACGGTCCCCAAAAAGCCTTAATGGTAAAAAAATGTCTTGAAACTCCGCCTTCAGAAAAATATCCGGCATCTGTCATTCAAAATCATCCTGATGCCACCGTGATTTTAGACAGGGATGCAGCTTCTTTATTGGGGAAAAAATAAAACAGGAATGGTGAGGTATGGGAAAAAACAGCATTTGCATATTTGAAGACAAACATTACGGAAACCTTTTACCGCTGGTTTATACGAGGCCCGTTTACGAATTGAGATGCGGAATCGACTTATTAATGGATAAGATAATAAGAAGATATCCGGGTTGCGAGGTTATACTCCTTTGCCGGGATTATCTGGAAAACACCTTAAAAGAAAGGTATAAATACAAAATAAACCCCCCGAAATATTCCCGCGACACGGTGCTTTTCATAAACGGCAGATATCTATTGAACAAAAAAATTCCATTAAGCGGCAAGGAAGAGGTTGTATTCAATGATTCTTCGATTTTATACGCGCGACTCAGGGGAGAAAATACCTCTATGATGAATTCCGCGGATATTATAAACGGGGAATCTCTGAAGGCCTTAAAACTTAAGGTTCCCTGTCACGAAGGAAAAGACGATTCACTCCTTAAATACAGTTGGGAATTCATCAAAGCAAACCGGGCTCAGATCGGAATCGATTTCAGGGATATAGCCGGCGCGGGATGTATAAGGGGAAAAGTTTACGGGGGAGTGCATCTTCTTGGCAGAAAGAATATTTTTATAGGAGAGGGTTCTGTGGTTAAACCCGGAGCGGTCCTGGATGCTGAAGATGGTCCCATATATATAGGGAAAGGAGTAAAAATCCTTTCCAACGCCGTTATAGAAGGGCCTTCTTATATAGGGGATAGAAGCATTGTAAAAATCGGGGCTAAAATTTATAAAGGGACAAGTATAGGAGAGGTATGCAAGGCCGGCGGCGAAATTGAGGAATCTATAATCCACTCATATTCAAACAAACAGCACGAAGGGTTTCTCGGACATGCTTATATCGGTCAATGGTGCAATATAGCGGCCGATACCAATGACAGCGATTTAAAAAACAACTACAGCGACGTAAGAGTTTACGTGAACGGGAAATTTGTCGATACAGGGGAAATGTTTGTAGGGTTGACCATGGGCGACCATTCGAAAACCGGTATAAATTCTATGTTTAACACAGGCACTGTGGTGGGCGTTAACGTTAATATTTTCGGAGCTTATCTGCCGCCGAAATTTGTACCTTCTTTTACATGGGGCGCGAGCGGTGCCTTTGTGGTTTACCAGCCCGATAAAGCGCTGAAAGTTGCGGAACGCGTTATGTCCCGGAGAAACACGGAATTGACGAAGGCCCAAAAGGAACTTTTTAAACATCTTTATAAATTGACCGAAAAAGAAAGAGTGTTGACAAGAATGGATGGCAATCTCCGCATGGGCGAGTAATTATGGGGAAGAGTTGTCGCTGTGTTATGGAAAACTGACGGATATTCCCGTCAAGGATGTTTATCGGTATCAGCGCCGCGGCAGGCAAAGACAGGAAGATAGTTTGCGGGTCAAAAGACATCCGAATACTATTCTACAGTCACGCTTTTAGCCAGGTTTCTGGGTTGGTCAACGTTACATCCCCTTTTTACAGCTATGTGATAGGCCAGCAATTGCATAGGGATTATTGTAAGAAGCGGGCTTAAAATATCCATTGTTTTGGGTATGGGGATTACGTGATCCGCGAGTTTCTGTATTTTGGTATCCCCTTTATTGACTATTGCTATCACTTTCCCGTTTCTTGCCTTTATTTCTTGGATATTGGATATAATTTTTTCATAAACGGTTTCAGATGTCGCTGTTACGACAACAGGCATATCTTTGTCTATCAGCGCGATGGGGCCGTGTTTCATCTCCGCCGCAGGATAACCTTCCGCGTGGATATAGGATATTTCCTTGAGTTTTAACGCTCCCTCAAGCGCGGTCGGGAAGTTATATCCTCTTCCCAGATACAGGAAATTATTTTTATCGGAATATAATTCCGCCAGTTTTTTTATCGTTTTTTCTTCTCCGAGTATGGTTTCCGCTTTTAAAGGTATGGATTTGAGTTCATCTATTATTTCCTTTGATTTTGTTTTTGAAAGGTCTTTCATCCTTCCGAAATGGAGCGCGAGAAGCAGAAGGACAATAACCTGCGAAGTAAACGCTTTTGTGGACGCGACGCCTATTTCGGGGCCCGCATGAAGGTATATGCCTCCATCCGATTCTCTGGCGATTGAAGAACCGACTACATTGCAGATACCCATAATAATGGAGTTTTTCATTTTTGCTTCACGTATGGCGGCCAATGTATCGGCGGTTTCACCCGACTGGCTTATGGCGATAACGAGAGTCTTTTCGTTTAATATCGGGTTTCTGTACCTGAATTCGGAAGCATATTCGACCTCAACTGGTATTCTCGCAAGGTCTTCTATCATATATTCGCCGATTAATCCCGCATGCCATGATGTTCCGCACGCGGAGATGATTATTTTTTCCACTTTCTTGAGTCTGTCTCCGAAAACAAGCAGTCCTCCGAGTTTGGAACTGGATAGAGCTTCGTCAATACGGCCCCTCATGGAATTGGTGATGGATTCCGGCTGCTCGTGTATTTCCTTTAGCATAAAATGCCTGTAGCCGCCTTTTTCTATCATGTCTATATTCCACGAAACCTCTTCTATCTTTTTTAAGACGGGCACGTTTTCAATGTCCTTTATTTTATAATTGTCGGGCGTTATTATCGCCATTTCATTATCTTCGAGCGGTATTATTTTTTTTGTATGCCTGAGCGTGGCGGAAAGGTCGGAAGTCACGAACATTTCATCTTTGCCGACCGCGACTATAAGAGGACTTCCTTTTTTTGCCGCTACTATTTCATCCGGGTTCTCGGAGCATATTACCGCTATACCGTATGTGCCTTCAACCTGTTTGAGCGAATTCCTTACCGCTTCGGACAAATTACCTTTGAAATTTTGAGATATAAGGTGAGCGAGCACTTCGGTATCCGTGTCGCTTCTGAATTTCACCCCTTTTTTCATGAGTTTATTCTTCAGGTATTGGAAATTTTCTATTATTCCGTTGTGGACAACGGCTATTTTATTCGGGCCGTCCGTGTGGGGATGGGCGTTTTTTAAAACGGGAGCGCCGTGCGTAGCCCACCGGGTGTGGGCAATACCGATATTACCGGGTATTTTTTTATCTGTAATTTTTTCTTCGAGCTTGGATATGTTGCCGACGGCTTTCATGCACAGGATGTGCTTTCTATCAACGGCCGCTATGCCGGCGGAATCGTATCCCCGGTATTCAAGGCGTTTGAGCCCCTCAAGAAGAATATCCTTGACGTTTCCTTTTCCTATATATCCTATGATGCCGCACATAGATTTTCCCCGCGCTATTTGGGTAAAGAGAGATTATTGCCACATTAATGACGGGTTGTAAAGTAATTTTTTGCCGGATTCAGGATGTTATTTTATATTCTTTTATTTTTCTGTCGAGCCTGTTTCTGGATATGCCGAGAAGCCTGGCGGTGTTGCTTTTATTGCCATGAGAGTACCTCAGAATCTTTTCAATATGGGTTTTTTCGGCTGATTTCAGGGAAAAATTATTAATAGGGGGCATATTCCTGCTTTTTATCTCGGATGGGAGGTCTTCGGTCCTTAAAATGTCCGATTTTCCCAGGACCATCGCTCTCTCGATGGTGTTTTTCAGTTCCCTGATATTCCCGGGCCAGTCGTAGGAAATCAGGAGTTCGATCGCTTTGGGTTCTATGGAGTTTATCACCTTTCCCATCGATTTTTTTTGTTCTTCGATAAAATATTTTACCAATTCGGGGATATCTTCTTTCCTGTCCCTTAAAGGCGGTATGAATATTTCGATTACTTTTAACCTATAGTAAAGGTCTTCTCTGAACCGGCCTTCAGTTATGGCTTTTTCCAGATTTTCATTTGTCGCGGCGATAATTCTGACATCGGCTTTTATTGTTTCTGTTCCTCCGACTCTTTCAAATTCGCCTTCCTGGAGGACCCTTAGCAGTTTGACCTGTATCTGCCGTGAAAGCGTTCCTATCTCATCCAAAAACACAGTTCCTTTGTCTGTTATTTCAAACCTGCCCGGTTTACGCGCTATCGCCCCGGTAAAAGCGCCTTTCTCGTGACCGAAAAGTTCGCTTTCCAGAAGTGTTTCGGGCAACGCGGAACAATTAATACAGGTAAAAGGATATATGTCCCTTGCGCTTTTCGAATGAATCAGCCTTGAGGCGAGTTCTTTGCCTGTCCCGCTTTCTCCTCTTATCAGTACGGTCGAGTCTGTTTTTGAAACTGTTTCTATCAAATCAAATAATTTTTGGATTTGGGAGCTGCTTCCTATGATTTTAAAAGGTTTGGAAATCTGAGATTTCAGGTTTTTTATTTCCGCGCCCGCTTCCTTGTGCAGTTTTGCGTTTTCGATTGCTATTGCCGCCTGATTTGAGAATAATGTTAAAAGAGAGAGGTCCTTTACGGAAAAAACGCCGGTTTTTTTATTTATCACTTCTATTGCTCCGATAATCTTTTCTCTCATCCGGATGGGAGCGCAGATTATGGAACGTGTAGGGTAATTGATAATCCTGCTTATTTCCTTGAACCATCTTTTGTCTTCCTCTACTTGGTTGGAAATAGCAGGCTTTCCGTTATCTATTACCCATCCTGCGATTCCCTGTCCGGTTTTCATCCTGACATTTTTGATTTCTTCGGCTTTTGCGCCGGTGGCGGTTTTAAAAATAAGATAATTCGAGTTTTGTTCCGTGAGAATTACGGAACTGGCTTCGGAATCAAGAACCGAACAAGCTGTCTGGAGCACCTTTTCCAGGACTTCAGGGAGGTCAAGAGATGAATTAATGATTTTCCCGGTTTCTATTAATTTCAGCAGGTCGCTTTTCTGAATACAGCTTATATCAGCTTTTTTCTCCATAACAATTCTCATTTCTCCTCTTTGATGTTGCATTATGTAACATGCTCTCTTTTGAAGCAATAATATATAACCTCTTGAAATATAAAAGATTACATTCTATATTATATATTTATATGCTCTATAATGCAACAAATAAATAAGTTGTCTGTTTAGATACAGCATTAGTTTTTAGTAATTATAAAAATAAATTACGCTTAATATAGTCGAGAAACCGGCTTTGGTTATAATACGGCCAAATATCGGCATGTTTTTTGCAATAAGAATTAAGTTGAAAAAAGGAGGTGTCAGATGAAAAGGGTAATTATGGGAACAATAGCAGCGGTCCTTATAGCGGGATATGCTACAATAGCAGGCGCCGGTGATAAAGAGTGGGCTACAGCGGGCAAAATCCTTGCCGGAGTAACAGCATACCAGTTCCTGAGCGGAAATATGTTTCCCCAGCAGAATGTATATTATGCGCCGCAGAGGGTGTCTTACTACGAGCCGAGAAGGTATTATAATACCCCAAAAAGGTATTACCATAGGCCGAGATCATATTACACATCTTACTATAGCCCTGCTTCTTATACTACTACAACCTATTATTCGACTTATTCGGAACCGGTTATAATTGTCGAAGAGAATAGCTGCTGGTGGTAATGATGAAATTAGCGAGGATTTTAATGCTGGCGGGTGCCGCGTATTGCGGCGCCTGTCCGTTTGATTCAGTGAGATGCTTTGGAGCCGCCGCTGATGAAATTGATTGCCTGGTGGAAAACGGGAAAATTTATGTGACGGGAACAGCCAAAATCAGGAGCCCGTATTCGGTAAGCAATTCAAAAGACCGGCTTATGGCAAGGCGCGCGGCGATAGTTGATGGGTACAGAAAACTTGTTAAAATATTTTATGCGCCTGCAGAACCGAAAGGCCGCGGATTTTATTTTAACGCGAATGGTTTTATCTGTAGTGTTGAATGTGTTGAAACGGTGTATCTTAAAGACGGCACGGTTCAGGCAGTTCTTTCAATGCCGGTAAAATGCGAAAAAAGAGTTTGCAAAAGAATGGGTATTAATGTGTATAATGATAATCCTGTCCTTCGGGAAAGAAAATCGGTTCCGATTTACGGAAAAAAAGAAGAAAAAAGGAATTTTTCAATAAACAGCAGAAGATAAATTTGAAAGGGGGAAATAAATGCACAGAAAGATACTATGTATGTCATTTGCGCTGATCTTTGTTTTTGTCCTTGCCGGCGCGTGTTATGCGGCAAAAGAAGGACAGGAAAAACTTATGGCGAGGCGCGCGGCAGTGGTTGACGGATACAGGAACCTGGCAGAAAGAGTAAAGGGATTAAGGATAACTTCAAATACGTATGTGAGAGATTTTGTAGCCGAAAGCGACCAGATCCAGACACAATTCGATCATTTCCTGAAAGGCGCGAAAATAAATCCCGGAAGCGAAAGATGGGACGGCGAAGTGTATACTTTGAGGATGAGTCTCACGATCGAACAGATAGTTAAATTTATAGAAACACACTATAAGAAGACCAGATTTCTTTTCTGGACCAATACAACCATACAGCAGATGGTAACGTACAATAAAGAGATAAAAGTTATTGAAGTGGAAGGATCTGGCACTATTAAAATCCCCGAAGAAAGCGCAGGATATACCTCTAATGTTAAACCGGTAAGAATGACGGACGGCATCCCTGGATGGGATGGTGTTACCGCGCGCGGAAGGCTGATGGCGGAAAGAGCGGCTAAACTCGACGCTTACAGGAATCTTGCGGAAGAAGTTAAAGGGTTGAGAATAACATCAAATACTTATGTAAGGGATTTTGTCGCAGAAAATGATATGATAAATACCGACCTGGATACTTATATAAAAGGTATCAGACTTGCTGGTCCTTACAGATATAAACCTGACGGGATTGTTGAATGCGATGTCGAGATTACAATAGCGGATATAATAAAAGAGGTGCATGAGATCTGGAAAAAATATGTCCGCAGAGGGTATAAATTCAAAAGGGTCAGATGGGAAAAGGTGAAGTGGGAAGAAGTTATAACACAGCAGAATGTAAGGGTTATCAGGGCTACCGGTTTTGGCGTACCGCCGGAAAAATATACCGAAAAAACCCCTGTTTCTCAATTACCCGCAGGCTCACAGTCAAGACCCTCGTGGGCGTATGAAACTTATTCGGCAAGAGGTTATGGTGTGCCGCGTGAAAATGAAACGGGAACCATCGCAAAACTTAATGCCGTGAGAGCGGCGGAAGTTGACGCTAAAAGAAATCTTGCGGAACTTGTATACGGGGTTAAAATTAACGCTACCACAACAGTGAGGGATTTTGCCGTTCAAAACGACGAAGTTAACGCTTCGGTTAATACCTTTCTTGCGGGAGCCGATGTAAGCGAGCCTGTTTACCTGGAGGATGGAAGTGTCGAAATTGTGGCGTCGCTTTCTATGGAACCCTTGTGGAATTCTTTGAGAAATTACAGGTAGCCAAAAACCGGAGAGAATATGAAAAACATAACATTTCCGATGCTTGTTATTTTATGCTTAATTTCTTTAGTTTTTTCAGGATGCACCGAAAAGTATATAATGAGGGAACAGGTGGTTGTTGAAACAAGGGAAGTTGTAAAGTAACGCGGGGAGTTTCAGAATGAAGCGAATAATGGTTTTGACATGCGTTTTTATGCTGATATCGGCGTGGGTTATTGCTCAGGATGAAAAAACAGTTACCGCTAAAGGCATGGCCGCGGTAAGAAGTTCGGGAGCCGAGGCCATATTACGCGCCAGAGATGAAGCCCTCAATAGGGCATTGAGAAATGCGGTTGAACAGGCTGTGGGAAGCGTAATTGATTCGGAAACTATGGTCCAGAATTTTCAGTTGCTTGACGATCGGGTTTATTCTGAGGTAAAAGGCTATGTGAAGAGCTATGATATTACAAGCGACAATAATGGGCAGGATGATATATATCAAATTGGCATTAAAGCTGTTGTGAGTATAGGGCGTCTGCGCAAAAACCTTAAAGCTTTGAATATAGTCAAAGAAAAACTCAACAAACCCCGCGTGATGGTTATTTTTAGTGAAATGGTTGACGGAATGACGCAGCCGGGCGGAACCGTTCAGACGGGGATGGAAAAAAGTTTTCTCGGCGGAGGTTTTAAACTGATAGATAAATCCCAGATGGAAGCGGTAAAGATGAGAGATGCGACTTTGTATTATGAAAATCCGGCTGAAGCCGCGGCATTGGGCAGGCAGTTTGGGGCGGAAGTTGTTGTAGTCGGACAGTCTTCGGCTGACCTGATTGATTCGAGCCAGCCGTACGGGGTTTCTGTTTTTGCTTATGAAGCCCAGGCGACGGCGAAAGCTATAGATGTAGATACAGCGCAAATAATCGCCGCCGATGGCGCATCGGCGCAATCCAGAGGCGGCGGCAGGATTCCGGCCGCACGAGAATCGATGAAAAAGTCCGGGATTGAGCTTGCATCAAAGATAATGGATCAGATTGCCGAGAACTGGAGGTCGAAAGTATATAATACGATGGATATTCAGATAGTAGGATTTAACGCCGATTCGTCTAACAGGATCGCTTTTGAAAAAGCCCTTGCGGAAGTCAGAGGTGTTAAAAACGTTAATGAACGGAGTTTTTCAAAAGGAGTTGTAGTTATCGATGTTACGATTGAAGGGTCATTATATAATGGGTTTGAGGAAATTATAACGGGCCTTCCTGATATAGATATTGAGGTAAAAGGAAAAACACAAAACAGGATTGATGTAGAGTTTCTTGGGAATTAAAAATGTCTGCATTTAGAAAAGCGGCTTTGCCCGCGATGATGTTTTTCGTGGTTTTTTTCTTTTTTTCCTGTGATTTTGCTTTTGCCGCGCGCAAAAGGGTCTCTGAAAGCAAACCGGAAAAAGAAAAGCCCGCGGTAAAAAAGCGGGAAGAAATACGGGAGTTCAAGTTTCCCCCGGTTGCCGGTCCGAAAAAAACCGTGGCAGTCGCGGATTTTGAGAATAAAGCGGGTGTCCAGGCCCAATGGAACCTAGGCGACGGCATGGCTGAGATGCTTACAACCGCTCTTCTGGAAACTGACAGATTTATTGTAGTCGAGCGCCGGAATATAGGTCAAATTCTTGAAGAGCAGGATTTTTCTCTGAGCGGAAGGACCGTTAACGCCGGAGCCCCTAAGATAGGAAAGCTTTTGAATGCGCAGATACTTGTCAGCGGCGCCGTTACCGAATTTTCTCAGCGCGTCTATGACTCGGGAAGTATGTTTGAATATAAGGGTTTTTCTTTCGGCCTCAGGGGGGCGTCGGCTCACGTAGCCATTAACTTGAGAATGTATGATACAACAACGGGACAGGTTATTGCTTCCAAAAGAGTTGAAGGAAAAGGCAATGTTTCCGGATTGAATGTCGGGTACTCGGAAAGCGATTGGGCTATGGGCTTCGATGATTTCAAAGCGTCTCCTCTGGGAAAAGTTACCCAGGAGGCGATAAATGAAGCGGTATATTTTATCTGTATGGAAACACAGAAAATCCAATGGGAGGGAAGTATTGTCACCGTAAAAAATAACAAAGTTTATTTGAATTGCGGAACCGATTCAAATGTTAAAATCGGCGACGAATTCGAAATTTTTCGTAAAGGGGAAGAATTAACGGATCCCGGGTCCGGCAGTTCACTCGGTTTTGAAACAGTAAGATCCGGCAGGGTCAGGGTTATTGAGGTGCATGATAAATTTTCGGTCGCGGAGATCGTATCAGGAGAAAATTTTTCAAGAGGAGATATAATAAAATATGCGGATGGTGCTGTCCGACACTCTGAAACGGGTCCGGGCGGTCCAACGTGATTCCGGAGGGAGAATAAGAAACTATGAAAAGAACATCGATATTGTTATGTGTTTTGTTTGTTTTTTTGTGCGGAGTGTCGCATGCGGCGATAAAAAAAACCATAGCTGTTGCGGATTTCGAAAATAAGGCCGGTTTCAGATCCGAATGGAATCTCGGGCACGGTATGGCGGAAATGCTAGCCACATCTCTCACTAATTCAGGGAAATTTATTGTTGTTGAGAGGCAAAATATAAGAGGAGTCCTTGAGGAACAAGATTTTGCCCAGAGCGGCCGGACAACTTCGGCCGGAGCTCCGCAGATAGGAAGACTTTTAAATGCGCAGATATTGGTAAGCGGTGCCGTTACCGAGTTTGAGGAGAAAACATCGGGCGGCGGCATGGGTGTTAATGTTAAAGGATTCTCGCTGGGTGGTTCGGGTTCCTACGCTCACGTTGCAGTTAATGTCAGGTTATATGATGTGACAACGGGACAGGTGATTGCATCTAAAAGATGCGAGGCGAAAGCGAAATCTTCCGGTATGAGCATCGGTTATGGACGCTCTGACTGGGGTATAGGGACTTCAAATTTCCAGAAAGCCCCTTTGGGCAAAGCGACGCAAGCCGCGATTGATGAAGCTATAGCATGGATATGCGCCGAACTTAGAAATGTTCCATGGCAGGGCAAAGTGGTTACCGTCAAAGATAATGTGGTGTATTTGAACTGCGGGCAGGAATCAGGGGTAATGACCGGCGATGAATTTTCCGTATTCTCCGTAGGGGAAGAATTGATCGATCCCGATACGGGGATTACGCTTGGAAGCGAAACACAAAAAGTGGGTAAAGTCCAGGTTTTTGTCGTAGAAGATAAATTTTCAAAAGCGAAAATTTTAAGCGGCGGTAATTTCGACAGAGGAGCTCTTATAAAGCAGGAATAGTTTT
>JAQUNG010000022.1 GCA_028717725.1 bacterium | reverse complement strand
CGGCGGTTTCCGACCTAAGAATATTGACCCCGAGTTTTACCGGACGGAAAGATTTTTTAGTTAAATAATCTTTTTCGGCAGGCAAAAGACCTCCTTCAGGTCCTATCAGGCAGATCGAACCGCCTCCGCCCGCCGCCGCTGATGCGCTCAGGAAATCCTCTGAACCCATATCCGCGTAATATTTACGCTCAAACTTTTCACAATGTTCGACAAACCTGTTAAACGTATTGATTTCGCGCACATCCATACAGGTAATTCTTTTGCACTGTTTGGCGGATTCAACCGCGTTTTTTCTCCATTTTTCAACCTTTTCCTTCTTCTCTTCATCGCTGTCAAGAGACACTACGGATCTGCCGCATATTACCGGATAAAACTCATCCACGCCGACTTCGGATAACTTTTCCAAAGCGAATTTCATTCTTTTATCTTTTATCAAACCTATGGCTATCGCTACCGGCTGGCCGGCTTCGTTTAAGAAAACCGTTCTCTCAAGTATTCTGCAGCGCACATTGGTTTTGCCCAAAGATGTTATCTCCGCTTTTGCGGAAGAGCCCCTGCCGTCGAAGAGTTCAATCTCATCCCCTATTTTCATGCGGAGGACATTCATTATATGACGGGATTGGGGCCTGTCAAGTTCGAGCGGTCCCGTTTCCGGCGAGATGGTATCTGCAAAAAATCTTCTTACTTCCATCCGTTAATCTCTGAAGATTTGACAAAAGCGCTTCTGTCCGGAAAATTTGAAAGCGATAAATTTTCCTTCAATTCCTCAAATATTTTTTTCTGTTTCGAATTCATTCTTGCGGGTGTTTCAACCAGAATCTTCACAAACATATCGCCGATGCCGTATCCGTGGATATTTCTAACGCCTTTGCCTTTTAGCCGGAAAACTTTTCCGCTCTGAGTCCCCGAAGGTATCTTCAGCGACACTTTCCCCTCAAGAGTCGGGATGTCAATTTCCCCGCCTAATGCGGCCGTTGAAATGTCAATCGGCGCCTTTAGTATAATATCATCGCCGTTCCTTTCAAAAAGATGATGAGGCTTGACTCTTACTCTGACATATAAATCCCCTCTGGGTCCGCCGTCAGAGCCCATTGAGCCTTCGCCCTCGCTTTTCAGACGTATGCCTGTATCCACACCCGCGGGTATATTCACCTTAATCTTATGCGGTTTTTCAACAAGCCCGTTGCCGTTGCAAAACCTGCATGGTTTTTCAACTACCTGTCCGGTCCCCTTGCAGCGTGGACATGTAGTGGTAACACTGAAAAATCCCTGTGAACTGCCTACCTGCCCCCTGCCGCCGCATTGCGGACACTTTTTTCTGGAATACCCTTTAGCGGCTCCTGTTCCGCCGCATTCCGGACATAAGTCAAGCCTGCTGAATTCTATCTCTTTCTTTGTGCCCGAAACCGCCTCTTCAAAAGTGATGCCGAGTTCAAATTGCAGGCTTTCGCCTCTATGCGCCGACCTGTACCGCGATCCGCCATGCCCGCCGAAAAACGCGTCGAAAATACTGCCGCCGGATCCGCCACCGGCAAAAAAATCAAAAATATCCCTGAATTCGGAACCATGCGCCTGATAAAAATCGGACATATCGAATCCATGTCCGCCGAAAGCGCCTTTCATGCCGCTGTGCCCGAACTGGTCGTATGTTTTCTTTTTTTCGGGATCGCTAAGCACTTCATACGCTTCAGCCGCCTCCTTGAACTGCTGTTCCGCAGCTTTATCGTTGGGATTTCTGTCAGGGTGAAATTTAAGGGCCAACTTTCTGTAAGCTTTCTTAATCTCGTCAAGGCTGGCGCTCTTGCTCACGCCCAAAACTTCATAATAATCTCTCTTACCCATTGTTTTACCGCGCCCCTTTATTTTCTACATTATTTTTTTCTTCATTTTTCTCGAGCGGCAAAGTATTTTTCGTCTTTTTAGATACTCTTACCATCGCGGGGCGGATAACCTTATCGAACAGCACATATCCCGGCAGATTTTCTTCCATAACCACATCTTCTTCAGCATCCTGTTTTTCCACAACACCTATCGCATGGTGATAATGGGGATTGAATTTCTCTCCGATCGACTTTATTCTTTTGAGTCCGGCGCTTTCCAATATTTTTTCCAGTTGTTTTAATATAAGGGCAATGCCGTCATGCAGCGACTTCACATCTTTGCCGGGTGTTCCAAGCGCCCGTTCAAAATTATCGACGACAGGCAAAATTTCCAGAAGAATGTCTTCGTTGGCAAGTTTTATTATTTGAGCCCTGTCTCTGTCGCTTCTTTTTCTGTAGTTATCGAACTCCGCCGCCTTCTTAAAATACAGCTCTTCGAATTTCTCGCAGGCTTTCAGTTTTTCCGACAGTTCGTCAAGCTGTTTCTGAAAATCCGGCGCATTCTCTTCAACCCGCGTTTCGGGCGTATGTTTTTCCGCGGCGTGTTTTCCGCCATGTTTGCTTTTATCATCGTGCTTCATGATGAAATCCCTTTCCGTATAACCGAATACCGTTCAACAGATGAAAAAACAGGCTTTATATATTAATTCAGCCTGTTTAAAAAAACAAGTAAGTTTTTTATTGTTTAAACACTAAAAACATTTTCTATTTTTTAATATACTTCACCAGTTTAAGGGTGTTTACGCCGTCCGAAGACCTTTCATAATTAACTTCATCCATAAAATTCTTTATTATGTACAGCCCCAGCCCGTGTATCTGCATTTCCTTGAAATGAGCCGTTATGTCCGGCAGTTTATAACTTCCGAAATCGAATTCTTTGCCTTTGTCGGAGATGTTGATTATAATCCTTTTGGGATTTATGTTTACCTTTATCTCGATAGCTTCGTCTTTCCCGCCCTTGAAAGACATCTTCTCTTCCGAGGTATAAGCGTATTGTATTACATTGGTACACGCTTCATCGACGGCCAGTTCGATTTTGGCTATATCTTCCTGGGAATAATCCATCTTTTCCGCAAGCTCGGTAATAACTTTTCTCACAAGCCCCAAAAAAAACTTATTTGAGGGTATTTTCAAATAGATCAATCCATCCGAAGTTTTCATTTTTTTCACCCTGCTTTCGAAACAAACAAGTTCAGCGCCGTTTTTTCATCCCAGAACACCTTGATAAACTTGGAAAGACCCAGAACATCGATAATACTTCCTATTTTAGGGGTGGGTTTAAGGATTATGAGATCTCCCTTATTCTGCCTTGCTATTTTGGCAAACCCCATAAGGGCGCCCAACCCCGCACTGCTTATATACTCAAGTTTTCCGAAATCTAATATAATATTTCTGCCGTTTTTATCGAATATTCCCCTGACTTTAACTTCAAAATCGGGGAAGGAATAAGCGTCCAGGGCGCCGGTAATCCTTACGATGTGCACCGGTTCCTCAAAATCGATTTTTTCAATCGTTATTTCACAAGCCGGCATAAAAAGAATCCTCCTATATCTTTTTTAAAACCAGCAGCGTAATATCATCATGCTGTTCTACGCCGCCGGTAAAACGCGCGATTCTGTCTTCTATATTTTGGGCTATGTTACGCGCATTCTCGGCCGAAGAAACCATAACCGAATCTATCAGGTTCTCCCTGCCGAATTCACGCCTCTGCATATCCATCGCTTCGGTAATCCCGTCCGTATATAGAACAATTATATCATCTTTCATAAGATTAATCGATATTTCTTCGAGATTTTTGTCAAATATATCCCCTTCATCTATCCCTATGACTATACCATTGCCTTTTATCAGCTTGTGTTTCCTGCCCTGATCATGTATAAGAAGCACGGGTTCATGTCCCGCTCTGGAAGCCACGATGCTATGATTTTTAGTGTTCAATATAAGATACAGCACCGAAATAAACATATCTTTTTTCATATCGTCGTACATAATTCTGTTTATCTCGGATAAAACTGATTTGGGAGACTTGTTTTCTTTTGCAATTATATTCAGCATTCCCCTGAAAGTCGCCATTACTATAGCCGCCGAAATACCCTTGCCGGACACGTCGGCAATAACTATCCCGATATGGTCCTCGTCCACATTTATAAAATCATAGTAGTCGCCGCCCAACTCCAATGCCGCCTTGCTGTAAGCGGCGATTTGGTAGCCATGAAAATCGGGGCATTTTTCCGGAATTAAAAGCTGCTGTATGTCTTTCGCGATTTCGAGATCCCTGTCTATCCTGTTTTTTTCGGCAAGAGCGTGGTAAAACCGCGCGTTGTTTATCGATACCGAAGCCTGGTCGGCGAGAGAATTAAAAAGAGACAGGTCGGTCGAAGTAAACCTTCCCGACCATTTGTTGACTATGGCCATAACACCTATAACTTCGTTTTTAATCTTAAGCGGCACCGCCATCATAGTCCTTATTCTCAGGATATTGGACTTAAGCTTGGGAACCCTGTCATCTTTATCCCCATCCTCGACCAATATGGGAACTTCCTTCTGGGCGGCTTCTCCTATAACGCTGTGCCCGTATTCTATCCTCTCTTTTTTTAGGATATCTTCGAGATATTTCGTTTTGGTGGAGGCTTTATCGGCTACAAGTCCGATGTTGTCCGTCATTGGGGGAAAAATACCTTCTACTATTTTGGCGACAAGATATTTTCTCTGGGAATCGGACAGGAAAATAGCTCCGGCGCTGGCGCCCACAAGATTGATGGAACAATTTATTATTTTCTTCAAAAGGTCGTCCAGTTCCATTCCTTCCGTAAAAGCTTCTCCTATATCCTGCAAAAAACAGACAACGACTTCTTTTTCCTGCACCAGGGAATTCTTCTCTTTTTCGAGAGAAGAAAGTTGTTTCTTCAGCCGGATATAGGTAAAAAGCAAAATCAAAGCCGCGAGGATCCAGAATAATTGGGAGATGTTCAAATCAATTTTTCTCTTTGTGTTTGTTAAAGGATTCTTTAAGCGAATCCACAACTTTTTTAAATTGTTTCTTGTTTTTCTCATCCAGACTTGAAAGCGTTGCATGGCTTTCAAGCATATGCTCCGCCATTTCATGAGGTTTATTCTGAGAAAGCGGAAGCTCCTTAAAATCAGACTGATCCGCCGCGCTGTTCGGCATTTTCTGAGAAATCAACTCCAGCAATCCAAGGGTTGACAACAGCTCTCTGGTTGGATTAGTTATGTTGGAAAAATATATGTTTTTGTTCCGCGTATTTTTAAGCGAAAAATTCAATCCGGCAAGCATTCCCATGAAAGTGCTGTCCATGCTTATACATTCCTTTAAATCTATAAAGCATTCGTCCGCTTCTTTTTCAAGTTTCTCAAAGATATAATCTCTGATATCTTTGCTGCTCTTAAAAGAACCCCTGCCTAAAATTTTAATTATCAGCTGCTTTCCGATAATCGCTGTTTTAAATGTATCCAAGTATCACCTGTAATAAGACCAATGGAAAATGGGCTGCAGTATTTAAACCGAATACACAAATCCAGTAGTAATTCTATAAATCATACCCGCCCATAGTCAATATAAAAATCTTCCCTTTATCTTCTCGCTATACCAAAAAACGACGGACAGGCAGACCAAAATAAACACCGACGCCGTTGTTTTCAGGAAAATACCGTCTATTTTAAGAGCGGAAACAGAAAACAATTCCGTAATAAACAGAAGGGGTTTCACAAAAATACCGCAGACAGCAAACACCCTGACGCCAAAAGGCAGCACCAGGCTTATCAACAGAGAAGCAAAGGCCGTATTGATGATTATTGTAGATAAAAAAACTACGGGAATATTCGCAAAAGGCGTCAGCATATTGAACATATCAAAACGCAGCAGAATCACCGGACATGTAAAAAGCCATATGATAAATGACAGCTTGAAGTACTCAGACAAAATACGGAAGAACCTGCCCCTGATCACTTTAACCTTATATACCGGCCCGGGCACAAGCTCTATTTTGAGCGGTTTTCTTTCCCCCGTTAGATACCTGGAATAAAAAACTATCGCCGATATCGCGGCAAAAGACAATTGGAAAGACGGTTCAAAGAGAGATGCCGGATTCAGCAGGAGCATGATCAGCAGGGAAAAACACAGGACATTTATCAAGTCAGGACTTCTTCTAAGAACTAAAGATCCCGTCAAAACCGAAACCATTATCCCGGCCCTTACCGACGGAACGGCAAATCCGGTCATAGCTATATAAAACCATACAATGCCGGATGACAGACAAAAACCGGCAAATCTTTTTTCCAGTCTCAACAATCTTAAAATCAGGAAAACAAATCCGCTCAACAATCCGACATGCAGTCCTGAAACAGCAAGTATATGGGCAGTTCCGCTTCTCAGAAATTGATGATTCACTTCATCGGGTATTCCCTGCCTGTCGCCTGTCAGCATACCTATGATGACGGAACTACCCGGTTCCGCCACTTCCTTCTCGACAATATCGATAATTTTTTTCTTTGTTTTACCGACAATCCCGAAAAAACGCGAATCCGTTTTCCTGTGCCCAATCAATTCGGAAGATATAATCCGATACTTATATGAGGAAAATGGGAAATCCGGATTTTTCAGGATAACCGCTTTTACCTCAAAGACATCCTTGAAATCCCACTGCGGCGCGCCTTTCAGGTACAAAGTTACTAACGCCCTGTTGCGCCCCTTTATCCTCCTGTTTCCGGATTCAAGCAAAACAGCGCTGACCGTTATTTTAAGTCCCGAATCTTTTCTAGGTTTCGAGACGCCGATTATTTTCCCGAATTCGCATACTGCCGTCTGCCGGCCGCTGAATTCGGGACATCTGAATTCGGCTTTTATAATCAGTATCCCAAAAAAAACAAAAAAGAGGCAATAAAAGACAACCGCTCCGTCTTTAAACGAATAACCCAGGAAAATGACACATAACAACAGGCAGAACAGCGCGGCAAACAGGCAGACGGCGCCTGTGTCAAATCCCGACAGATACGCTCCCGAAAACAACCCGGTGCATAAAGCCAGGGAAATCGGCAGAAAAGGTCTTTTTAGGAAAAACGATGAGAGCATTGGGAATCGGCTTATGTTTTGTTCAGCAATTTATCAACTTTTTCTTCAATCTGGTCCGTAGTGAAAGGTTTAATCAGAAATTGGTCGGCTTTCTCCGACATGCCTTTCATCGCGGCTTCAATACCGCCCGCGGTTATTATTATTATCGGGATATTCGCCGTTTCCGAAGATGATTTCAGTTTTTTGCAAACGTCGGTTCCGCTGACTATGGGCATCATCATATCCAAAAGTATCAGATCCGGTTTTTCCTCTTTCGCTATATCCAGACCGCTTAAGCCGTCGTAAGCTTCTATCACATCATATTTGGAGCCCAGCGTCATCTTGACCAGTTCGCGTATATCTTCTTCATCGTCGATAATAAGAATTTTTTTCATTTCAGCCTCTTTCCTTTACCGGAACAATACAAACCATACCGGATATATTCAAACAAAAAACTCCTGTTCTCCCAAGATTATTACAAAGAAATAGGCGGCTAACAGGAAGAGAGAAAACCCAATTAATACTGTCCATTGCTTCAGATTCATTTTAAATCTTCCTCCGAAAAAACAACCGCTTCGAAAACATAAAATTCCATGCCGGATTTTTTCCATTCTCCGGCAGGCAGGCCCGCTTTAACGCACAGATGATTTAATGTCGTTTCCCTGTCCCAACCCTGTTCCGGCGCCACCTGCGGCAGGAAAACAGCCTGATTCGGGCCTTTTTTTATTATTATACCATGTTCTCCGGGCGCAAATTCTCCGGGTCCGGAAACTTTTTCCGGCGGAGTTAATACCGATATCTCAATTTCAATATCATTTAATTCATCTTCCGTTACCGGGTTAAACCTGAAATCTCTCGTTGAAGCGTTAACCGCCATATTCATAACGGCTTTATAAAGCGGCTCTACAGGCTCGATATACCCTATACACCCTCTTAATCTGCCTTTTTTTGTAAGCGTTACAAAAACCCCGCTTTTTTCCTTCAGCCGGCCGGAAACCTTCCCGTAATCTTCGGTTCCGCTTATTTTCCGGCCTTTCACGCATTCTTCAATGGTTTTTTTTGCGAGATCCAGCAAGATTTTTTTTTCTTCCCTGTTTAAAAAATCTTTTTTTTCGGACAAGGCCGAATCTTCGTCTTCCCCTGCAAACCCTTTCCCAGATACAAAAGCTATCGACGCATAACTTACTGTTTCCCTTTCATCTCCGGTTACATCGCCGGATGTACAATATTTCAGCAGAAACCCTTCGGCATCATCGGGAAGCATATAAAGCAGTATGCCGATGGGACATTTTCCGCAAATCGTCGCGCCTGTCGAATCAACATACTCAATGAAAGAGGGGCCGTCTTTTTTCAATATCAGGTCTATGGCTTTCATATCTATTTTTTCAATGTTTTCCCTGATATTTTTTTTCGCGGGCATGTAACCAAAGCGCGGGCCCTGGTGTATAAAGTCGGAACTTATAACAACAAGGTCCCCATCCTTCAAAAATTCATTCAACGCGCCGGCTATCTGAGGATAATCTTCATCCTGAATCTGCCCTATCACTATCGGAACAAGCAGAAAATCTCTCTTTAAAACAACCTGCAGAAAAGGGATCTGCACTTCTAAAGAATGTTCTCTTGAGTGAGCCTGGGCAATAGAGGTGAAATGTTTTCTTTTTAGAAGGTCCGCACAGGTTTTCTTGTCAAGGACGACCTTTCCCAAAGGTGTTTCATAAACGTCAACATCAGGGATAGAAGCTCCCCTGAAACCTATACAATGTGAAGGAGCAAGGATAAAAACTCTTCTGATATCCTTGTCTTTCAGAATACTGTATCCGCAAGCCGCCGTTCGCCCGGAATACATATAACCCGCATGAGGACTGATCAGGGCTATGATATTCCCCTGAACAGGTGTTACGTCGGCCTCGTCAAGATACCGCCTGACCTCTTTTTCCAATTTTCCCGGATTGCTTTCATAAAACATACCGGATACAGCCGGTTTTCTGATTCTCATCCCTTCTCCGGTCTTTTCTTCCGCGGATAACCCGCCTTGCTCAATGATAAGACAGCAACAAAACACAAAAAAAACACAGCCGTTCAAAACACAAATAAAAATTTTATTCATCGGGAAAGCAGTCTTTTAAATATCAAGACCGCAGAGCAGTCTCCTTATTTCTTCAATTGTTTCATATTTATATTCGTCCTTCAAAGACAGCAAAAGATCGAGGATAACCCTGATTTTTTCATTCTTCTGATGTTTCCTGTCGTTTAAAGAAGCCGACAATTGTTCAAGTTCGACCGCGAGATCGTGAAGGAGATCGTTTTTCCTCAGATTTATCTTTTCCGGATAATTGCCTTTTATAATCTCCCGAATCTCTTTCTTCAGCCTGTAAGAAGGGCCCGCAAGTTTATGTGCGCCGTATAGACCTATGATAAAAAACGCGACCGTCGATGCCAGCACCATCGCGGTCGTGGTAAAAGACACGTATTTTTGAGCAAACAGGAATTCTTCCAGTTTCGAATCTTCGCCAGGCCTTATTATATATTCATACTCAAGGGATTTTATTCTGGCGTTATACAGGCTGAAACCCCATGCTCCGCTCAGGCAAAAGCAGATAAGCGCGAAAAATACTCCGTATTTCACCTGGAGAGAACCATCCACAATAAATCTTTTTCTTCTGAAAGAATTGCTTTTTTTTGTTCCGCCGGTCATAACATATTTCCGTCTTTCGGGTATAGTTTCAGGGTGTTAAAACGAATATATCAGTAGTATACATGATTTCCGGACTATTTAAAATAAAACTATTTGGGTTTTTTCAACAGGGGTCTGCCGACAGATTCCCTAATTATCAACTCCGTTGGGATAACCGATTTGAGAGGCGTAAATGAAGTATTTTCAATTTGATTGATAAGCAGACTCACCGCCGTTATTCCCATTTCTTCCTTGAAAATTCTCACCGTGGTCAAAGGAGGGTTCGTGTGGGACGCTATATCTATGTCATCAAAACCGACTATGGAAATGTCTTTTCCGACTTTCAGCCCTTTTTCAGACACCGCTTTAATCGCGCCCACCGCCGCCCTGTCGTTTATGGCAAATATAGCGGTCGGAACCGGTTTCACATCCATCAATATTCCCGCGCATGTATATCCCTGTTCCACCGTAAAATGTCCCTCCACAACATATCTTTCATCAATTGGAATACCCGCTTCCCTCAGGGCGTTTGAATATCCTTCATAGCGTTCCTGAACCGTCCTGTCGTTTAAAGATCCCCTGATAAACCCTATTCTTTTATGACCCATTTCGACAAGGTATTTAACGGCATTATAAGAACCTCCCGGATTATCCGGGCGGACCGATGTTATATTTTTACCTTTAATATCTCTGTCTATTACCACGCAGGGAATACCTTTTTCAAACTGGTTGATGATAAAATCGCTGGAAACTTCTCCGGCAAATATAATACCGTCGATTTTTCTTGAGTCAAGCAGGTCGTGGACTTTGTTATCTCCGAAGAAATATTCTTCTCCCAGAGAAGTAAGCAGCACGCCGTATCCCTTTTTACCCGCTTCGGCTTCGATGCCGCTCAGAATTCTGGAATAATAAGGATTACCCGAATCCTGAAAAACATTTCTGAAAAAAACACACGCTATGGTTTTCGTGTTTTCTGCCTGCTGTTCGGAAGAATTTACTATTTTATTTCCGGAACCCGGAACGGAAACAACAAAGTTCCTGGAAATCAGATTTTTAATGGCTTTTCTGACAGTAATCCTGTTTACCTTGAACTCCAAGCTGAGCGCTCTTTCGGGAGGCAGGTACTCTCCTACCCTGAACACGCCCGATTTTATTTTATGAGCAAGCTCATCCTCTATCTGTTGGTAAATCGGCTTGGAACTTTTTGTCTTTTTTGCCATCTTTTACCCCAATTATTATACCGGTTGCTTACCTGTAGTAATATACTAACAGAAAAAGATTTGTCAAAAAAGATTTTTTTCAGGGTCTGAGGTGCATACCACCCGACCACCACCTCCAGTTGGGTTGTTTGGATGGAATATTTTTACTCCAATTGACATGTCCGTCGCAATAAAGATAGTTCACGCCGCCCCGGTGGGCTTTTCTGACAGCGTTTTCCATACCGCCCGCCCAATCCGCATATTCCGGGTCGATTGAATTATACCATCCGTCACAGACAAAAACCTTTTCGCTTAAAAGAGGTATTTTGTCTATTCTGTATAATTCAACACACTCGTTCATCATATAATTCCAGTTGGCCCATGTCGGCTGGAGAGGGTTTTTTTCGGGATTCTTGGATGGACAGCCGTAAACGCCGCCGGGATTTTGTCCGCTGCTGAATGGCACACCCCTGGTATAGGGCTGAAGCGCGTCCTGCCACCCGATATCCCCTGACAGGAACGCTTCCGGAACATATCCACCCCATTCGTTTGTATACATCAACAGCGCGTATCCGAACTGTCTGAGGTATCCCTGGCAGACTGCCGATGCCGCGGCCTCTCTTGCGGATTTGACCGCCGGAAGTATTAAAGACGCAAGAATGCTTATAATCGCTATCACAACAAGCAATTCAATTAATGTAAATCCTTCTTTATATTCCGTCTTTTTCATATAATACACCGGTTATATACCTGTTTATATTATAGCGTTTTTACGCGTCTTGTCAAGGCAGGAAGACAGTGTTATATACGCTTTGACTCGCATAAAGATTCAATGTTATATTTGAATGGAAAAGGAAATATATTATAATACCGATAAAGGCAAACTGCCTGAAAAGGCGGGACGCAAAGCCTCGGGCCTGTTTTCGAAAGAGAATGGCGGCTGGGTTACCGAAGTATTTGAATGCCGCCCATTCTTTAAAAAACGGAGTGGGTTTTTTGTATAATTATGAATAAACGTTTACATAGGGACGGGTTCACCCTGATGGAACTGTTGTCAATCGTGACAATAATCTCCATACTGATATCCCTTATTTTTCCGGCGCTTTGGCAATCGTGGGAAAGGGGCAGAAGAATAAGTTGTATGAGCAATATGAAACAGCTTGTCAACGCCGCGATGATATATTCCACTGATTATAGCGATCACTTCCCTTTCTGCGGATGGGGCTGGAATATGGGAATGAATGATAATGTGGGTGTCTGCTGGATGGACGCGCTTCTCCCTTATATTCAATACCAAAAAGCAATTTTTATCTGTCCCGCCGATGAAAATCCGAACGACCAGGGACTCTACTGCTGGGCGGGAAAAACTGCGATTACACAATGTTCCTATGCAATGAACGAATCGGTTGTCGGATGTGATAACTCGGCAAACTGGGAAGGCGGAGCCGGAACGGATGTGGGAAGGCTAAGGGGTTTTATACCTCCTATACAGGCGCCTGAAGAAGTACTCTTATTCATAGATGCGGATTACCTGTGGATAAACGCGCAGAACAGAACAACTTTTGTCGACAGGGCAATTTCCCACCATGGAATCGGGGCTACAGCCGCTTTCTGTGACGGGCATAGCGAATGGATACCGATAGAAAAACTCGATGCCGTAAGAACAGACCCTCTCCCCAATTACCCTTAAAACCCCGCGTATCTTTTAAATCTTGACGATTTGAATTTTCAAATATATACTTTTCGCTTGTCAAACGGTCTTTCTTATTTTTTGCGGAATTCCCAAAAACTCATGGAGGGGGTATAGCTCAGTTGGCTAGAGTGCTTGACTGGCAGTCAAGAGGTCGGGGGTTCGACTCCCCCTACCTCCACCAGTTCCACCAGAGGTGGAACAGAGCAATTGAGCAATAGATAATAGAGCGTTAGACAAAACAAAAAAAATTCAATTGCGGTCCATTCTCTATTTTCTAATGTTCACGTCCCCAAAAATTAGAGAATCGAAATTCGATAGTAGATAATAGATTAAAACAACTATTTCGATTCGGTCCCTGCCCGCCGCAGGAGGGTATTCTCCCCGCCAAGGGCGGACAAGTATTTTCTATTTTCAAAACTAATATTTCCACTTGGGCGCAATCCTAGGCGCATAAGATTAATGAGAGAGTGAACCTGCAGAGGGGAAAGAAATACTATCAGTAAGTCAGCAGTTCCGAAACTTTTTCCATCTGGGTCTTGAGAGTATTTATATTTCTTTCCAGAATCCTTATCTGATAGGCCAGGACTTTGTTCTTATCTCTCTCCTTCTGATACAGGAAATTCGACCAGACAAGAGCCATGCTGATTACGAATATCGAGATGCCGAGCAGAGCGTAAGAATATTTCAATCTATTATTTTTTGCTTTATCTTCTTCCATAATCCCCCCTGAAAAAAAATAAACCAACATTAATAATCTACTACTATATAGCCAATAAGGCAAATATTTTATTGGAGATATTCAGCAGTTTAGAAATTTCGAGATCGCGGCTCCCGTAAAATGGGTGAGGAAAACAACTATGGCCGCTATCAGCAAATGTTCACAGGTGACTTTAAACGGATTTACGCCCTGTTTACGCCCCATAATAAAGCTAAAAAGCCCGAGCATCGAAAAGCCATATATGACACTGGCTATTACCGCCGTATTCAGCTCTAACAAAAGCAAAGGAACCAGAAAAGTCAACGCAAAGACAAATTTCGAAAGGAATGTAGAGATGGTTGATATCCATATTTCCTTTTCCGTATGATTATTTTCCGATTCTTCGGAAACATGTATCCCGAGGGCATCTGAAAAAGCATCCGCTATCGCGATTGTCAGCACGCCGCCGATTACCGCGATTTTTGAATGGGTTCCGGAATTAAGCCCCGTCATAAGTCCAATAGTGGTTATTATCCCTGAAGTAAATCCGAAACTGAAACCGACTTTGAGTGAATGATTTTTATCCACCTGCGTCTCACATTTCTTTTACGTACTTCGTCTCACGTCTTATATCTTTCGTTTTTCGTCTTTTGCAGCCAATGCCACGAACTACACGGGGTTCAATTATTTTTGAAAATAGAAAAATATTTGTCCTCCCTAGGGGGAAACCGCAATTGATTTTTTTTTGATTGTCTATTGCGCTATTTTCCATTGCTCGATTGCTCTGTCCCGCCAACGGCGGGACTGGTGCCAGAGAAGGGACTTGAACCCTTATGAGCCGGAGCTCAACGGATTTTGAGTCCGTCGCGTCTGCCGTTCCGCCACTCTGGCGCGAAGTAAAATTATATTTTACATTAACTGTCAAGAAACCGGGCAGATCATCCCTGTTTATTTCTTGCCGAACATCCCTTTCTCACATGCGTTGACAAACGATTCGGTAACGCACTTTAATTCTTCCCATTCTTTTCTTATTCTTCTGGCTTCTTTTTCATCGATATTGCTGTCGTCTTTCATCGAATCCGAAACAGTCCTGAGCAAATCGGAAAATTCTTTTATCATTATCTGGATTGCGACTACAACACCGGCCGGGTCTACATCTTCGGCGTAATTTTCCACAAACGACCCGCCGGCGGCATTGCACAGCCAGTTTATAATATTTCTGTCTTTTGTAACCCCGTGTATCGCTATGACACGGTCAAGAGGGTTTCTAGCTCCCGCCGGATTATCCGATTCATTTCCCGAGGACGGTTCACACCATTTATAAACCAGCGACAGAGACAGATTAAGTTTTGAAGCGACTTCTTTCGGCCCGACTTTTTCAAAGGCTTCCCTCAATATTTCATACGATTGCATATATCCTCCCGCTCTTAAAATATTTTCCCCGGGTTTAATATATTGTTCGGATCGAACAATTTTTTAATATCCTTCATTATTTTTATTTCTCTGTCCCCCACGGCCTTCCTCAAATACTTTTTCTGCACGATTCCTATGCCATGCTCGCCGGAAATAGCGCCTCCCATACTTACCACTGTTTCATACAAATCATCAAGAACTGCGGGTAATTTCTTGTCCCAGAGAGCGTCTTCCATATTTTCCTTCAGAATATTCACATGGACATTACCGTCGCCCGCATGGCCGTAATTGATAAACTTTATTTTGTGCTTATCTTGCAGCAGATATATACGCTCAAGCAAATCGGGAATTTTAAACCTCGGGACAACTACATCCGAAGACCGTTTGACGGGGCTTATCGGTTTTATAGCCTCTCTTATTTTTCTTCTCGCCTCCCAAAGTTTTTCTTTCATTTGCCTGTTATCCGCAACAAGGACATCTTTGGCGCCGTTCTTCATGCATATTTCACCGACTTTTTCATAAATTTTTGCCGCCTCCTGTTCATCCGAACTATCGATTTGTATCAGCAGATGCGCGCCGGCCTCTCCGTAAGGCATCTTCCTTTCCAGGAGCTTTCCGACGGCATCTATACTGTTCCTGTCCATAAATTCAATCGCCGACGGGACAATTTTACCGCGCAGTATCTCAGACACGGTGACAGCCGCGTCCCTTATGGACGCAAAAGGCACCAGGAGATCCGAAACAAAATGAGGGCTCGGAATAAGCTTAAAGGTTATCTCTCTGAATATCGCAAGAGTCCCTTCCGATCCGACCAATATGCCGGGAATATCATATCCCATCACGTTCTTGACGATTTTACCCCCAAAGACAAAATTCGTGCCGTCCGGAAGGACTGCCTTAATACCGCACACATAATCACCCGTTACCCCGTATTTAACAGCTCTCGGCCCGCCCGCGTTCTCGGCGACATTACCGCCCAGCGTGCAGGAATCAAGACTTGCGGGATCAACGGGATAAAACAATCCTCTTTTTTCGGCTTCGGAATTAAGGTTTCCGGTTATCACACCGGGTTCAACCACAGCCATAAGATTATTTTCGTCTATATCTATTATTTTATTGAGTTTTTCAAACGAAACAACTATTCCTCCGCAGACAGGCAGGCATCCGCCCGTAGTTCCGGTTCCCGCCCCTCTCGGAACAATAGGCACATTTTCTCTGTTACAGAAATCTATAAGTTCTTTTACGGAAGACAAGGATGGAAGTATAACAACCGTGTCAGGGGGATATTTAAGGTTCGGAGTCTCATCCTGAGAATATTTTTCTATGCTTTCGGAATCGAAAAACACATTCTCCGTTCCTGCAATATCGCGCAAACTCTTAATTTGTTTCTCAGTCAGCAAAGATAACCGCCCTCCGGCACCCCGGAAAAACACGGAGCCCGTTTATTTCATCAGCACCTTCCGCATTTTCACAAAAAGTTTCTTCGCGGCATCCACGTTAATATCCACATTGGGAAGCGAATCCAGAAAAACTTTCCCGTATTTTTGGGAAATTATCCTTCTGTCCAGCACC
The DNA here is from genome assembly GCA_028717725.1 of bacterium. Lineage (GTDB taxonomy): Bacteria > Auribacterota > UBA6266 > UBA6266 > UBA6266 > UBA6266. The sequence goes on along the minus strand of JAQUNG010000022.1, from coordinate 5,064 downwards.
AGCACTGAACCCCTGTCGTCCCTGTGCCTTATCAGCCTGCCGAATCCCTGTCTGAATTTTATCACAGCGAGAGGCAGGCTGTATTCAGAAAACGAATCTCCGCCCGACATCGAAATCTGTTCGGCTCTGGCAAGGAGCACCGGTTCTGTCGGCACCCTGAAAGGCAGCCTCGTAATAACCAGTAAACTTAAAGTTTCTCCTCTAACATCTATTCCTTCCCAGAAACTTTCCGTCGCGAGCAGGACTGAAGCAGTGTCTTTTCTGAATGATTCCAGAAGTCTGTGCCTGTTTTTCTCGCCCTGTTTAAAAACCCTGTATCCCGAACCCGCCACTTCGTCTTTGATAAGGGCCCATATTGTTTCCAGCATATTATATGAAGTAAAAAGGATTAAAGCCCTCCCTTCCGAAACCCTGACTGCATCGCATATAAGGGACCTCGCCATTTCCGTATAATCGGGAGATCTGGGTTCGGGAATCTCCGAAGGTACTCCGAAAAAAATCTGCTTTTTATAATTAAAGGGAGATTCCAGCAGCAGACAGTCCGCGCGTCTTTCCTTCAGAAGCCCGATTCCAAGCCTGCCTTTTATAAAATCAAAACTCCTGTCAACCGAAAGCGTCGCCGATGTCAGCACAACGGCGTTATATTTCTCGTAAATATATTCTTTTAAAATACCCGCCACTATAATGGGAGAAGAACAGAACTTCACGTACATACCGGTTTTCTTCGAAGTCTTGAATTCAACCCATCTGCAATTTTCTTCATTGCCCCCCATAAATAAATTAAAATCCCCGACGACGGCGCAGATTCTGCCGGCAATCGACCTCAGTTCTATCAGAGGCGATTTTACCCTGTCGGATTTTGCAAAACCTTCCGATTCGAGTCTCCCAAGAAAATCTTGCAGCATATCGGACGCGGACATAAGTTTCGCGCACAGTTCTCTCATCAGGGGAACGGCCGAATCAATCCAGAAATCCGTATTTATCACGTCATAGTTCACCCTGAGTTTTTCCGCCTCGGAACTTGATTTGAAAAAATTTCTGAAAATTTTATTCAGTTCTTCGAACAGAAATTTTATCTCCTTGTCGGCGCTGTCAAGCCCGATTATAAGCTCTTTCCGCATATAAGCGAGAAATTCGCGTTTCTTGTTATTCCCGCCGGTTTTTGCCGACGAGATATTTTTTTTGATAAACGCCGCGAGCCCCGATTTTCCGGCGCCGCGCCCCAGGAGCCTGCCGAATATTTTCGTCGCCCGGAACCTGGATATTTCAATGCCCATATTGGCGGTAGCCACATCCTCTATGTGATGAGCCTCATCTATGATAATATTCCTGAAATTCGGCAGGATTAGGGAAGTCTTATAATTTTCGGTTGTTTTGCGCAGGGCAATATCAGTCATAAGGATATGGTGGTTTACCACGATTAAATCGGAATAAGCCGCGCGGTTCCGTGATTTATAAAAAAAACATTTTCCGTAATAATCGCACTTGATTCTCAAACACTGGTCCGCATCGCATTGAACCATTTCCCAGACAGTATCTTTCGGGACAAAATCAAGGTCCGATTTACTCCCGTCTTTTGTGGCTTCCGCCCACTCGAATATTGTACGCAGCTCGCTTCTTTCGGCTTCGCCGATTAATCTCATTTCTCTTCCGGCGCTTTCGCATTTTCTCAAGCACAGGTAATTAGTCCTCCCTTTCACAAGGCACCACTTGAATTTCAGCCCCGTCATTTCCGCCAACCGTGGTATGTCCTTGTAAAACAATTGTTCCTGAAGATTGATGGTGTTTGTTGATACGACAACCCGTTCCCTGTTCAGCAGACTCCATAATATCGCCGGGAGCAGGTAAGCGAAAGATTTTCCCGTCCCCGTACCGGCTTCGACTAACCCTATTTTGCCGTTATTAAAACAGCCGGAAACGAATTTAACCATTTCAATCTGTTCTTTTCTGTACTCGTAATTATCGAGTTTCGAAGCTATACTGCCGCCCTCCCCGAAAAAAGCTGTTATCTCTCTGTCTCTGATATGCTTTGCCTTTTCCGGAACAAACGCTTTTACTACCACATAAATCTTTCCGGCCTTGTTGTCGGTAATATAGAAACCGTTTGCCCCGTCGGCTATCATAGACGCTATATTTATATCCTCATCGGAAGGAGTGAGGTTTCCCGAAGGATGATTATGGATGACTACATCTCCCGGCTGAAGCATGCTTAGGACAGCGGGGACGGAAATTTTATTTCCCTTCGCCACTTCCGCCGCTTCTTCTATCTTCCCGTTTGCTCCCTGTTTGCATATGAAAAATACTTCATTCCCGTCAGTATCGTTTATGACGTTTTTAATATGTTCAGCTACATCGGGAAGAAGTAATTCTTCCGGCGCGGCATATTTCATGTTAAAAACCCTTTCCTGTTTTCATCCGGATTGATACAATTACACATCTAATATATTTATATACTATCGGGCTCAACTTAAAAAGAGGAAAATATGCTTGAAACGGCAATCAGGGCGGCGAGAGAAGCCGGAAAACTGCAGATGCGGAGCTTCGGCAAAAAAATAACCGTGGATGAAGAATTGAGATTCGACACAAAACTTGCGCTCGACAAAGAAAGCGAACAGGTAATTGTGGATACTATCCTCTCAAGGTTTCCCGAACACTCCATTCTCGCCGAGGAAAGCGGGCGAACGGACAACGCGTCCGATTATACATGGATCATAGACCCGCTGGACGGAACCGCAAATTTTTCCAGGAATATACCCCAGTTCTGCACATCCATAGCCCTGACGCGAAAAAACAAAACGATACTCGGTGTAGTACTTGATCCCGTAAGGGACGAATTATATCACGCCGAAAAAGGCAAAGGGGCTTTTTTAAACGGAAAAAAAATAAAAACCCGGCAAACATCCGAAACCAAAGACCTTTTTGTCGTATGCGGTTTTATGAAATCCGAAGAGACTATAAAAAAAGGCCTGTTGATTTTCAATTCTCTTATAACCAAAGTAAAAAAAATACGGATAATGGGAGCGGCGGCGCTTGACCTCTGCTGGCTGGCAGGCGGCAGGTTTGATATCTATTTCGAGTACGGAATAATGAAATGGGATATCGCCGCGGGTAGATTGATATTGGAAGAGGCCGGCGGTAATATCGAGGCAGTCGCCTTAAACGACAACTCTTACAATGTCACGGCCACAAACGGTAAAATAAGCCCCGAAAAATTTTTGGCCCTTGTTAAATCAGTATAGCCAGTATTTCGTGGGTCTTCTTATCTTTGAACGGTTTGATAATATTTCCGGATATCTCTTTCCCGTCGACTATGAGACTTCTGACTCCCTGATAACTGCCCTTGGGATTTCTCACTCTTATATGGTATGTCGCTCCCCTGAATTTCCTTTTTATCTCAAAGTTTTTCCATGTTGAAGGCACACACGGGTCTATAAGGAGTCCTTCATAGGTCGGTCTCACACCGAGAATCCATTCACACGCGATTCTGTAATACCACGCGGCAGAGCCCGTATACCACGTCCAGCCGCCTTTGCCGAAATTCTCCGAATCGGGACCGTCTACATTGCCGGGAGTAACATACGGTTCGCACTTATACAAGTCAGGATTCTCGCTTCTTCTTACGGGGTTAAAACTGTTGTATAGCCTGTAAGCCATGTCAGGTCTCCTCGCCACACATTCAGCCTGAATCGCCCAGACACCGGCGTGGGTATATAATCCGCCGTTTTCCCTTACTCCGGGAGCATATCTTGTAAGATACCCGATTTTAGGATTAGGGACATCGTAAGCCGGATAAAAAAGAATCGGCCCGAATTCGCGGTAAAGATACTTTTCCATCGAAGACAACATGGATTTGCGTCTTTTCCTGTCCTCTTCTATTCCGCTTATTATCGCCCACGTCTGCGCGTTAAGGAATATCTTGCCGCATTTTTCCTTACTGCTTCCCAGAGTATGACGGCTATCCGTCGTCGCTCTCCAATACCAGTTCCCGTCCCACCCGTATTTATTTACCGCTTTCTTTAACTTCGCGGCGTTTCTGGCCAGCATATCCGCCGTTTTCTTATCTTTCATTATTTTTGACACCGCGGCGAATTCATTCAAAATACCGAACAGAAAATGTCCCATCCATACGGATTCGCCTTTCCACTGGTCGCCGCACGAACTCAAGCCATCATTCCAGTCGCCTTCCCCTATCAGAGGCAAACCTCTTTTGCTCATCCTTGAAAGGCTTTTTCTGATAGACCTCAGGCAATGTTCGTAAAGACTTGCCCTGCCGGAATCGACAAAAGGTTCGCTTTTCCTGAGAATATCGAAATCGACGGTTTCTTTCAGATAATTGACCGTAACAAACGGAAGCCACAAAAGATCATCCGAAAACTCGGATTTAGGGCCTTTATCTTCGAGCGTATTCCACCAATGATATACTGTTCCGTCGCTGAACTGGTGTCTCGCGTGGTCAAGTATTCTTTCCTTTGTTTCTTCGGGCTCCAGAGGCAAAAATATCTGGCTGTCCTGAAGTTGGTCCCTGAAACCATAAGCTCCGCTTGATTGATAATAAGCCGCTCTTCCCCATATCCTCGCGGATATAGCCTGATACTTTAACCAGATATTTGTCATAATGTTCATATTTTCGTCGGGAGTCTTGACTTCAACCGCACTCATAAGCTTTTTCCAGAAATCACAAACGCTTCCCAAAGCTTTATGGGCTTTTTTGGGGGTAATATACTTCTTGACCGTTTTGGATATCTCGCCTTCCGATTTTTCCAGCCCGAGGACAAAAACAATTTCCTTTGTTTCATTCGGTTTTATCTCTATCTTCGACCTGATGGAAGCTATCGAATCGTTCCATTTTCCAGTAGTTTTTGAAAGCCGGCCTTCTTTTACGGCTTTCGGCGCCATTATGTTTCCGTACATTCCTATAAATTCTTCTTTGTCGCCTTCATAACTTGAAACCACCGATGATGTATGGTATCCGACATAGTTCCACGTCGTATTCCAAGGAGCCTCATCCGGTGAAATACCCCCCAGCCTTTTTTTGACGGTAAGAGCTTTGGATGAATTCTCAAA
>JAQUNG010000021.1 GCA_028717725.1 bacterium | reverse complement strand
AGAAACCATACGAGAAATATTAATTGATATCGGGTTTTAACTATATTGGCAACCGAAAAATATAAAACAACTGCTTTGCTTATAATCTCGATAAACAACGGAAAACTGTAATCAAATTCCATAAAAGTCGAAGCAAAAAACAAAAAGCTGAATAATATAATTATTAAATTCTGCGGGGCTTTGACTAATTTAAAATCGCGATAAACTATAGTGTGGAATCCCCATATAAACATAACCCCAAAAGCGAGATTCCTTGCTATATGAAAATCCTGCAAGGCAGGAAACAGAACCGTGGGATGCAAATACGCTCCCGCGATAAATATAAGCGTGCCGATATACAAATTAAAAAAAACAGCGATTGAAAAACAAAATCCAAAAAACAGAAAAGCTGTTATGTACCATGGAAATACTAATAGCCCGATACCAATGACTAAAAAAAACATAATGGCAAATATTTTTAGAATTACAGGGAATTCTGCCAAAGGTTTTTCTTCATGTAAAGAGTCATAATATATGTTGTTTTGTTCCTGCATTGCTAGTTAATTCCGTATAATTTGAATATTTGATCGATATTTTTCTCCAGGTTAAATTTATACTGGACGGACAATCTTGCATGCTGCTTCATGGAATTATATATTTTTTTATCTTGTATAAGTTTTTGTATAGCAGATGCTATTGATTTAGGATTTTTCGGTTCCGCAAATAAACCGTTTTTATTGTTTTCTATTATTTCTTTCAACCCTCCTGTTTCGCTTGCTACTACAGGTTTTCCACACGCCAGTGCTTCAAGTGCACCATAGGATAGACCCTCCATAAAAGATGGCACAACAACTATATCCACTGCCGAAAGCACCTGATGAACATTGTCAATAAACTTAGTGCAAACAATATTTTTTACAATATCTAATTCCTCTATCCTTTTTTCAATATACCTTGCAAAAGGACCTTGTTTGGCTCCAATGAGCAATAATTTTAAATCACTTCTCTTAATTAAGGAAAATGCTTCAATTAAATATTGCAACCCTTTTTCTTCTCTTGCTTCGGATACACTGCCTATAACAACATCATCTTTCCCAAATCCGTATTTATGGCGTATATCCTGCCACATCTGATTATCATCTCGAATATTATACAGATTTAAATCAATCCCATTGTATACGACATGAATTATCTTTTCGTCTATCCCTTTGTTCGCAATATCGTTTTTTACTGATTTGGAGATAGCCATAATACATTTTGCCTTTTTTGATACAGCTTTAAAAATCATCCTTCTTAAAAGGGGCAGCCTGCTGCCTGCAAAATTGTGCTGATGCCAAATATAATATGGCACGGGATACATTAATTGTGTCCAGATAGAAGTAAAATTTGCAAAATCAAAATGAGAATGAAGGATATCGGGATTAAATTTTTTAATGAGCATAGAAAGCTTTATGATATAGATAGGATCGATGCGGTTTGCAAATGTCAGTATATCAATTTCAGCGTCATTATTGAATATCTCAATTTTAAATTGCTCGCAAGGTTCGTTGGGAAATACTATTTTAAATGCTACATTCCTTTTGTTGCATTCTTCGCTAAAACCTATCATTAAACGTTCAAACGAACCGATTTTATTTGGAGAATAACCAACAATCCATAATATTTTTTTTATTTCTGCCAAATTTATATTACCTTCCCTTAAATATTAACGCTGCAATCAAATGCCAATGATTATTTATTTTAAAAAGATAGTATTTCCTGTTTCTCGCCAATGAAAAAATCGCTAATATAATTATTTTCGCTATCGAAACAAAGACAACAAAGATTTTATAAATATATGAAATTCCAAAGCCATACAATTTTCGCAGAATAATATAAGAACTTATATATGAATGAATTGCTATACCATGGTTTTTCGCAGCGCTTTTTGCCCCTCGATGCATAATCTGCGCATAGGGATAATAGAATACACTGTATCCATTCTTTTTCATTCTCATACATATTTCAATGTCTTCTGAATACATGAAAAAATCTTGGTCAAAAAACCCGATTTTATTTACAGCTTCGCGTCGGAACATCATGCAACATCCAGAAACACATTCTACGACACTCGATTTCTCATAATCAAAATCTTTAGGTAGAAGCTCCCTGGTGTTTTTTCTATTCGGACACAACACCTTTAATAGTTCGGAATAAAGTGTGGGGTGTCTGATAACTGATGTGCATACAGACAAATGTTCGTCTAATACTTTAGGAGCTGTTATCCCAATTTCAATATTTTCCCGCATAAACTCCAGCATTTTTAATAAAGAACTGTCTTGCGCAACAGTATCCGGATTTAAGCATAATACATATTCTCCAGAACTTAATTTAAAGCCCTGATTATTTGCAAACGCAAAACCCATGTTTTTTTTATTTTCCACTATTTGAATAGTTGGATATTCTGTTTTTACTTTAGAGACACTCTCATCTTCTGAATTATTGTCTACCACTATTATTTCAATCTTTACTTCATTATAAATATACCTATAGATCGAGGATATGCAGTCAAGCAAACATTGCCCTGCATTCCAATTGACAATTATTATCGAAACGTCTTTCATAATAAAATAGCTTTACCTAAATGGTGTATATTATTTTTTATCCTATTATATTAGTTATTATCTTCCTGTCTTCTCCATCTAAAACTCCCAAAAAATACAGGCAAACTATATAACTCAATAAGCCTATAAATACTAAAAAGAATAAATTAATAAAACCCAGAAAATGAAGAATAACCCCCATTATGCCAGCCGCCATGGAAGGAAGAATGAAGGTAACTTTATAATTTATAGACACTTTCATATGTTTAGCTATGAGGAGAAAACACAATATCACATTAATTATTTCAGCAAATACGGTAGTAAAAGATGCGCCTATATAACTATAGCGTGGAATTAGATATAAATTTAATAGAATATTCAATAGCGCGCATATTGACATAATTACGCTAGCTTTTAACTGCATATTAAGAGCATAAAGCACTTGCATGTTAATTGAATTAACAAATATCCATGGTAAGGCAATAATCAATATTTTAAGAGCCATCCCCGCATTATAATATTCTTTGGAATAAAAAAGACCTATAAATCTGTCAGCAAGAAATAATGTTCCCACTGTAATAGAAATACTTAAAATGAACAGGTATTTAACCGACTTCTTCCATCTAAATGATAATAAATCCCGTGCCTTCTCAGCATCTCTGGATAAGGAAGGATAAATGGCCAAATTATATGCTCCCGCAATAAAAATCAAAGCAGCTACTAGGTTATATGCCGCGCTGTACCAACCTACAACCTGGTCATTTTTTAACAAAGATAACATTACTATATCAATTTTAAAATAAATTATCGCTATTGCAGAAATAAGGGCAAAAGAAAATGCAGAACTCAGCAAACTCTTGCATAAACCAGCATGAAATTTTAAGGAGATCGGGTTTATTCTAAGCCTGTAAATAGCAATGCTTAACGCAAGCCTGAATATTTCGCTAACCAGAACAAACAGAATTATACTTTGAAGTCCTTTTTTGAAAGATACGGCAAGAAAAACAAGTACCAATAAAAACACTTTTGTTATAAGAAGACTGCATGCTTTTAATTCAAGCTTTTCATGCGCATTAAAAATACTACCGAAGGAATCCGCAAGCGACATAGCAAGCACAATAAAGGCCGCAAGATACAGGCATTGATTTACTGGCGCTGATTTGTTAAGCATACTGATTATTCCGGCAAATACAATAAAACTAATGCACCATATAAAAATTTTTAAAATCAATATGTTTGAAAGATATAAATTTGTTTTTTCTTTATTTTTAGAAACCTCTCGCACAGCAAGATTATCCAAGCCAAAGGTAGCCAGCACGTGAAACAACATAACCATTGTTAGAACAAAAGAATATTCTCCAAAAATATAATCCCCCAAATACCTTGCCAGAATAATTACCAAAAGCAGGGACAAAAGTTTATTTATGGATTCCACCGCTATCATTACTGCTGAATTTTTAGCTATTTTCTTGGCGTTATTCATCACACCTGCAAATTTAAAAATAAATAATAAAAAACCAAATACCTTTCATAGATATTGGTCTCTTAAAGAAAAAACAGCATGGTTACTCTCATTATAAATGACGATGAATATATTCGGGAATATAATATTCCACGCCGGTCAGAAGACATCCTAAAACATTGGCACCAACTTCCTGAAGTATGGATTCAGATCTCTGAACAATTTCTCTGCGGATTCTTCCGCTCTGAATAATCAACAATACCCCGTCAACAAGAGGCGCCAGTATTCTTGGATCCGCGTAAGGTATAATAGCGGGGGTGTCCAGAATCACAATATCAAACTGCTTTTTAACTTCATCGAGAAGACTTTTCATCCTTCCGGACGCAAATACCTGGGCGGGGTTGGAATATATCTCTCCGGCAGGGATCATACTCAAATTATCAACACCTGTTCCGAGTATCTCCACATCAAACGGAACATCTTCCCTTAATATATCGCTTAACCCCTTCTTAATGCTTATGCCCAACAAAGTATTAATGCCGGGATTCCTGATGTTGCAGTCCATTATTAACGTTTTCTTCTTATAGTTTTTCGCGAGGATTATGCTCATATTCAGGGCTGTTATGGATTTCCCTTCCCCTCCTCTGGAACTTGTAACCGCTATCGTTTTGACATTTCCTCTTTCTTCGGAACCTGATAATATCTGCATCAGAAAAGCCCTGTATTCTTCCAGTATTTTGTTATTATCTTCATAGTAAGCCACTATTCTGGAATCGACCTGTCTTCCTCTTTCAAACTCACTTTTCCTACCGACGGAATCTGCCGCCGGTTTTTTATACTCTACAGGAGCGGCCGATACTTTTTTGGGAGAAAATCCATCTTTTCCAAGGGCATCCTTCTTTTTCTCCGCGGCTTTTCTCAACGCATCGCTGATATTATCAATCATTTTATACTCGCTTTTATAATTCCGGCACAGCTTCTCTCTCGAGACTGGCTTTTCTTATCATCTCATTCATCTTCTCATCCTGAATACAGGAATTTATAATCCCCGATATTAAAAGCAGTAATACAAGCGCGGCAAATAAAACAGCAAATCTCTTTTTCTTCTGAGCCCTAAAAATCAGGTCTTCTCTGCTTTTTATGTTCGAAACAGAACCCAGAACGGGCAAATGCGAGTGCTTCTTTAAATCCTCAACACCGAGAAATGTATGGTCCGTAAATTCTACAAGAAAAACGCATCCGAAACCCGCAACAGAGCCTATTACAAAAGCCACAACGGATATCAGGAGTTTTTGCGGTTTTGACGGTTCAAGGGGCAATCTCGCTTTTTCGATTATCTCATATCTTGTTCCCTTTTTTTGGACTTCCTGGGCCGTAAGCTTATTTTCTTCCGCTTTGACACGCAGCATTTCATAGATTTTTTTATTAACCTCGAAATCCCTCACGAGTTTTACATACTGCAACTGCTGGTCATTAAGGCTTTTGATTTTACTCTCATAATCGGAGACAAGGGCTCTAACGTCTTTTTCCCTTTTTCCCAATTTATCAAGGTCTTTCTTTGAATCTTTGAGCTTCTGCTCCAGTCTTTGATAGAAAAGAGGCGCATTTACGGCCGTTTCGCCGTCAACCATTTTCTCGGTTTCAAGCCTGAGTTTTTCGCTTGTGTTTTCTATTTCAATCTGGAGATTAAGTATATCCTCAGAATCGGGTTCTTCATTGCTAAGATAATCCAGCTTTAATTGTAATTCCTGTAAATTTTCGTTCAATCTCTGCACTATGGGATTCAAGCTCAGCAGTTCGCTTGTTATAATAACGGGTTCTCTCCCTGTTATCTGATCCTCGATGATACGCGTTTCCATTTCTGCTTCACGAACAGCCATTTCAAGCTGCGTCAACTGGGTTTGGTAGTTGATAAGCATTTTGATATTGTAATCTTCCTGTTCACCGGGTAGTTGGAGGGGATATTTTTCCTTATACTCGTACAATTCCTGTTCTACCTGTGTAAGCTTTTTTTTGTATTCGTCCGCTTCAGACTGGGCAAAACCTACGCCTTCTTCAGCCCTTTCTCTTTTTTTCCTCGCTGTTTCTTCGACAAAAATCTTTGTTAATGTATTTATCAGTTTCTGCGACATTCCGGGATCCTTATCCTCATAAGATATCTGGAAGACCTCAGGCGCAAGAAGTTTTACTTTCGTATGTTTCTGAATTCGTTTTATCGCCTTTTCAAGCTGTCTCTGGGTTTTAATTTCTTTGTCCAATCCCAATTCCCCGATAAGTTTAAAGAGATTCTGATAACTAAGTATCTTGAATGTCAGTGTTTTTATCTGCTGGGGCAGGGTTTCTTCTTTCTGCTGTTTCGGGAAACGCTGTTCTTCCGCCAAAGGATTGACTATGTTCTCTTCCTCAACAAGCATTATAACTATAGATTCGTAATACCTCGGGATAAAGAAACTGCCTATCATCGAAGTAAGGAACACGACAAGAAAAGGCATGAGAAAAAAATTCTTTCTTCTGAATATTATCTGGAGATAATCCCGCAGGGAGACAATGTTTTTTCCATTGTTCGTTTCAGCCAAGCCGGACATCATTTATTCTCCCGATGGTTCAGGTTGCAAAGATAAATCAATATCCGCGTTTATTGAATTATTTTCTACTCCGCCGCTCTCGGCGTCCGCGCCGGACAAATCGAACTCATTATACTGCTCAAACAGAGTTCCTCTTTTTGCATCGGGAGTCAAATCTTCGTCTTCATAGGGAGACTTCTTCATTTTTATCTTCATCAGGCGTTCGAATTCAATCCTCTTATCGAATTCTTTGCCTTTTTCACTGAAATTATCCCATTCCTGCTTTGAGATTTTAGCCCTCTTTTCATCGCCTAAGATATGCGGGGTAATAAAAATAATCAGTTCGCTTTTCTTGGTTATTTCGACGTTTTTCCTGAACAGAAGCCCTAACAGAGGAATATCTCCCAATAGAGGAACTTTGTCGATTTCGGTCGAAGACTCGGAATCTATCAAGCCGCCGAGAATCGCGGTCTCGCCGTCTCTAACCATCATGGTTGTATCCGCTTCCGTAATAATAACCTGAACCGCGGAATCATTTAAGACTCTTTGTCCTTTACTGACCTCCGGATGGATTTTCATAGTTATATAATTATCTTCGCCTATCCTGGGCGTAACTATCAATTTTATACCGACATCGACATATTTTATTTCCTCAACAAGCAGTTTTGTCACAGGATCGGTCACGGCAACTTTGTAAGGCTCACTGCTTCCCACCAGTATTTTGGCTTCTTCTCCGTCCAACACGACTACTTTGGGAGCGGAAAGGATGTCGGCAAATTTAGTCGCTTTCAGAGCTTCGATGGTCGCGGTATATTCTCCGGCAGTCAGTGACCCCAATGTAAATATTCCGCCGGCTCCGCCGGTAGTCGCCGCGACAGTTAATTTTGTAGCAAGATCAACAAACTTATTTCCTTCTTTCCCTCCAGTTTTTATCTCCCAATCCACACCCAAAGCCATATTGTCATCCAATTGAATTTTAACCATCTGTGATTCAATAAGAACCTGTTTCGGCTGAAAATCCCATCCTTTAATCAATTCATCCACGTGTTTTAAGACAACGGGAGTAGCCTTTATGACAATGGCGTTGTTTTTCCCGTCTACAAACACCTGTCCTTTTTCTTTTGGAATTATCTGTAATAATTTCGTTTGGATATCCTCAACATCCGCATAAAGGATGTTGTATCTTCTTACTTCTACAGGCTGGTCTAAAGCGATGATAGCTTCCTCTATTTCGGCAATCCTGTCGGGAGTGTCATTTACAATTATCTGATTGTTTTTGGGGTTCAGCTCGATTTTACCTCTCGCGGTTTTCATGGAAAGGATAACCCTTTTCAAATCCATTACATCCGCGTTCTGAAGAGTAAATACTTTTGTCTGCTTTTTCGCGAACCTTTCCTCATGCTGAAGATCCTGATACGACATTACATTTATTATTCCGTCTTCCACAGTATAGATATAGTTGTTAAGTTTAAGAATAGATTCAAGCGCCTGTTCAATCGTGACATTTTCAAGTTTAACCGTGACTATTCCGGTGACATTTCTGCTTATTACAATATTGTAACCCTGCTGGTGCGCAAGCATTTTAAGCACGGACTGGATATCCTGATTGACCACGTCAAGATTTATCAGATTCTGTTCAGAAAGCGCGGCTGAAGAAAACAAACACCCCATAGTTAGCGTTATCAACACCAATAATAATATATTTTTATCCATTATAAGCCTTCCGTCCTTATAAATTTTTACAAAAACACCTACTGAATATGTATTTTTATATATGTTTCTATAGCATTACCCGATAATAAAATACATATAATTTAATTATAGTCGATTATTATAGCATATGGAACATTTTTTTGTAAAATTATTTATTGTCAGGCGCTCACGCAATAAAAAAAATACAACGCCCCCCTTGACAAAAAACAGGGGGTGATGTATATTGGAACGTGGTATTGGGAAAACGTTTACCTTAAATATCCAGGTTTTGCTTATTATTTTTTTAAATTTTAAGGAAATCGTTTTCCTATTACAAAAATAAAGGAGGTATTTCGATGAAACACGCGTATCTAAACCTGTTTGCGGCAGCACTTCTTGCTCTAACCGCAAACACACACGCAACCGCTAATCTTTTAGCCGATCCTGGGTTCGATTCCACGGCCGTACAGGAAATTAAATGGGATACAACACCTTGGTGGGGCGGTGGCGGAGGCGGCACTGCATCAGGCGGAGGCGCATGGGTTACAGACAGCAATTCTAAAAGCGCTCCCCATTCCGCAACGCTTTTCCTGTATGGCAGCAACTGGGCATATTCAATGATTGCGCAAACGATAGAAAACGGGATTAATCCCGGAACACAATATGCGGCTTCGGCATTTTTCAACAGGCAATCGGATATTACCCCGGGTGAAGCATTGTTTAAAATTGAATGGCTTAACGCCGGCGGCGGGGTAATAAAAACAGATGAAGGAGCTTCGCTCTTCAATAACACTTACACAGCCGGCTTATGGCACTCTCTTTCGGATATATTCACAGCTCCTTCAGATAGCGTAAGCGCAAAATACGAAATAATTTTCAGAAAAACCGGAGCGGGAGACCCCAACGACATATGGGTTGACGACGCATATTTCGATGTTGTTCCCGAACCGGCAAGCATGGTGCTTTTAGGATTGGGGCTCTTTGGATTAATTTCAATAACACGCAGAAAGAGCTAAACACACTCTTCCACCCCAAAGCCGCTGCTTTGTTTACAAAGCAGCGGCTTTTTTATCGTTGAACGGCGCGTGCAGCGCGACGGAATATTAATTCATTGATTTAAATCCAAAAACAATTTATTATTTCAAAACTAAAAACATTTTCAAACTGAAGGGAGTTTTCATGCCGGCGCGAAAAGACATAAAAAAAATCATGATAATAGGTTCCGGACCCATCATAATCGGACAGGCTTGTGAGTTTGACTACTCTGGCACACAAGCCTGCAAAGCGTTAAAAAAACTCGGTTACAATATCGTATTAGTCAACTCCAATCCCGCTACAATAATGACAGATCCCGGTATGGCCGATGCCACATATATAGAACCCCTGGACGCAAAAACAATGGAAAAAATTATTGAAAAAGAGCGTCCAGACGCGCTTCTTCCCAACCTTGGGGGTCAGTCGGGATTGAATTTAAGTTCCGAACTCGCTTCCCTCGGTATACTTGAAAAATACGGCATTAAAGTAATAGGCGTGAACATAGACGCAATCAAAAAAGGGGAAGACAGGACGGCTTTCAAGGAAACAATGGACATTTTAGGTATCGATATGCCGAAAAACCAGGCTGTCCACAGTGTTGAAGAGGCAGAAAAGGTCGCCGCCGAATTAGGATACCCGGTAGTAGTAAGGCCCGCTTACACACTTGGAGGGACCGGAGGCGGACTTGTGTATAACCTTGAAGAGTTACAGACTGTCGCCAGTCGAGGTATTTCCGCCAGCTTTGTCGGACAGGTTCTCATAGAAGAATCCGTGCTTGGATGGGAAGAGCTGGAACTTGAGGTTGTAAGAGATTCAAAAAATCAGATGATCACAGTGTGTTTTATCGAGAATGTGGACGCTATGGGTGTCCACACAGGGGATTCATACTGCACGGCTCCGATGCTTACAATATCGAAAGAACTGCAGGACAGGCTTCAAAAATATTCTTATGCCATTGTGGAAGCGATTAAGGTTATAGGCGGGACAAATGTCCAATTCGCGCATGACCCAAAGACAGACCGGGTTGTTGTAATAGAAATAAATCCGAGGACCTCCAGGTCATCGGCTCTCGCGTCCAAAGCAACCGGATTTCCCATAGCGTTAATATCATCGATGCTCGCATCAGGTCTGACTCTCGATGAAATCCCCTACTGGAAAGAAGGAAGTCTCGACAAATATAAACCTTCCGGCGAATATGTTGTGGTGAAATTCGCGCGCTGGGCCTTTGAAAAATTTAAAAACTCGCAGGACAAACTCGGAACCCAGATGAAAGCCGTAGGGGAGGTTATGAGTATAGGCAAAAATTACAAAGAAGCTTTCCAAAAAGCGATAAGGTCTCTCGAAATAAACCGGCATGGACTGGGTTTCGCAAAAAACTTCAATAAAAAAAACCTGGATGATTTAATGGCTCTGCTTAAAGAACCTTCCAGCGAGAGACAGTTTATCTTATATGAAGCCCTGAGAAAAGGCGCTGATATCGGTGAATTATCGGAAAAGACCCATATAAAACCATGGTTTTTAAAACAAATGAAAGAACTTGTGGAAATAGAAGAAGAAATACTCAAATATAAAGGCAAAACACTGCCCGCCGAATTATTAATAAAAGCCAAGAAGGACGGATTTGCAGACCGGTACTTGTCTAAAATTTTGTCCGTCCGGGAAGAAGAAATCAGAAACCGACGGTTATCTCTGAATGTCGCCGAAAAATGGGAACCCGTCCCGGTCAGCGGTGTTGAGGACGCCGCATACTATTTCTCCAGTTATAACACCGAAACCGATAAAGTCAAAACGACATCCAACAAAAAAGTCATGGTTCTTGGCGGCGGCCCCAACCGAATCGGACAGGGAATCGAATTTGATTACTGCTGTGTTCATGCGGCTTTTACGTTAAAAGATGAGGGTTATGAAACCATAATGATAAACTGTAATCCTGAAACGGTTTCTACAGATTATGATACATCGGACAAACTCTACTTCGAACCCCTGACGGTTGAAGATGTTTTGAGTATCTATAAAAAAGAAAAACCCGCCGGGGCTATTGTCCAATTTGGAGGACAAACACCGCTAAACCTGGCAAATGAACTGGAAAAAGCGGGGGTTAAGATTCTGGGGACTACTCCCGAAACAATAGACCTTGCCGAAGACCGCGACCGGTTCGGAAAAATGATGGTCAAACTCAAAATACCTATGCCTGAATCCGGAATGGCAAGCACACTGGAAGCGGCTGTCAATATCGCTAAGCGCATCGGATACCCTGTTATGGTCAGGCCTTCATATGTATTGGGCGGCCGCGGAATGGAAATAGTCCACGACGAACAGATGCTAAAAGAATATGTAGCCGCTGCAACCGATGTAACGCCCGAAAAGCCTATACTAATCGATAAATTTCTCGAAAACGCCGTGGAAGCTGAAGCGGACGCAATTTCAGACGGTATTGACACATTTATACCCGCCGTTATGGAACATATTGAACAAGCGGGCATACATTCCGGAGATTCCGCGTGCGTTATACCGCCGGTCAGCATACCGGAAAAACATCTAAAAACCATATGCGAATATACAAAAAAAATAGCCAGAGAATTGAATGTAGTCGGTCTGATGAATATACAATACGCAATCGCGAATGATACGGTGTATGTGCTGGAAGCCAATCCAAGAGCTTCAAGAACGGTGCCGCTTGTTTCCAAGATTTGCAATATTTCAATGGCAAAAATCGCGACACAGCTGATGCTCGGCAAAAAACTTGCCGAATTAAACCTGAAAAACAAAAAAATACCCCATTTCGGGGTAAAAGAAGCTGTACTTCCTTTTTCCATGTTCCATGAAGTTGACCCCGTACTCGGACCCGAAATGCGTTCTACCGGCGAAGTGCTCGGCATAGCTGATTCTTTCGGTTTAGCGTATTTCAAAGCGCAGGAAGCAGCGAAACCCGAACTTCCTATCGAAGGAACGGTCCTCGTAACATTGACCGACAAGGAACGGAAAGGCGCTCTGGAAATAGCCAAACAGTTTAAAAAACTTGATTTTAAAATATTGGCTACGGCGGGAACCCACTCATATCTCAGGGAAAACGGAATAGAAACCGAGCAGATAAAAAAATTACATGAGGGAAGGCCCAATATAGTTGACGCGATAAAAAACAAAGAAATCCAACTAATAATAAACACTCCCATAGGCAATATAAGCAAACAAGATGATTCTTATATCAGAAAAGCGGCGATAAGATATAAAATCCCTTATATAACCACCGTTCCCGCCGCTCTCGCGGCCGTAAAAGGTATCGCGGAATCAAGAAAGGGAAAATTTACTGTTAAATCCATTCAGGAATATCACAGAGATATTAAGTAAATGCTTTCCTCTATAGCAAATAAATATGCCGAAATCGTTGTGGATGACTTCGGCGCGGAACTAAAAAGTTTCAAACTTTTATCCCGCGGGATCGAATTCATATGGGAGGCAAATCAAAAAATATGGGAAAGGCATTCTCCCGTGCTTTTTCCCATAGTAGGCAAACTGAAAGACAACTCTTATAAATTCGGCGATAATCTCTACAGCCTAAATCAACATGGTTTCGCAAGGGATTCAAGGTTTAAAATCAGGAAGAAAGATAAAAATCTCATTTCATACGGGTTGCGCTATGACAAACACACCTTAAACATATTCCCTTTTAAATTTATTCTTGAAATAACATATTTGCTCGAAAAAACCAGCCTAAAAATTTCTTTTAAAACATACAACATAGATTCACGGATAATGTGGTTTTCGATAGGAGCTCACCCAGGATTTAAATGCCCTTTTTTCCCGAATGAGCAATTCGCGGACTATTATATCGAATTCGAAAAAAAAGAATACGCAAAAAGGCTGTTTCTCAAAAACGGTCTGCTGTCCGGAACGGATGAAATTTTTCTCGATAACACAAATGTATTCCGGCTAAATCCGGACATCTTTCAAAATGACGCTATAATATTAAAATATTTAAAATCGAATTTCGTGTCATTGAAATCCTGTCTGTCCCCGCATAAAATAACGGTTGAGCTTGGGAATTTCCCTTACATGGGTTTATGGATGAAACCCGAATATCCCCTTTTTATATGCATCGAACCATGGTTCGGCCTTGCCGACAAATATAATTGTTCGGGGTTACTAAGAGAAAAAGAAGGGATCATATCACTCAATCCGGGTAAATCATTTGAATGTTATTACAGGATTATTATAGAATAGTTTAAAGCCGTTCACTGCGACAATATGGAAAGCAAAACTTTAATAAAGCATAGTTTGAAACTCGAAAAAGCACTGACTTTTTCTATCGTCGCTTCTTACACCGGCAGCGCCGTAAACATTTATGCTATATATCTGGTATTTCTCGGCCTTTCGGAATATTCCCTCGCGGGCTTCATAACTGCTACGCTGCTCAGTGTCCTAGTTAGCATTTATTCAATCGCGTTTGCTCTATACTGCGGATTATTCAAATTACTGATGAGTTCCCTGGACAAAATAAAAGATTCACGGCTTATAATAATTGTCATGCCCGTGATCACCTTCTGTTACAGTTCGGCTTTTGTTTATCTTCTATGGTTTATTTTTAAAGGAGCGGATACCGGCAAATAATTATCTGCCGCGTTTTTCTCTGACAGGGTATCTTCCGCATGAAAATTCTCCTTCGGGGCAATATTTCAGCGTTTCGCATTTAGGACCGGCTCCCGAAAAAATTTCCGGCAGTTTTTTAACGCATATCTTTAACATATCCCGTGCAAGCCGTCTTATTTCCCATTGCGCTCTCGCGCAACAACGCTGATTGAAAAAGTGAATAAGTTCTCTGCAATTCATGGTAACAACTATCTTGGTTTCCGCGCCCTGAGGCAGGATAAATCTCGCGTCTTGATTGGCTGTTTCCCCTTTTATCCCCTTGCGTTCCAACATCCGAATCAATCTGCTGTAACACCCGCCTATCATTCGCATACATGACTGATATTCTTTTTTCAAAACCGCGTCCGTCTCAAAAACAGGCGGCATAATGTAATTGAAATTCTCATCTTTGACATACCTCTGGCTTTGCTGCGAATAAGAAGCAATACGGTGTCTTACAAGCTGATGAGTTAAAGCCCTCGAAACACCATCAACAGCAAAGGTGAATTTTGCGTGTTCAAGCGGACTCTCATGCCCGGATGCCACTATTTTCTTGATAAAAACCGACTTCTGCCTGGCAGATATTTTTTTATCTTTGAATATATCCGCCGCAAAACAAGAGGAATAACATTGTCTGCAAGCAGAATATATTATATTTACCGCATCACCGGTTGACTCCAACAGCACTACTTTCATCTTTCCCATATATCACCATCCTAAATTACTTCATAAAGGTAAACCATATCACATTATCAAGCAATAATTATTTGCGTTTCTTGATTTTCGGTATTGTGATAACATTTTTCATTATGATAGCAAAAGTCGTGCTGGAAATTCCCGTATTCAGGGAATTCGATTATATTATACCCGAAGACCTGGCATCAGCGGTTTCACCCGGCGCAATGGTCAAAGTCCCTTTCAGAAATAAAGTTCTCAGGGGATATGTCACAAATATCTCACACAGCTCAAACCGGCCCGAACTTAAAGAAATTATCGCTACTATAAACGAGAAACCCGCGCTTTCACAGAATTTAATAAAACTCGCGTCATGGATATCGGAATATTATCTGTGCCCCCTCGGCATGGTTTACAGATCTTTTCTGCCCCCCGGCATAAGAAAAAATATAAAAGGCAGAAAAGATTATAAGATTATCCCTTCTCTTTCTTTAACCCGCCTTTCGGAAATAGCGTCTGAAATACAAAAAAAATCTCCGAAACAGTCCGCAATCCTTAGATTCATTTGTTCTCATTCGGAAAAGAAAGAATTTGACATCCAGAAACTCTCATCCGCCGCAAAATCTTCAAAACAGGCCGTAATATCCCTGGTTGAAAAAGGTTTCCTGTCGATGAAATCCATTTGTGCATCAGAAAAAGACAGTATATTCTTTGATTATCCCCTTATGCATGAAATCAATTTAACGAAAGACCAGGAAACTTCTTTGAAAGAGATAATCGACGCGATAAAGGCAAATGAATTCTATCCTTATCTTCTGCACGGTGTAACAGGAAGCGGAAAAACAGAAATTTACATCAAATCAATAAATGAGACTCTCTTACGCTCAAAAGGAGCTATAGTCCTAGTTCCCGAAATATCATTGACTCCACAGACAATCGATAGGTTCCGGAGAAGGATAAATGAACCGATAGCCGTTATCCACAGCGGTTTATCGGACGGCCAGCGATCGCAACAGTGGGAAAAGATATCTAAAGGCCTGGCAAAAATCGTCATCGGCGCCAGATCCGCCGTTTTTGCACCCGTAGAAGATTTAGGCCTGATAATAGTGGACGAAGAGCACGAAAAAAGCTATAAACAGGAAGACAGCCCGAAATATAACGCGAGGGACGTAGCAGTAGTAAGAGCAAAATTTGAGAAGGCTGTGGTGCTTCTCGGCTCGGCAACACCATCCCTGGAATCGTATTACAACACAACCATCGGCAAATATAAGTTGCTCTCCCTGCCAAGCAGAATCGACGGGAAAACACTTCCCTCTGTCGAAGTCATTGATATGAGGTCAGACAGACAAAACCTGAAATTATCATGTTCCGAAGAGTTAGCGCGTGAGATGGATATGCGGTTATCAAAAGAAGAACAAACCATCTTATTTATCAACAGGCGCGGTTTTGCATCGTCTCTGATATGTCCATCATGCGGAGAAACAATCAAATGCAGGAATTGCAGTGTGTCAATGACCTACCATAAATCAAAAAAAATGCTGTTCTGCCATCTGTGCGGTTACAATAGTAAGTTTTTATCAGCATGTCCGTCCTGCGGGAACCCTAAACTTATACAGCTCGGTCTGGGCACGGAAAAAGTCGAATACCATATCAAAAAATTATTTCCCCACGCAAAATTGCTCCGGATGGACTCCGATACGACATCTTTCAGAAATGCTCACAGAAAACTGTTAACTGATTTCGCAAATAAAAAATATGATATTTTGATTGGGACTCAAATGGTGGCAAAGGGTCTCGATTTTCCCAATGTAACTTTGGTGGGGATAATATTCGCCGATCTATCCCTTTCGCTGCCTGATTTTCGCTCCGCGGAAATAACCTATCAACTGCTCACACAGGTTTCGGGCAGATCGGGCAGAGGCGCCGTTCCGGGTAAAGTCATAATACAAACATGCCTGCCCAAGCACTATTCAGTAACTTCCGCTGCCAACCATTCCTACAAGGATTTTATAGATAAAGAACTGCATTTCCGCAAAGAATTGAGGTATCCTCCTTTTACTCATATGGTTAATTTTATCCTTTCAGGCAAAAATGAGGCAAATGTTAAAAGCAAAGCCGAGTTTTTATATGAAACCGCCCTGAAAAACAAAACTACCGGAATTGAATTTTTAGGACCCGCCCCCGCGGCAATCCAAAAAACAAAATGCAATTTCAGATGGCAAATACTTTTGAAAAGTCGGGATATAAAAGCGCTGCGGAAAGCGGCTAAAGGAATACTCAATAACTCGAATTTAACCGGAGGAATAAGTCTGTCCGTAGATGTAGATCCTTTATCTTTATTATAACCGGCTAATGCCGGTAATCAAACCTGTAATAATTTCCCCTGCTTCCATAATAAAAACCAAGCCTATCGGTCGCCCATGAATTTATATATCTGGAGCCAAAAGGCCTCCATGTGTCATAAAAAGGGAACGGGTATGAGTAATATGGCGCATACGCAACGGCATACTGATATTTTTCAGCTTCGATTTTATCCTGTTCCAATTTCAATCTTTTCGCTTCTTTTCCCTCAGCGGCATTCCGGTCTATTTGAGAATCGGATGAGGACCTTAAAGTCTTTTGGGTTTCAATGGGAACGTCTTTCGGTCCCGCAACAGTTTCTCCGGCAGGCTCCCATCCGGGAGGTGGAAGAACTATCTGCTTTACACCTTTAGCAAACTTTTTAGATAAGATATAACATTCTTTAGCCTCATTTTTCCTTCCCATACTTTTATAAACAGAGGCTATTTGATTCATAGCAACGGCAGTTTCCTGTTTTTCTGCAATAAGTTTCGCCACGTCAAGGCACTTCAGGGACATATCAATTTTTTTCATAGCCCAAGACGCTTTCGCAATTTCAATAAGTCCATAAAGATTCTGCTCGGACAGGACATACTCATACGCGGAATTTACGGCATCATTTCCCTTAGCGCGAACTTTAAATTCCAAAGGCATATTTAAAAGAGCAACACCCGCGGCTAAACAGCCTCTCCAATCGGCATCTTCCCGGGCGATTGCAAAAGCATTCTCAAAATATTTGACACCCTCATATGGCTTATCGCAGGCCAAAAATCCATAACCGGACTCCATACACCCCTGCCACGATCCCAGTAAAACGGCTTTTTGCCCGGCGGCGGCAAATTTTTCTTCGGCAGAACTTACTTTACCTTTTGAAAGCATAAACAAACCCGCGGCATGCATATTCTGCATATTTTCTTCAGAATCTTCGGAGATTTCAGAAAAGGCATTGCAGGAAAACAGCAAAAACAAGCTAGCCAGAAACAAAAACAATCTGCTAAAAAAAGTTTTCATTTTTCGGTTCCCCCGTTTAAAATATATACTCAAATGCGGTAAAAGAAGGAGTAATATATGAAACAGATTACCACAAACTTGGTTCCCAAGGCAATAGGCCCTTATTCACAGGCTATATTGTCAAATAATTTCTTGTTTATCTCATGCCAATTCCCGATAGATTTACACAATGGCAACCTGCTTAAAGGAAGTCCCGCCGTTCAGACAGAAATTATCCTGAAAAATCTGGGAGAGATATTAAAGGAAGCCGGACTGACGTATAAAAATGTGGTTAAAACGGAAATCTTTCTTTCCCGAATGGACTATTTTGCCGAAGTCAACTGCGCATACGGTTCATTTTTCTCGGAACCGTATCCTGCGAGAACAACCATTGAAGCGGGTTCCCTGCCCAAAGGCGCGGATGTAGGAATCACGGCAATAGCCGCTCTCTAATAATTTGACACATTTCAAGCATACTGGTAGTATTTATGATATAATTAAGCGCTTATGATAAACTGGTCTGAAAAGAAAAAACTGCATAGACTGGAAAAATTGATTCAGGATAATGAGTTTTCCCTTGCCGAATCGGAATGCAATGAATTAATCTCAATATCAAAACAGAAAAGTTTTGTTCCCCTCGAATTCGTCTCCGCGTTGTATTTCTTCAGGTCAAAAATAGAGCTGTCCAAATGCAATTATGATTCGGCCTTCTCTTCCCTTCTGGAAGCTATAGGCTATGGCCGCAA
This sequence comes from bacterium, assembly GCA_028717725.1. Lineage (GTDB taxonomy): Bacteria > Auribacterota > UBA6266 > UBA6266 > UBA6266 > UBA6266. The sequence goes on along the minus strand of JAQUNG010000021.1, from coordinate 3,736 downwards.
CATCAAAGGAAATATGTCTTTTCTCGATAAAACAATTTCAAAAATTTCTTCCCTGAGCGAAACACACATCCAGCTTATAAAAAACCTTATCCAGATGGATAAAGATATACCGCAGGTGCTAACTCTTCTTATAAAACACGTTAACGCTGATTGGTCTCCGTATCAGAAATACCGCTCGGCGGAATACAAATTCTGGTGCGAAAGAGCTTTTAAAAAATTCGGGTTAACGGACCGGTTTATCCTCGAAGAACTCGGCAGATGTTATATAGTATCGGAAGAGGATAAAATTGAAGTTTATGAGGTCTGCAGGGAACTGGGATCTTCATTCGCAGACCTGCTTTACAGGGCAAGCATTGTATGCATACGCGTTAACCGATATGACATAGCGGAAAAAATATTGCTTTTGATAGTAAAATCGGAGAAAGCAAAATACCTTTTAAAGCCTCCAAAAATGGATTACCACTTCCCGGCTTATGTCGCCCTGGGCGACATCTGCTGTTTTATCAAAAAGGATAATTTCCTGAAAGATGGCATATTCTATTACCAGGAAGCTTTGAAATTAAATAAAAAATGCGCAAGTCTATATAACAGGCTCGGGGACGTTTACAGAAAAATGGAAGGCCCCCAAAACATCGATGCCGCGGAGGATTTCTATCTTAAAACGCTTGAAGTTGACTCCGATAATACAAAAGCAAGATACTGGCTCGGAACTATCTATTTTTCCAAAGATGACTATGAAACAGCTTTTGGATATTTTAACTCGATTTCCAACGAAAAACCGGACTTTCCCGATATAAACCGGAAAATTATGGAATGTTCGGAGTTCATTGCCGAATCATACTTTAAAAAAGGAGATAAAGACAAAGCAAAAGCAATCTGTCAGGATCTGCTTGAACAAGATGCCAACAATGTAAAAGCACAAATGATACTAAAGGAAATTGAAACCATATCCCTTGATGTGGCCGATGAAGAATATTCTTCGCTGGGAAGGATGGAAACAAAAAGGCACAGGAGAAAATACCCGCGTGTTAACACAAATCTTAATGCCACCATAAAAATTATCAGGGATGATTCAAAGTGTTTGATACAAGAACAAGTATCCTCAAAAATTTCGAATATCAGCGCCAGCGGGGCCGTAATAGAAATTCCTCTGCATAAAAAAGAATCTGTGCTGCTTGGATCTACAACCGAAGTGGCTCTCTACTTGCCAGGCAGCCAGGATCCGGTTTGTATCAGGGGTCCGGTGGTAAGATTCCTTACATCTTATTCCGGGATAACCGACAGTGTGGGATTCGCGATAAATTTCACGGATATATCAAAATTCTGCAAAGAGAAATTATTGGCTTATGTGGAACAGCACAGATAACGCGGTTCAGATTTCGGCAAGTATCTTTTTGACATCTTCCCACACATATTCCCTGTTCTTTCGCGAATAGTTTCTCAAAAGATACGCTGGATGAAAAGTCGGCATCAACTTGATACCCCTGTAATCAAAAAACCGGCCCCGTATTTTTGTGATACCGTCTTTGGTTTGCAGGAGCGTCTGAACGGCAAAATTTCCAAGGGTGCAAATGACCCCGGGTTTTATAAAGTCTATCTGTTTTAACAGATATGGTTCACAGCAACTTATTTCTTCGGGCAGAGGATTCCTGTTTTCGGGCGGGCGGCACTTTAAAATATTCGTGATAAAGACATCTTCTCTTTTTAGGTTCATCCCTTTCGTAATGATATCGGTTAAAAGGCGGCCCGCCCGTCCCACAAAAGGTTTTCCCTGAAGATCCTCTTCGAAACCCGGCGCTTCCCCTATAAACATAAGGCGGGTATTGCGGTTGCCTTCCCCAAAAACAGCGTTTTTTCTCAAATTTCCCAGGGGACATCTTCTGCACCTGTTAACCATTGCATCCAGTTCTTCCAGCCCGGATACGGTTTCTATTTCCGATACTGATTTCTCAGATTCAAATAAATCTGTCTTTTGGGAAATATCATCTTTGATTGCGGAACCGGCGGTTGCATCCGGAGAAACAAGAGAGTCAACAAAAGCAATCCCTTCTTTCTTTTTCCCTTCAAGATATGACGCCGTTTCACTTACAAGGTCTTTTAAATCATTTTTCGTTCCATTATCCAAAATCATCCTCCGCTAAAATTTCGCACCGTATCCGCTACTTTATTTATGGAATCTTCATCCAGGAACGGATGCACGGGTATGGATAAAACTTCGCCAGAAGCTTTTTCCGCTTCCGGAAAATCACCTTTTCCATAACCGAGATTTTTATAACAATCCTGCATATGCAAAGGCAGCGGATAATAGATCCCATATCCTATACCCTCTTTTTCGAGAGCTTTCACAAGTCCCGGCCTGTTCTTCACCCGAAGCGTATATTGATTGTAAACATGGTAAAAAGATTTCTTTTCGGAGGGAATACGGATGTTTTTTAACCCGCGGAAAAAATTATCATACAGCAGGGCATTTTCCCGTCTCTTTTCGATCCATTTATCCAGATACTTTATCTCAGCTAAAAGTATTGCCGCTTGTATGGTATCAAGACGGCTGTTGATACCGATATAATCATGATAATACCTGTCTCTGCCGCCGTGGACCCTGAGGGATCTCGTTTTCTCATATATGCCGGAATCGTTTGTCACCAGCATACCCCCGTCGCCAAATCCACCTAGATTTTTCGTTGGAAAAAAACTGAAACAACCGGCATCCCCAATTGATCCTGCGGCTCTATTTTTATATTTTGCCCCTATCGACTGACAAGCATCCTCAATAATAAAAAGATTATACTTTTCTTTCAGTTTCAGGAAAGGATCCATGTCGGCCGTCTGTCCGAAAAGATGTACGGGCAAAATCGCTTTTGTCTTTTTGGTTATTTTCGGTTCAGTCAATTCAGGATTTATATTAAAAGTTTCAGGTTCTATATCCACGAAAACAGGTGTTGCTCCGGTCCTTGAGATAGATCCTGCCGTGGCGAAGAAAGTAAACGGGGTCGTAATGATTTCATCTCCCGGACCGATTCCCATAGACATCAATGACAAAAGCAGGGCATCCGTTCCCGAAGCGCATCCAACGGCGTATTTCGCCTCACAGTATGCCGCGATTTCTTTTTCCAACTCGGATACTTCCGGACCCAGTATAAAATTCGTATCACTTATAACCCTTGCTATCGCAGTATCTATTTCTGGTTTAATTTCGTTATACAGTTTGCCAAGGTCAATAACCGGAATTTTCATTTTATCGCCTGTATACTGGTGTTTTTATACCATTCAAATGTTTTTTCCAGCCCGTCGCCGAAACCTACGGAAATCTTAAATCCGAGATATTTTTTCGCGCTGTCTATGTCCGCCTGGCTGTGCTTGACATCGCCAAGCCGCGCTTTTTCAAAGACAGGATCTACATCGATACCCGATATTTTTTTCAGGTTGTCCAGTAAATCCAGCAAAGAATACCTGTCCGCGCCTGCAATATTGTACACTTTCCCCACAGCGTCCCCGGCCGCGCCGCAGGCAACAATGTTCGCTTCCACGACATTCTGGACAAAAGTAAAATCCCTTGACTGTTTGCCGTCGCCATAAATCACGGGCCTGTTCCCTAATATAATCGCGCTTATAAACTTCGGAATGACAGCCGCATAATCGCTTTGGGGATCCTGCCTGGGTCCAAAAACATTAAAATAGCGGAGAGAGATGGTTTCAAGCCCGTACAATTTATAAAACATCCTGCAGTAATATTCTC
>JAQUNG010000020.1 GCA_028717725.1 bacterium | reverse complement strand
TTATTCGATAATCTCGGTTACTCTGCCCGCTCCCACAGTTCTGCCGCCTTCTCTTATGGCGAATCTCAGCGTCTTCTCCATCGCTATCGGGCATATTAAATCTATCTGCATCTGAACGTTGTCTCCGGGCATACACATCTCGGCTTTGTTCCCGTCTTTGCCTATAAGCTCGTTGACTATCCCAGTAACATCCGTCGTCCGGAAATAAAACTGCGGCCTGTATCCCGCGAAAAACGGCGTGTGTCTCCCGCCTTCGTCTTTCGTAAGAACATATACTTCCGCCTTGAATTTCTTGTGCGGAGTAATAGAGCCCGGTTTTGACAATACCTGGCCTCTCTCAAGATGTTCCTTGTCCACTCCTCTTAACAGCAGCCCAACGTTGTCTCCCGCCTGGCCCTGGTCAAGTTCTTTCCGGAACATCTCTACCCCGGTCACTACCGTCTTCATCGTGGGTTTTATCCCTACTACCTCAACTTCGTCCCCAACTTTTACCATACCTCTCTCTACCCTGCCTGTCCCCACTGTGCCCCTGCCCGTTATCGAAAATACGTCTTCAACAGGCATAAGGAACGGTTTCTCAACTTCTCTCTGCGGTTCGGGTATGTATTCATCAAGCGCTTTCACCAAATCAAGTATCGGTTTGGCATCGGGACTGTCAGCGTTCGGCGATGCTATCGCCTTCGTGGCGCTCCCTCTTATCACTGGTATCTTGTCCCCGGGAAATTCGTATTTGTTCAGAAGTTCTCTTACCTCGAGCTCTACCAAATCAAGCAGTTCGGGGTCGTCCACCAAATCGCATTTGTTCATGAACACCACTATATACGGAACCCCAACCTGTCTCGCCAGCAGTATGTGTTCCCTTGTCTGCGGCATCGGTCCGTCAACAGCGCTCACTACCAGTATCGCCCCGTCCATCTGCGCCGCTCCGGTTATCATGTTCTTTACGTAATCAGCGTGCCCAGGACAGTCAACATGGGCATAATGTCTCTTCTCAGATGAATATTCAACATGCGATGTCGCTATCGTCAATATCTTCGTGGCGTCTCTCCGCCCCTGTGACTCGGACGCCTTCGCTATCTCATCGTAGCTGATGAATTTGCTCAGCCCTTTCTGCTCAAGCACCTTCGTCAAAGCCGCGGTCAATGTCGTCTTACCATGGTCAACGTGCCCTATCGTACCTACGTTTACGTGCGGTTTCGTCCTCTCAAATTTTTCCTTGGCCATAACTCTCCCCTTTTTTAAAGAAGTTAGGTTTTTTATCTATCTATATCTTCAAAACTCCATTATCTGGAGCCCACGACCAGGATCGAACTGGTGACCTCGTCCTTACCAAGGACGTGCTCTGCCAACTGAGCTACGTGGGCAAAGCACAAAAAACTTCCCCAAGTCACAGGTTTTATCCTGTTTCTCTTGGCGTCGGTAAATCCCGAGATGTGCAGACTTTCTTCCTGTTGGAAGTAGCAATTCTTACACATCAGCTTTTGTGTTTTGCTGCTACTTTTCTTCGGTATGAAATCCTTTTTTTGCCGTCAAGAAATACCCTACAATTTCACACAGAGACGCAATAATATATATTCGGCAACATGAAGTCAAGAAAAAAAATACAAATTTTTCAATATTTTTTTTAGCTGTAAAAAGCATAGTATCAGGCAATTAACTACAATTTCCGCCTCATAACTAAATATAGTTGCCTGTTTGCCGTATAACCACCAGATATAGTGTCTAAGTAAAAAACTTAACCGGGCGACCGGATAAGTTTTTCCCAAGGTTAAAATAAGGTAACCGCCCGCCGGCTATGTTTTTGCTTATTTTAGAGGATATTTTACAACCAGAAAAAGCATCAGCGCAAGTGAAACGGCTGCGGCCGTCCTGCAGAAAGATACGACTTTCCACCAAAAAACATTCGCCCGCTTCAAAATTTTAAATCCGGTTACAAAGACCGTTTCGCAGGCTCCCGAACCGGTATCAGTTCTTGAAACGCTTGTTCCGCGAGACCAGCCCGGATAGCTGTATTCGGCGAGATATCCTTCAAAGTAAATTTGGTCTCCGGCGCGGGCTGTCTTTATCATTTGAATAATATTTTCATCGGATACCAGCAAATGGTTATTGGAACCATGGGTTTCATTAAACCTTGAGCGGACTTCCGAATTAGGGTAATACCAGTAAAGCGTCCATGAACCGCTTTTGAATTTCATATCTTTATACACTTCGGTTTTTAAATTATCCCCCCAAAGGACTCCTATGTCCCTGATGTTAAGGCTGTCTTTCCAGTCCTTGTGATAATAATCCCACCAGCTTGAGCTGTCGTGCTGGGAAACTATCATTCCGTAAAGCTGATATTCATACAGGGGTTTCACCGTATAAATAATCCTGCCAGATTTCACCTCAAACGGTTGCACATCGCATTTGACTTGCGAAGGTTCCCGGTATAACTGCGGCAGGATTTCCTTCCCGTCCGGGAATTTCCCCGCCTTGAAGAAATACGCATAAAGGCAAACAACAAGCGACACGGAAAAAATCAGTTTAAGAAATTTTTTTACCGTATTTACCACAGACACCCCTATTAATGATTCAGAAAACTGTATATCTTATTGCCATATTATATTAAAATAAGGTTTTAATTTCCAACAAAGGGGATTTTTTATGTTAAAAACTATGATTATCTCGGGCGGTTTTGTTTTTTCTTTTCTCCTGACATCCTCTGTTTCCCCGGGCAAAAACGGCGGTATCGAAGTCCTTTTTACGACAACCCTCGGAAATTTCACAATCGAACTTTATCCAGATAAAGCGCCGGAAACCTGCGAAAATTTCCTTAAATATACAGATTCGGGTTTTTATGACGGCACGATTTTCCACAGGGTTATTCCCGGTTTTGTCATACAGGGCGGCGGTTTTACAAAAGATATGGCGCAAAAACGCACCAGACCGCCGATAAAAAATGAAGCCGCCAACGGGCTAAAAAACAAAAAAGGATGGCTCTCGATGGCAAGGACGCAGGATATAAACAGCGCGACCTCCCAGTTTTTCATAAACCTGAAAGACAACGAATTCCTTGACCACGGAACCCGCGATTACGGATACGCGGTTTTCGCGAAAGTAACGGAAGGAATGGATATCGTCGATAAGATAGCAAAAGTTAAAACCACGAATTCGGGACGCCACAGCGATGTCCCGGTGGAAACGGTAACGATAATCTCAGCAAAAAGAAAATGATTTTCCGCTTATCCGACATAAGGCATTGAAGAATGGTGCAGATTTATTTTTAGTTCTCCAGTTTTGTCTTTTATATAACCGAAAGCATAGTTAATCTTTGCACAGTTACGCTAATCGCTCAATTAAGTAAACCGTTTGTCTCTGTCTTCTACAACTCAAAACTCCCTTCCTGTCTGATATCTCTCGACGAGCTTCCTATAAGCACGTTGAATTTCCCCGGTTCGGCAACCCAGCTTTTGGTTTTTATGTCGTAGAAAGAAAGGTCTCTTCCCGTCAATTTAAATGTTACTGATTTGGTTTCACCCGGTTTCAGGTTTATCCTTTTAAATCCTTTAAGTTCTTTTACGGGCCTTTCAACGCTGCATTCAGGATCCTGAACATACAGCTGAACGACTTCGGCGCCTTCCCTTTCCCCTGTATTGGATATATCAACGCTGACTGTCGCGGCAATCTTACCGGAACCGGCCGCTACTTTAAGGTTGTCATATTTGAATGTCGTATATGAAAGTCCGTGTCCGAACGGGAAAAGCGGCTCGATGTTTTCCCTATCAAAATGCCTGTATCCCACAAAAATACCTTCTTCATAATAAACTTTCCCGCGGTCGCCGGGATAATTTTTATATGACGGCGAGTCCTCGATTCTTTTCGGGAATGTGACCGTCAATTTGCCCGAAGGGTTGGCGTCTCCGAAAAGTATATCGGCGATAGCGTCTCCCCCCTCCTGCCCAGCATACAGCGATTCGACCACCGAAGGAACATCATCTATCCATTTATCCATTAAAAGGGGCGTCCCGTTTATCAGGACAACGACCGTGTTTTTATTTGCCGCGGCTACAGCCTTTATAAGCTCATCCTGATATTTGGGAAGGTTAAGGTTTTGTTTATCAACGCCCTCTCCTTCTATTTCCCACGATATCCCGACAAATACTACCGCCACATCCGACTTCGAGGCAATATCAACCGCTTCATCAAGCAGAACATTATCTTCCGGAGTATAACCCAATTTAATAACAGCATTGCCCCGGCTTTCGAACATCTCGATACGCACATCGTAAGTCTTGCCCGCTTCCAAAAAAACAGCGCCTCTTCTTATATCGGGACCGTGTTCCCCCCAGTTATTGACAATAAGTTTACCGTCTATGTAAAGACGGCTGCCGTCATCGCTTAACAGGCCAAGGTCATAGTTCCCCGACGCCGAAGGCGTAAAATTAGCTGTCCACCGCGCGGAAAAATTATCGTTCCTGATATTAGCGGCCGGCGAACTGCCACCCCAATCAAAATTAACCCTGCCGTCCACCCTTGTAACGGCTGGGATTCCGCTGAAATTCGTGTTGTTAAAATATTCGGCTCTGAGTCCGCTCTGCGGGTTCGGTCCGGGTGTCGTAAATTCCCCGAAGTTGATAGGCACCAAATCCTTCGGCATCGCGCAACCTCTTGCAAAATTTATTTTAATTTTACCGTCTTCGCATTTTCCTGTCATGCCGTCCAGCGGGGTAACAGCACGATTAGGCGTCACACTGGAACTTCCTCCTCCTCCGAGAAGAGCGGTTTCGGCTTTGGGCCCTATAACCGCAATGGATTTTACTTTGTTCCTGTCTATGGGAAGCGTCCGGTTATCATTTTTCAAAAGGACTATCCCGCGCCTCGCGGCTTCTCTAGCAAGCGCCCGGTGTTCTTTTGTATCGCTGGCGCCTTCCAGTTTCGGGTCGGGGGCATCGAACAATCCAAGATAAAACATAACCCTCAATATGCGGCGGACTTTATCGTTCAAAACCTTTTCGCTGACCTCGCCGTTTTTGACGGCTCGCAAAAGATGCTTGCCGTAAAATTTCGGCGGACCGGGCATTTCCAAGTCAAGCCCCGCATTCGCCGTTTTGACGGTGCTATGCACGGCATCCCAGTCCGATACCACAAAACCCCTGAAACCCCACTCATCTTTAAGTATATCCGTTAAAATATGTTTATTCGCGCAGCAATAATCGCCGTTGATTTTATTATAAGCGCCCATTACCGTCACTGTGCCGGCTTCCTTAACGGCGGCTTCAAATCCGGGCAGATAAATTTCCCTGAGTGTTCTCTCGTCTATCTCCACACTTATTATCGTTCTTTCATACTCCTGGTTATTACACGCGAAATGTTTTGTCGAAGTCCCGATTTTTTCGCCCTGGACACCTTTTACGTATTCTGTCACCAGTTGCGATATCAGATAAGGGTCTTCCCCGAAACTCTCGAAATTCCTGCCGCCCAACGGAGTCCTGTGTATGTTGATACACGGGCCCAAAAGCACATTCCTGCCTTTCGCTCTCGTTTCTCTTCCGAGAGCTTTCCCGACAGCCCTCAGAAGCACCGGGTCCCAGCTTGAGCCCAGTGTTACCAAAGTCGGGAAACAAGTCGCCTGTCCCCACCTGACGCCGTGAGGCCCGTCGGTCATTTTCAGCGACGGTATTCCCAGCCGTTTGTTCTCGGGCGTGTTCATATGGTCCGCCCCCGCGACCTGGGCAATTTTCTCCTCTAAAGTCATCTGTTTTAACAGATTTTCGACCCTTTGTTCAACGGCAAGACTCGGATTTTTATAAAGAGCCATTTGCGCGCCGGCAGTTCCCGGAAACAAAAACACGGCGGAAAAAATTAAAAGGGCCGATACAAAAGAAGTAAGTTTAATATTTGTCATGATAATTCCTGTTTTATGTTAGACCCTTAAATATTCCCCAAACTTGTGTATGCCATTTATTACAGCAACAGCGCCGCCAGGCTGAGATAAAGAATGATGGTGCAAATATCCGCTACCGCAAGAGTAACAGGTCCGGCCGAAATTTTGGGATCGAGTTTCAACGCGTGCAACAGCGCCGGAATGCTTAATCCAAAAAGACAACTGGCAAAAATCACAAATAAAAGACTGCTTCCGATAACTATCGCCGCCAATCCTTCCCCGCGCCAGCCCCATACGGTTAAACCGACTATAATACTGCAAGCCCCTCCGAGGAGAAACGCGGTGCCCACCTCCCGCCGCAACGCCCTGACATACCACCGCAGTGTCGGACGAGACAAACGCAAAGTATGGATAGCCACAGTCATAGACTGCATACTGACGCTCTCTCCCAACCCCAAAACCAGTGTCAGGAAAAAGGCCAGCACCAGGCTTTTTGCCAGAGTAACATCGTAAGCGCTGGCGAGCAAAGCGCATATTGTCCCGCTACCGATTGTTGCCATCAGCCACGGGAACCGAAACCGGAAAGCGCGGAACGGCGAGGCATTCCTTATCTGAGAAACACGAAACCCGATGGATTCAAACACTTTATCCATCCTTTCCCGCTCGGAAATTTCAAAATCCTCATCCGCGAACATAGTAACGTCAATAACTCCCACAATATGTTTCTGCTCATCCACGACCGGAAGCGCCAGATATTTGTAATGAGCCAATAAATCATAGGCTTCCAGCACCGTCGCATCCGCAGGAATCGTTTTAACGCGTTTTATCATAACTTCCGAAATGCATTGTTTTAAGGGCGACATAAGCAGGCGTCGAGTCGGAAGGACTCCCGTTAAACAGCCTTCGGTGTCCACCACATAGAAATAAACGATTTTCTCGCCGAGACCATGCGACCTGATTTCTTCCAATGCCTGCTGTACGGTAGCGTCTTCGCGCAACGTTGCCGCATCCTTGCGCGCGACCGTGGAAGCGGGTTGATTCAACTGATCTGCTTTTGATTTTTTAGTCATTAGCGAGAATATCCTTTCCTCCATTTAATATTATCAAAGCGCCGACTTGCACGAAAGCATATTAAAACTACAGATGAAAATCTCCGGCGGCTTCGGGCTGATAGATAATCTTCTCGATTCTGATACGGCGTATCCCCGCCGGGACCGGCCATTCGATAATATCTCCCATGGCGTAACCTAAAATCGCCGTGCCGACAGGGGCAAGAATAGAGATATTTCCTTTGTCAATATCCGCATCTTTGGGAAATACCAGAACATAGGTCATTTTTTCCCGGGTATCAATATCGCAAAGGATAACTTTTGAATTCATCGTTACCACATCGGGCGGCACATCCCTGGGCGAAACAACTTCCGCCTGCGCCAGTTCCCCCGCTAAAGATTGCAAATCTTTTCTGTCATGGCCTCCAAATTCTTCGGCAACAGAAATAAGCTCGTTAAGCCGTGCCTTATCAAACTCGGTAATGTATATTTTTCTTTTTGTCATACTTTTTGTCATAAAAACACCCCCGTTTATGGTTTATGAGGGACAGACACCATATTTCCCCTTTTAATATGGTGTCTGTCCCTCATTTAAATCTTACCGAAGTTCGTCGAATCTATCGAATTTTACATGCCATAAATTTCTTATTTTCTGTTTGGCATCTTCATTTATATTGCAGGTTTCCCACTGCGGTATTTTCTCTACATCCTGAAGATAAAGTATAGTCCTGTAAGCAATAATTCTTTCTATCCTGTTCCCGAAAGCGGATTTGACAGGGGTTTCAAGCTGTAGAACAAGTTTCGCGAGTCTCCTATCTTTTCCGGCACGGAAACAGCGCAAAGCCCCTCTGGCAAACTCATCGGTGCGCCTTATTTTCTCTTCGCCGACATCGCCGAAAGCAACGATACTTCCGTAACTCATTATGACTTCCAGCTCATATTCCCCCGAAGATATTTTCTCTACTCTTAATTTCTTGATGCGCTCAGGCCAGATAGTCCTCGCGATTTTCTCCAAAGCAACGGTATCGGGAATAGCCTTATCCGCGGCGATAGCTTTCAACCTTGTATCGCTGCCTTTCCACATACCCCATACCAAGACAGAAACAACAAGCGCAAGAATTAAAACCATAAAAACAGGGACTAACCGTTTTACCAATTTCTTTCCATCGCTCTTACTCATAAGACAACTCTCCTTCTGTTATATCTTTGACTCTTAAACCTATCCGAAATGTCCGAAGCGAAACTTCGGACATTATTGATAGCTAACGAATTAAGTTCAGTGGCCCCTGGAAGGGCGCCGAAGGCGTGGCAAAAAGCGGCAGCTTTTTGACAGTCCACTGCAACGCGTAGTTAGCTGTGTGGGAAAGATATTACTTGCATTGATGCCCCTCAATTTCTTCAAGAGGAATCGGTTTTTGTTTCTGAATTTCTTTAACTAATTTTAGGGTTTCCTCATCTGGATTAAATAGTTTCACCATGAGGTCAGTGACATCAACAAATTCAATTTCTGATCGCTGGTAGGCAATAGTCCACTTGGATATGATTATGTCAACATTAGCCTCTTTTGCAATTTCTGGAATCTTTTCTTTGATTTTTTCAAGAATGTTATCCACAGGCCAAGTACTAAATCCCTGTTTGTGTGCTAACTCCTGCAGAGCTGGACCTTCAGTTTCAAGCTCCTTAACTCGTTTCTCATCCCCTTGTGCTTTCGCTTTTTCACATTCAGCCTTCATCTCGTTTATTTTGCGGTTGAAAGGTTCTGAACGATAATAGGCCATTGCCAGAGCACGAGAATCAAATATACCAACGTATATCTTTGATCCAGAAGCCTTCTCTTGTGATTGCTGAGCCCCAACTGCTGTGCAAAAAACAAGTCCAGCAAGGACAACAGTGAATACAACACATGTCTTTCCGAACATTTTCATTTAACCTTCTCATTTATTAACAGCAACATATAATATACGAATTCGTAATTTGTGGGTTTTTGTACCACCTTTAAACCTATTATAACGCTTAAATCTCCGCTTTCAATCTTAATTTAAAGGTATTTAAATCCGTAATTGGCCTGTAATAGCATAAAATGCGAATTCGTAATTTGTGGGGTTTTGTACCTATCGTGTCCGAAGCGAAACTTCGGACAGGCAGATGCCGTGATAGACAAGGCATTCCCGCCACAAGGTGTTGTCCCTTAGGAATCCGAAAGATTCCAAGGACTTTAGTCCCGGGAATTCTACGAATTCCTCGGGGCGGGCAAGTTGAGCGAGACGCCGCATTAATTCTTTAAAAGTGAAAATAACGAAGCATAGGCTTCCCTCTAAAACTTTCCCAAGTTTGGACTTCTCGCCATTTATCGTTGCTAAGTTACATAGATGACTTTGGATACAAGGAAAATGACTGAGGGTACCGCAGGCATACCCGGCGGGTCTGTTGAGGACACCCGAAGGAATTTGACGCCGTAGACAAAGTTATATATGGGACTGCAGCAGATAAATTGGGAGAATTGCAAACTGGTGATGGAGCGGGCGGTGGGAATCGAACCCACACTTCTAGCTTGGAAGGCTAGAGCACTACCACTATGCAACGCCCGCAATATGGTGGGTAGGGATGGATTTGAACCACCGTAGGCTACGCCGGCAGATTTACAGTCTGCTCCCTTTGGCCACTCGGGCACCTACCCACTGCTATGGAGCCGGCGATCAGACTTGAACTGATAACCTGCTGATTACAAGTCAGCTGCTCTGCCAATTGAGCTACGCCGGCAAAAAAAATAAAAAGAGCGAAAAATCCGGGTTGCTTCTAAAGGTATACCGCAACAATCACAATTAAATTTCTGAAAAATTTAATCGGTTACCCTTACAGGCAGATTTTGCCTTTATAAAATCTGGGTTACAAGCCCTTTATTAAAATAAAAACCCTTCCAAAAATCAAGTTAAAAATAATTTACAGGGACGAGAGCATCCTGTAAGCATCGGGTATTGAATATATTATATCGGATGCTATCAGGGATATTTCGCCTTTTTTGGACGCGGCAATGTCCCCGGCAACACCATGCAGAAAAACGCCGAACACGGAAGCGTTGAAACTGCCGAGCCCCTGCGCAATCAGGGCTCCGATAATGCCGGCGAGAGCGTCCCCGGAGCCGCCAGTTGCCATGCCGGGGTTTCCCGTAATATTGACGAATAAATTCCCGTTTTTACCGGCTATAACAGTGCGGGCGCCTTTCAACACAACAGTTGTGTTCCTCTTTTCCGCTATCTCAAGGGCAAGTTCCCATCGGTTCTCCTCAACTTCCTCTTTTGTGCAGGCGCAGAGCCGCGCCATTTCACCGGCGTGAGGCGTCAGGACCGTTTCGGCTCCCGAAAAATTCAAGATATCGGCATTTTCGGACACGGCCGTAATGGCATCGGCATCAAGCACTATCTTGCCGGCGCTGTATTTAATAATGTCGCGGACAAGCGCCATGGTCTCGGAATCCACCGAAAGCCCCGGTCCGATAACGGCGGCATCCGCTTTCTGCATCCAGTTTAGAACCTGCGGAAGAGCTTTAAAACCAAGTATGCCGCGGCCTTTTTCTTTGAGAGGAAAAGGCATTTCCTCTATCAACCTTGACTGATACACAGAAAGCAGGCTTTCGGGAACACCAAGTGTCACCAGTCCGGCGCCGGCTCTCATAGAAGCGCGCGCGCTCATAATGCCCGCGCCGGTATATAATGAAGACCCCGAGACAATAAACACATGGCCGTAAGACCTTTTGTCGGAAGGATTGAACCTTTGGGGTATAAAAGTTTTTGCCTCAAAAGGAGCCAGAACCTCTATCCTCGATTGGCTTATATCGTAAATCTCATCGGGATACCCGATATCGGCAATAATTATTTTTCCCGTATAAGCGGATGCTTTTTCGTATAGCAGACCTATTTTCGGCAGGCCCATTGTGACTGTCCTGTCCGCTTTAACGCTTGTTCCGCAGGGCAAACCGTTAAGCGCGTCCAGGCCCGAAGGAACATCCACGGAAACCACAAAGTGCCCGCACCGGTTAATGGCGTTTATCCAATCCGCATGGGGGCTCTTGACCTCGCCGCTGACGCCGATACCGAGAAGCGCGTCAACCACGATACAATCTTTCTCAAGATACTTTTCAAGCGAAGCCGGTAAAAAATCCACGGAAGCCTTTTTGATTTTTCCCAACTGCTCTCTGACTCTTTTTGCGGAGTCTTCCTCTTTGAAACAGCACAGGACTTTAACATCCAGCGAAGCATCACAGAGATGCCGCGCGGCGACAAGCCCGTCGCCGCCGTTGTTGCCTTTGCCGCAGAGAACAATAACGCGTGAATACCCGTTTTGCGCGGAAATTTCTTTTCTGACAGTTTCGGCAACTGCCCTGCCCGCGTTTTCCATAAGGACAGCTTCGGCAACGCCGAATTCGGCGGAAGCCCGGGCGTCCATCTCTCTTATTTCCTGAGGAGTTACAGCTTTCATACGGTTACATTTCTATCGTCGCTACGGCAATCGAATAATTGCGCGAATGCGACAGGCTTATATTCAGATGTTTGAGTTTGCTTTTTTCCCAGAATTTTAACGCGTTGCCGAGAAGTTTTATCTGGGGCGCCCCGTGGACGGTCTTAACGACTTTAACATCTTTCCACGTGAGTTTCTCCGTGCCGAACGCTTTGAAAACGGCTTCCTTGCAGGCAATCCGCGCCGCGAAACATGACGGAAAATCCCGCTTGCCGGAACAATACTTAATTTCTTCCGGCAGAAAAACCTTCTCCAGGAAAACCTGTCCCCATTTTTGTATAAGGTTTTTTATCCTTTCGTTCTCCACAAGATCTACGCCTATACCTTTAATCAATTATACTTTCCTCCGTGAAGCCTTGCTTTTATCCGCATCTCTCCTGTAACTTGATTAGGGAGTAAGTTTCAAAGGGTGTTTTTTTGCGAGCGGGCATGGTGTCCGTAGGGCGGGCAAGCAAAAAAGTCAAGCGCAGTAAAGCTCGGCGGGCTTTCAAGCGTCCCTGAGAAATTTACTCTTTAATCAATAACCCCCTTTATACTGTTTCATCAACTTAATCATCTTTTCCACCGCTTTATCCAGTCCGATAAAAACCGCTTCCGCAATAATCGAAAACCCGATGTTCAGTTCATGCAGATGAGGTATTTTCAGTATCGATTTCATATTATTGTAATCTATCCCGTGACCGGCATTGACGCCAAGCCCGAGCGCGTTGGCAAACGCCGAAGCGTCAATCAGTTTCCTTATTTCTTTTCCCGCCGCCAGTTCCGACGCGGCATTGGCAAAAGCGCCCGTGTGAAGTTCTATGAACTCCGCGCCTGTCCTCAGGGCCATCTCTATCTGCTCGAGTTCGGGGTCTATAAAAAGGCTGACGGCAATCTTTTTTTCCTGCAATTTTCCCACAGTCCTGGCCACCGCGGAGAAATTTTTTAAAACATCAAGACCGCCTTCGGTGGTGACTTCTTTTCTTTTTTCGGGGACAAGAGTCGCCTGGCGGGGTCTGAGTTTGCGCGCTATGCCGACTATTTCATCGTAACACGCCATCTCAAGGTTCAGTTTCCCGGACAGGTTTTTTTTCAGTTCAAAAACATCTTTGTCCTGTATATGCCTCCTGTCTTCACGCAGATGGACAGTTATCTGATCGGCACCGGCTTTCTCGCAGACTTCCGCAGCCCGGATAATAGAAGGGAATTTTTCCAGTCTCGCCTGCCTCAGGGTCGCGATATGGTCGATATTAACACCCAATAAAAGTTTTTTGCCCACTCTGGATATTCCTCAATGCCCGTTAATTGTTACTTCAACCATTTCAGGCTCGGTATGTTCAAGAAAAATACTCTTGGGAAGGTTGGCTTTTACGGGAAGTTCATGCACGCCTTTCTTCTTGTCAAGGATTTCTATAAAAAGAGATATCTCCTGAGGCCCCATTTTATCAAGAGCGTTTTTCGGGCCGCTCACCACAGCGGCAACATTCATAGGGTCAATTTTTATGGAAGGGCTTTTCGCCGAAGAAGTAAGTATGTTAACCGGCAGTTGTTCAAAACGCCGCTGGGCCAGGGCCTCTTTCAGCTCAATCGAAACCACAACAACTTTTTCCCCTTTATAAAGGTCGTCTTTCGTAAGGGATTCCAGCGGCACCCGTACAGCAAAGGATTTATCCCTGCCCGTAACATCTATCGGCAGTGTTTCGAGATATCTTTTGGAACTTAACAATTTTTCGGGCCCAAGAACAGAAATTTCCTTCGGCGTCGCGGATACATCGGCGACTTCATAGCCGTAAGCCGGCTGTCCTATCCACACCGGCCTTACCTTGAGTTTTTTCTCTATCTGCTCGTCCAGCGCAACGTCAACGATTTTAGGTTCGATATTGATAACGCTGACTTTTTTCGGCTTATTGATATCACTCTTCGCGACTTTTATATACGCCCTGCCCTTCGGCTGGGAATCCGGGATTTGATGTATTGCCTCAAGGTCATAATTTTCAAGGCTCTGGATTTCCTCCGATGTGCCGCTGAACGTTACCCTTAAGACATCCGCCGAAGTGTCGATAATCGCAAGGTTGGCCGGGGGAACAAACCTCAGAGGTATTTTCGCGACATATTTTACGCTTCTCATCTCGGCGACATAAGACCACACTATAACCGCGAATATCACCGAAAAGACTTTGGTCCAAATATTTTTTGTAAAAAAATCTTTCATCTTCTGTTTTTCCTGAAAAACATCCTGTTGTTCTTGGCCGGTTTATTGCTGCTCGGCTCAAGCAGGTTCAACAGCGCCCGTTTCAGCCTCGCGTCATCCATATCTCTCGTCAGGACACCGTTTGATGCGAGGGAAATCGAACCTGTTTCTTCCGAAACCACTATTATAACCGAATCGGTTTCTTCCGAAAGCCCTATAGCCGCCCTGTGCCTTGTCCCCAGAGTCTTGCTGAGCGTCGGGTTGCTTGAAAGAGGGAAAAGACACCCCGCGGCACTTATCCTGTTGTTTGTTATAACGATTCCGCCGTCATGCAGCGGTGTGTTCGGGATAAATATCGTCTGTATCAGTTCTTCGCCCACCCTGCTGTTTATCGGGATACCGCTTTCGATGTAGTCTTTCAGCCCCACTTCCCTCTCAATCGCTATAAGAGCTCCTATTTTTTTCATGGACAGCCCCGAAACGGCGCGGACGAGAACATCTATCACCGCTTCTTCGGCATACATGGACATAAAGAACTGTTTCTCCCCGATATGGGCGAGAGCCCTTCTTATCTCGGGCTGGAAAATTATTATGAAACCGATAACCGAAATCGCGAAAACTTTGGTTGAAATCCAGTTTATGGTCTCAAAATGCAGTTTCTGGATTATCATAAACGCGACAAAAAATACTATGATACCTTTTAAAACCTGCTGGGCAAGCGTTCCCCTGATGGAAAGAAGAATATAATAAAAAATTATGGATATAGCCGTAATTTCAACCACCGGCTTCCATACTTCCAGAATAAATTCGACGAGTTGCCCCATTACTTCTCCCCGATACCTCTGTAATCGCGTATAAGCCAGGCTATTTGCGCCGCCTGTTTTGTTTCCTTCACATCATGAGCCCTTATGATGTTTGCCCCGAGAAAAATCCCGACGGCTTCCGCCGCGAGCGAACCCGGCAGGCGAGAACCCGCTTCTTCCCCAGTCACCCCGCCGATAAAGGATTTTCTCGACAAACCCAAAGTCACCGGATACCCGAGCGCCGCTATTTCATCCATATGATTCAATATAACATAATTGTCTTTTACGGTTTTACCAAATCCTATCCCAGGGTCAACAGAAATACAACTTTTTTTTACTCCGCCGCCAATCAGCGCGTCAGCCCTCATATGAAGGAATGCCGCGATTTCTCCGACGGTATCCGAATAAGAGGGTTTCATCTGCATTGTCTCAGGACTGCCTTTCATATGCATAATTATGCATCCCGCTCCGGTCCGCGCGGCAAGCCTGATTACGCGTTTATCATAAGTCATCGCGCTTATATCGTTGATTATGGAAGCTCCGGCTTTTATGGCGGCGGACGCGACTTCATATTTTCTCGTATCGACCGATACAGGCACGCGCGTCCTGCGGCTGACCTTTTTTATGACCGGGATAACCCTTTTGAGTTCTTCGGACCCCGGGATTGCTCTCGAGCCCGGCCTTGTGGATTCCCCCCCGATCTCAAGAATGTCGGCGCCTTCCTCCGCAAGCCTCAGCGCCTGTCCCACGGCGGAATCACCGGTGAAATATCTGCCCCCGTCATAAAAAGAATCCGGCGTAACATTGATTACGCCCATAACGGCAGGCCCTTTTTTAAACGTGATTTTTTTCCCGGCAAACCTGAATTCCGTTGGTTCGGAGCGTTTTTCATTTATTCTGTCGCTGATAAGCCCGGCTATTCGGGGGATTCCGAAAAAATTCTGTCCCCTGAGTTTCGAGGGAAGTTTTCTTATCTGGGCAAGGGTCCCTATAATAATGATATCGGTTTCGCCTTCCGGCCGCGTCAACGCCCACTTTGACAGCGCCGCATCCCCGCCCAGGGAAAGCATCGCCTGTTTTATGATGTTAGCCGAAGGGTTGCGCACCGAAGAAATCTTCAACAAGGACAGGACCCCTTTTTCTCTCATCCTGCCTACCCCAACAGGATCAACATCAATTTTTTTCAGTTCTTCCGCAAAATCACTCGGTCTTTTGGGTAATAGGGTTATTATCCGGGATACTTTCCCCTGTTTTTTCTTCGGCGGACTTTTCGCTGGTGTTTTTGTTTTCCCTGGCACTTTTTTCCTTTTTTACGCGGCTTTTAAACCTAGGCAATTTTCCTTTTTTAACTATATAATCGACAATTTTACCGTCTATAACTTCCCTGTCAAGCAGGGTTTTGGCTATAAGAATCATTTTTTCCCTGTTTTTACTCAGGATATCTTTCGCGCGCTCATAACAGAAATCTATCACTTTTCTTACTTCTTCGTCAATCTGGACGGCGGTCTGGTCGCTGTAATCCTGATGCCTCGAAATTTCCCTCCCCAGAAAGAGATGTTCTTCCCTTTCTCCAAAAGTCATCGGCCCCATTTTCTCGCTCATTCCCCATTCGCATACCATAGCCCTTGAAAGCTTGGTTGCCCGTTTCAAATCGCTTTTGGCTCCGGAAGTGATATCTCCTATTATCATCTCTTCAGCCACTCTTCCTCCGAGCAGGGCGGTAATATCATCGAGTATTTCTTTTTTGCCTTCCAGATATTTGTCTTTTTCGGGCAAATGCATAGTCGCACCCAGAAAAGCTATCCCCCGCGGAATTATCGTTACTTTGTGCACGGGATCCGTATATTCCAGGATGCTCTGCAGTATCGCGTGCCCGGCTTCATGATAGGCTATAATCTCTTTCTCTTTTTCGTCAATGGTGCGGCTTCTTCTCTCTTTGCCGAAAGCGACTTTGTCTCTCGCTTCCTCAAGATCGTCCAAAAGCACCTCTTTAAGGTTTTTTCTCGCCGCAAGCAAGGCGGCTTCGTTTATAAGGTTAGCGAGGTCGGCGCCGGAAAAGCCGGGTGTCCCTCTGGCTATAATGCTTAAATCAACGTCTCTGGCAAGTTTAATCCTTTTCGCATGGACTTTAAGTATCTGTTCTCTGCCTTTTAAGTCGGGAAAATCTATGACAATCTGCCTGTCAAACCGGCCGGGCCTCAAAAGAGCCGGGTCAAGCACATCCGGCCTGTTTGTGGCGGCAATCAGAATAACGCCCTCTTTTGTGTTGAACCCGTCCATCTCAACCAGAAGCTGGTTTAACGTCTGTTCCCGTTCGTCGTGTCCGCCTCCTAATCCCGCTCCCCTGTGCCTCCCCACGGCGTCAATCTCATCAAGAAATATCAGACACGGGGCATTTCTTTTTCCCTGCTCAAACATATCGCGCACGCGGGACGCTCCCACACCCACGAACATTTCGACAAAATCAGACCCGCTTATGGAAAAAAACGGGACATCCGCTTCCCCTGCTATGGCTTTCGCGAGCAGGGTTTTTCCCGTTCCGGGAGGGCCGACAAGCAAAACGCCTTTCGGAATCCTGCCGCCCAGTCTCTGGAACTTCTTCGGGTCTTTGAGAAAATCGATGATTTCTTCGACCTCTTCCTTCGCCTCGTCTATTCCGGCCACATCCTTAAAGGTAACGCGTTCCGTGTCCTTGGTCATAAGGCGGGCCCGGCTTTTGCCGAAGCTCAGCGCTCCGCCGCCGCCCGCTTTAACCTGCCGGAAAAACATAAACCACAGAAAACCGATAAATATCAGCCATGGGGCAATCGTCCAGATAATAGGCCACATGGGGTTTTCTTTTTCCACGTTGAGTTTTACGCCGTATTCGTCAAGTATGCCCGTCAGGCGGGGATCGCTGCTGTCAACATTCACCGTATAATTTTTACCGTCGACATACTGGCCCGCCGCGGTAATGCTCCCTTCGGTCTTCTGATAAGTGGCAACCTGTCCGTCGCGGACTTTCTGCAGGAAAACGGAGTAGCTTATCGCCTCGGGTTTCTCTTCGGTCGTCGCGCCGAACCTGAAAAAATAAAAAATAGCCAGTAGGACTAACATCCAGACAACGGCCGGTTTTAAGAAAAACCTGGCTTTCTGGTCATCGTTCGGTTTGTTGGGTTTCACGGGATACCTCTTTTTTAATTAATACAATATACTATCCGCGGTAATATAATCTAACATATTTGTCAAAAATTATTCAATTTGATTCCCGCTCAATCTATTTTAAAAAGAAATTCTATTTTCCCTATAAGCCTGCTCGACGGCGTAATCTTGAAATCTTCGCTGACCCTGTAGCCCGCCAGAAAGATTATCCTTCCCCGGCTGTCGCAGAAAACCGGGATAGCGCCGCGGCGCCGGCGTAATACTTTAGCGTCAACAAAGATATCCTGCAGTTTCTTGCGACCTTTCAGTCCCGAAGGATTATATTTATCTCCGGCGGCCGCGTTCCGCAACACAAGATATTTCCCTGATTTAGACGCGTCAAAATATTGGACGCCTGAAAGGATGCCTTTGTTGAAATCGAATATCTTCTGTTTTTTGAAATCCGCCCTGATTTTGCCGAGCGCTCCGGCGCCTGCCTTGAAAATCTCGGTTTTAACCCCGAACCACTCGCCTTTCAAAGCGCTGCCGAGGAGGATTTTTTTCTTTAAAAATTTTTTTTCCGCGGCGCGAACCCTAAAATACAGGGAATTACCTTCCTTCGATATAACCAGGCCTCCCAGGAAAAACGACCTGCTTTCCCCGGCCGAGCGCAGCATATCAGAGAGCCTCGCAAGGTTCGAAAAGCTGACTTTCTTGGGATGCACTCCCATCGATAAGATAACTGTTTTAAGCAGGCTGTAGATGACGGCATCCGGCGTCCCGGAAAGTTTTCTGCAGTCGAGTTCGGCGCCGGCAGGATTCTTTTTTAAACAGCATCTCATCTTTTTGCCGGCTTCTTTCGATATTATATCGCTTGCCGAAGCCGCCCCCGCCATAAGCCTCCAAAGAGCCCCGTAAACCGCGGGATTATATTTTTTTCTCAGCAGCGGGATAAGTTCCATCCGGATTCTATTCCTGATTATGTTTTTGTCGAAATTGCTCCTGTCCACACGGAACCTTATTTTTTTATCCTTGAGGTATCTCAGGATATGCGACTTTTTTATGTTGAGCAGCGGCCTGATAATCTTCACGCCGCAAAAAACCGATTCTTTTCTTATAGAAGCAAGCCCATCGACCGAAGTGCCTTTTATAATCCTCATAAGCCCGGTTTCCACGGCATCGTCAAGGTTGTGCCCCAGCGCCAGCGCGGACGAATTAAAATGCGCGCATGCGCGCAGGAAAAAATCATACCGCGCTATCCTCGCGGCCTCCTCAAGGCCCACCGCCAGTCTTATTTTTAAAGCCTTCACATCTCTTTTCTCGGAATAAAACGGGAGCCCGCGCTCAGCGGCAAAATTTTCCGCGAACTTTTCGTCACCATCGCTTTCCCTGCCTCTCAGCATATGGTTGAGATGCGCAACGCACACTTTTATTTTTTTCTCGCCGGATACGGAGCGGAGACATTCGGCGAGAAAGACGGAGTCCGGCCCTGAAGAAAAACCTACTACTACCTTTTCTCCGGGCTTGAAATATTTTTTCCCGATCAGTAATTTTGTTTTCATCTGAAAAAACAAGTTAAGCGGTTCAGTGGTTGAACAATTCAGCAGTTAAAAATATTAAAATTCAAAACTATTCGACTGCTTATCTAATTAACTATTTAACTGTTGAACTAATAAAAGAAGCCCCGATATTCGTATATCGGGGCTTCCAAAATTATATCAAAAGCTGGATTATCTTCCGCGCGCCATTTTGGCCCTTGAAATATTTCCTTTTTTGTCGAGGAAATAAAGATAGCCTTTTTCTTTCTTGACGCCGACTTTAGCGACTTTTTCGGGCGCCGCCTTTTTGCCTTTTCTTTTGCCGCCGCGCGCCATTTTGGCTCTCGAAACATCTCCCTTTTTGTCGATAAAGTAAAGATAACCTTTTGTTTTCTTTACTCCTACCTTCGCTACTACTTGAGCCATAACAACCTCCTTCTATTAAAGGTTTACTCTTAATCTATCTTATCACCGGTCTTTTATATGTCAAGCAAAAAACCTCTATTTTTTGCGTCGCTGTAAGGACGATAAAATACCGCTGTTTTTATCCTCGCTGGTTCTACCTTTCCCTTCGGGAAAATTAAATCGTTTGACACACATAATAACGGATTATATAATACCCACTGCAAAACAGACGCGGGGTGGAGCAGCCAGGTAGCTCGTCGGGCTCATAACCCGGAGGTCGCAGGTTCAAATCCTGCCCCCGCTACCATAAACCAGCGAAAGCTGGTTTTTTAGTTTAAATTATGGTTGAAGAAAACAGGTCTTTCTATTATATTACGTTGCATCCGAAATCGGTGCCGGAGTAGCTCAGGTGGTTAGAGCAGCGGAATCATAATCCGCGTGTCGGGGGTTCGAGTCCCTCCTCCGGTACCAGTAAACCACGCAGGGTTTACTGCCCTGAACCCCTTGTGGTTTAGGGCACAAGTTCCCGTTTGATCTAACGCCCCCTTTTCAGAGAAGATGTGGTGGACGAGGTCGGGAAAATTTCAGGGTAACTTTCAAACGTCCCCGAAAAAGCTACTCCCTGCCGGATCCCTCTTTTACCTGCATCTTTACATCAATCAAATCCCTGTGAGAGACTTTAAGGAGGCCGGCGATTTTGTGGATTAGCTGGTCTTCATATTTATCGAGGCGGCCGTCGGCGAAAATTATTTTCCAGAAATTCTTCAAGACTTCCAGTTTTTCATCATAGGAAAGGTTTTTATCGATTACTTTCGTGAACTCATACAGGTCCACGCTGTCTTTTCTTTTCTGGTGGACCCTGTCCAAAAAATCCTTTATGTCTTCCTTCTCAAATTTAAAATCTCTTTCCAATATATCAGAAATGACCTTTTTCTCCGACGCGTCGATATCCCCGTCCGCGGCGGCCGCTTCGACAAAAAGGATACAGGAAGCGAGCTTTATTTTTTCATCCAGGTTTTCCGCGGACATACTTTCCCGCGGTTTCGCAAATATATTTTTCAGATTATCAATAAAAATATTTTTCAATTTAACCTCATTCTTTCCACGGGAAAAATGTTTCCCTAAAAGTTCTTTCCTGTTTCGGGGAAACATCGGAAAACCCGTATTTGCATGAAAGTTCCCTGACCGCGCCGCTTATTACGGCGGCGCTGAGGCCAGGCGTCACAAGGATAATACCGGCGCCCGTTGCAACACCGAGCATAAAGAGCACCAGCAGAAAAATAAATACCATAACGGAAAATACCGGATGGCATACCACCAGCGTCACCGCCCCCTTAACAACTGCAAAAGGATTTTTTATCCTGAAGCACAGTGGGAAAATATATACTAACGCGAATATGGTAACTATAAAAACACCGCCCATAAGGGCGGCCACAATCTTGCCGAACAAGGCGAACCGGACACAGTAAAACCCGAAACCGATAAGCGACAGGAAACAGATAAACGCCGCGGCGAGAAAAACCGTGTTCGCCGCCCAAAAATACTTTTTAAACGCCTTGAAAAAATCTTTTATCCCGGCGCTGCCGCCAAAACTCAATTTGTCTGTTACGTAAATAAGCGCCGCGGTTGCCGCCGGCAAAGGAATGATAAACAGCGAAACCGCAAACCACGCCAAACTCAAAATAAGGAATAAGCCCATATTGTCGAAGAAAAGCCAGAAACTTTTTGAGCACACATCAAGAAAGCTTAGTCTTACGAGTAAGGATGGGCGGTCTTTATGCTTATCCGACATCAGCCTTTAATAGCTCCAAGCTGGATCCCTTCAATAAAGAATCTCTGGTTAAATATAAACACTATAATCACCGGCAGGATGACTATCAGCGAAGCGGCCATTAAAAGAGTGTACTGCGTATTATACACTCCCTGGAACGACGCGAGCAATACGGGAAGCGTTTTCATCTGGTCGCTGGAACAGACTATCAACGGCCACATAAAATCGCGCCATACCGCCATAAACGTAAATGTTACAAGTGTGGCAAGAGCCGGTTTCGAAAGAGGCAGTATTATCCTTATATATATCCCGAACAGGCTGCACCCGTCTATTTTCGCGGCGTCTTCAAGGTCAACAGGGATACTCATAAAAAACTGCCTGAGCATAAAGGTGCCGTAAGCGCTGCAAAAACCCGGGACTATCAGCGCAAAATAGGAATCCAGCCCTATAGGCCTGCCTATATAATGCCCGAATATCTCAAATTGGCTGTTCCAGAATTCGGTCACAATCTGCGCGTCGGGAGAGCCCCCGAAAAGCTGGTAGAAAAAAGACCCGATTGTAGAACTTACCAAATTCAGGATGTCCGGAGCAAGCTTCATAATGATAAAGACCGGTATCATGGTTACCGCGCCGGGAATCATCATTGTCGCGAGATAGAGCAGAAATATCTTATCCCTGCCCGGGAAATGCAGCCTCGCGAAAGCGTAAGCCGCCATCGAGCTCGTAAACGCCTGGCCGAAAGTTACCAGAACAGCCACGATTATACTGTTTATATACGCTCTGCCGAAAGGCAAAGCATCCCACGCTTTCGGATAATTATCCCATTTGAAGGCGGGTTTCCACTCTTTTCTTACTTTGTTTTCGGGAACCCAGCATCTTTCATCTAAAAGAGTATGTTCCTCATCCGCGATTTTCACAAAAAGCTTAACGGCCAGCACTTCGCACGGCACTTTAATATTTAAGCCGGCGGGTATTCTTTCCCCTCTCTCTATAAGGCCGAAACTCTTCTTTATCTCGCCGAGAGAAACACTCGGTTCTTTTTTCCACGGCATAAGCCAGTTCGGAACATAATTTGAAATCAGCGACTTGTCTATATCGACTTCTCTGCCTTTGTATTCCCCGTTCAGTATCCTAAGGGCGGCTACTCTCCTTATAATCTTTACATTAACGTCCGTATCCGCCGCATCGGGAACAGAGCCCAGCAGAGCGCGGACATCGCCGATGTCTTTGGTAAGGTTTTCCTCGCCCCGGTATTCAAGCACCGCATTAACCAGGTTTTTGTCGTAAGGCGTGACATAGTTCGTTTCGGAAGGTATCCATGTCGGCGGAA
>JAQUNG010000019.1 GCA_028717725.1 bacterium | reverse complement strand
ACAACGGTTTTCGGCCGGCCAAGGTCATCCCTATTGAGATTCGATGGGCCGTAATTAGTAAGAATATGAAGCTGAACAAACTTATTCACGATCTTTCTCCTTTTTTTCTTTTGCCTGGCTATAATAATACGCGTATGCCAAATCTTTTTTTGTTTTTTCGTTCCACCAATATACTGTTTTTGCCAAATCAATGATATTAACCGCACCCTTAAGTTGACGTATCATGCGAATCATTGCATGATACAGTTCTTCACGACTATTTATTGCCAGCAGTTTTCTAAAACGTAAACTGCTGATAGTTCCGCTCATCTGTTCGGCGACCTTACCGCCCCCATTTTCTCTAATGTGCGCACACAATCCCGCCACACAAGCCAATGCTTCTTTGTCTATGTGTTCAGTTTCAAGCTTGTTGTACAGCCGGTGATAAGCTGGTAAAAATACCACCTCTGTCGGGTTGTGCGCGCGGCGCAATTCTGCCCGGCCACCGGTATCGTGCTCAAGCCTGTTCCACCAGCTTAAAATATTCCCGTAATCAACTTCGTTCATGCATTACCCTCCTTCTTTTTAGGCAATCCAAGTATTTCTACTTTCAACTTCTTTGAGTATATGCATTTCCTTAATTCATTATAAGCCTTTGCCACACGTTCCGCGTTTATCTGGTCTATAAGGTCCGATTGGGACATATCATCAAAAATGTTTTGAGCATTTCCGACAAGATACTTATGCCAAGCCTGTCGAATACTAAGCCCATCCTTACACGCCACGATCTCATCACGCAACAAAGCGATCTGCCGATAAAACTCAGGTTCTGTTTCCCGCCAAAATCTTTGTCTTACAGCATTAAACAGACTCGAGTTTAATGCTTTTACTACAGCTTTAGATAGGTAATCACTCACTGTATCAGATGCTTGAATCAACATAGTAATCTCTGAATTATAATGTTTCCATTGTGTTTCGTTGTCTATAAAAATAACCGGCATTACGCCTTCATACCAGCAACAGGCTTTCATGTTATCCATATCGTATCCAAATGCCCACAACCTGAATTTCTGTAATCTACGGCTGTACGCATTAGTAATTGTTTTCGCAGGCTCATGGCCATCATCAGTATTTTGAACATAACCCATCCAATACTTATAGCCAATGGGTTCATGCTGATGAGCCGACAAACTTAATCCATCTTTATTTTTATATGTTGGCGTAATGGGGTGCTTAAAGCCTTCGTATTTTACACCGTACGGTTTAGTCCAATACGCTTTCACTATTTGCCGTTTTTCTCTGCACAGATCGCACGTGTTTGTCTGTCCCATAAAATTTAACCGTATACGCCGCGGCATTGACCAGTACACCTGTACCGGATGAACATCTTGTGTCATTGTCGCCTTGTCTCTTTCACTTGTCCGCGTTTGACCGCACCACGGGAACTTGTCAGGCTCAGTTGTTTTAGCCACATTGGCAAATCTATCAAACTCGCTATCCGCCAAAACATTGTTCCACGCAGTTTGCCACACATTTTCTCCCATAATAATTGTATTAACCGGCCCACCGCCGCGAAGCCCAACCCGCTGCCCTTTTCCGCCAGCCGGAGCGTTTATTTGCAACGTTAACAACGCTTGACTGCAACAATGTATACAGACTTTTTTTATCCTGTCCCTCTTAATAAAAAAATCGGTGTTTTTCTTCAGCGCTTGTTCCCCCGGCGCATCGATCAAAAGTTTTCCAATATCTTTGCTTGTTTTTTTGTCGTCTTTTTCTAGATAAAAATCTTGCATAAATCGTGGACCGTCGCCGTCAAGGTTAAACGCAAAAGATACCGGCTCAAACTTCTTCTTAAGTTCGTCCGCTGAAGGCGGATTATTGAGCCAATTACGCCAATCACTGTTTCCTTTCGGAGCACAAGTCGTCTGCAACAGTCCAATCAAAAACTGGATAAGCGCTCCGTTAAAATCCGGCCTCACTGCCGCAAGCTCAACTATTTCTCTATCCGTACCTATATCTTCTGTAATCTGCCAAGGAGTAATTTTTATTTTCTCCCCGTTTTTCCTGTGTGCGGGGATCCAAACATCATTAATCAAATTCATCTTTTTCTCCTCATTCTTGCAGGTAAAGCCCTCGTTTTGCATCGTAAAAAACTATGGTATTTTTGCCAGCGGTATTTTTTGCCGCACCGCAAAACACACCTTCTTTTTCAGCTACAGGAATAACAACGCAAAACCTGCCTTTATCTGGCATTAATGTCTTAGCTGTGTCAATTATTTCGCGGTTGTCTTCACCTTCTTGGGCAATCCAGTATCGGCTAACCGAAATCTCCGAAAGCCTCCAGTCATCGTTAAAAAATGGAATAAGCATCTCACCGCTCCATTTTGCCAAACGAACTGTTGTTTGAATATTACCCAGGCGCGTAGGTGCTTTCTCGTCATCTGTCCAATTAGTATCCGGCATATAACCACTTTTTATGTTTAGCCCCTCCCACTGGGCCATGCTTGTCTTGGTTTTATCCTTGATATGAGCATTATTCTCCTGCCTCTGCAATGTTACAGGAAAATCATTTTGTCTATCATCCCCATAAACAAACTCAATCATTTCCCGTGCGTCCTGTGGCATTTGAAATTTTTTGTGTTTGGCAAGCCATCGGGTAGTTAGCCATAACTGACCATGATGTTCATATACGCTTGCGGCTTTAGGAAAAACCGCTTTATACCAGTCGGCTTTTGGTTCATCAACCAAAACTGGTGAAAAAACAATTAATTCAGGGATACCCCGCTTATCCTTTCCGAAAATACGATTTCCTCTTTTATCTCGCGCGTGACGGCACAACCTTCCAGCTCGCTGAATAATCAAATCTATCGGCGCAAGATCAGTAATAATATAATCAAAATCAATATCCAATGACTGCTCAACGACTTGCGTGGCTATAACAACTTTGCCTCTTCGCGTAGCGGCGATAGAATCCTTCCCGAATCGTTCAATAATTTGTTTTTCAATCAACAGTCGGTCTCCCAAAGTAAAGCGGGCATGAAATAAAATAATGCTATCCTTATTTAAATGCTTGCTTACAGTTTCGTATGCCTCTTGAGCATCAAATACTGTATTACGTATCCAGCATATATTTTTACCAACTCCTACTGCTGCTTTGATTTTATCAATAATATCTTTTTCTTGATGGACTAAGACAACCTTTATTTCCCGGTATAGTTTTAATGGGGATTCAACCACGGCTTCGCTGAAATCTGCCCCTGTAATACTGGTAATTAACGGATAACCGGTGCTTAAAACCACTCTAATATCATATGCCATACCCTTACCTTCGCTAAAAGCGGACAAAAACTGCTTGCGGACGCAAACCGGTAAGGTAGCAGATAATAAAATCGCGCTGCCGCCCTGCGCCGCGTGAAACTTCAGCAATGTGCACAGAAGCTTATTCATATACGAATCATAAGCATGCACTTCATCAACAATAAGAACTTTGCGATGTAAACCTAAAAGCCGCAATGATTGATGTCTTGCCGGCAATATCGAAAGCAACGCTTGATCAATAGTCCCCACGCCAACATGAGCTAACAAGGCTTTCTTGCGATTATCAAAAAGCCACTCTTTCGCATCCGCCTGTGCGTTCTCACTCCTATTACCTTCAATAGATTGCTCTCCGCTGTTTTCTAAAGCAAGAAACTGACGGTTGGCACTATGGGCAAGGATAAGTACAGGATTTGACTTGTCAATAAATAACTTACGGTAAATTTGTTCAACACGTTCGTGCATAGCATTTGCCGTAGCCATAGTCGGCAATCCAAAATACAAACCGTCGGCATATCCGTCAGCCATCAATCGATGCGTTAATATAAAAGCGGCTTCGGTCTTGCCGGCACCGGTTATTTCTTCAATAATAAATAGATTGCCGTTTTTTGATATAAGAATTTTCTCTGCCAGCATTTGTAGAGGTGTTGCTTGTTTATACCCAAACAATTGCGCAATACTTGACTTGCCTGCTACCGAAACAGGCAAAATGCCACTTTCGTTTACTGCTACTTGCGCCCGCGATAACGCTTTATGTTTCCAATACTCTTTAAGTGGTTGTTCGGTTTGCTGAAAAGGAAACCAGCGTGAATTTGAACCAATCCAGTCTGCCAATACCATAAGCCCGGCAATCAGCCAAGACAATTCCTTCATCAAACATTCCTCTTTCAATAAAAATGTAATATCCGTGGGGATACATATTATTTTTTTTACTTCAGAAATAAATTTAAGCGCTGCTTCTACAGGAAATTGACTTATATCAAAATATGAATTGATTTCAGGCTTTGGCGGCCGTCCGTGATGACCGGAAGAAGCAGAAAGCCAAGCATCCAAAAAATCTAAAATTGTATTTTTGTCGCCACTAAACACTTTATCAACATATTTACGCCAAAAAAGATGACCTAATGACCAGTGTTTTTCTTGATATACTGCATTAAGCGAAATGCCTCTTAAGACTTTAACTAATGCCGGTATCTGATTTTGAAATCCATCTGAAAACTTACCGATATCATGAACCGAGCATAAAAATGTAATAACTGATATTGCCGCAGGTTTTTCACATTTCAGCTTTTGCGCAATATGTTCCACTATCCCTAATTGGACAGCCAAATATTGTCCAACTGCAGCAACATCAAGACAATGATATGGCAGCAAATGATAATCCCACCCGCCGGCATCGCGTTTTTTTGCCTTACCCCAATATTTATAATAACTTTCCACTACACAATGCTTCCTTGCTTTTACCTCACACAAATCTTATAAGTCCCACACCTTCAAAACATCAAAAAAAAAATTAAATACCCTGGATTTAATAAGTGAAACAAAGATTTTCCTTAATTTTTGCTATTCCCATTGTGTTGCAACATAAAAAACACCCTCTACAGATTGCATCCGCAGAGGGTGTTTTTAAAAATGTCCGGCTGTCAAAAGCGGAACAAACTTTATATAGACCCATATTACAGATACAAGCGTAAAACTCAAGATTTAATTTTTACGCTATCACACCATTGCGACAGCGTAGTGTCGCTAATAAAAATTATTCAAGATTTATTTTTCCGCAACGGGGCAAATAAAGGATGTGTTCTTGCTTTAGCCTGTTCGAAGAGAAACTTCGGACAGGGGTCTAAGGATCAAATCTTGGAAGGTGAAATGATAAACACCGTTTTTGTTGATAGCTCTTTGCGTTAGAATAAGTTAAGTATATCCTTAACCGTTGTGGCGGCAACACACAATACCGTGTCGGCTCCGCCGTAATAAACTAAAACTTCGCCGTTTACCTCCACCACGCCATTTGAATAAGTCACATAAGGTATGACTCCCCTTTTCTCATATGACTCCTCGGGGGCAAGCACCGGGATTTTATGCCGGTATATTATCTTTGAAGGGTCTTGAAGGTCGGCGACAGCCAGCCCTAATGAATAGCGCCATTTACTGTCCACGCCGTGATATATGTGCACCCAGCCGTTTCTGGTCTTTATCGGAGGAGCACCGCCCCCGATTTTATAATACTCCCATTTGAAGCGGGGTTTCATCACAATCCTGTAATTGAACCATGTTTTCAAATCGTACGATTCCGCGCACCACATATTAGGCTCTATGCGGTGATACATAAAATACCTGCCGTTGACTTTTTCAGGAAGAAGGAACCCGTCTTTGTTCCTCATCCTGTATAAAGGATACAACCGCGCGGACCAGTTCCATTTCTTTTTCAGAAAATCTTCGAGGGAAACAGAGGTTAATCCTATCTGTATACAGTTATGCCCGACTTTTCTTAAGAGGTTGCTCATACCGCTGACCTGTCCGAAAGCGGTATATGTCATATAAATCCTGTCACCAAACACAACCGTCCTCGGATCCTCAACGCCCCATTGCTCAAATTTATTGTCTTTTCTGGGGGTAAATATCGGCCCGGACATTCTTTCGTCTATTTTAAATCCGTCTTTTGTGGAAGCGTAACCCAGAGAGGAAGGAAATTTATTTTTTTTCTGCGCCCTGTATATAAGATGTATCCTGCCGCCGGCGTAAAAAGCGGCGGCATTGTAAACCATTTCGGCCTCCCACCTCGAACCTCTTGGCTTTAGAATGGGATTCTCCGAATATCTTTTCAAAAAACTCATTTCTTAATGCTCAAAACATCTTTAAGTTTTGCCGTTGCAAGACATATTACGGTATCAGCCCCGCCGTAATAACAGAAAAGGTCATCTCCGATAAGAACTGTTCCGCAGGTAAAAACTACATCAGCGACATATCCCTGCGCTTCATATTCCTCCGCAGGCGTCAACACAGGACATTCGCTCCTGAAAATTACTTCCTCGGGATTCTGCAAATCAAGCATCATCATTCCCAGGCTGTAAGCGCCGAAACCTTTTTTATTGGGTTTGTCTTTCCACTGAACACCGTGATAAATAAAAAGCCATCCCTTATCAGTTTTTATGGGCGGTCCGCCGGCGCCGACTTTCGCCTCATCAAACAAACCGGGCCTCGGTTTCGCCAGTATCTTGTGATCCGACCAGTTAATCAGGTCGTCGGAATAAGAAATCCATATGTCGGGCGGAATCCTGTGTATCAGCGCGTAGCGCCCGTTTATCTTTTCGGGAAACAGCGCCGCGTTTTTATCGTCTTTATCGGGAACCGGAAGCACGGGCAGGATGCACGAATACCGTTTCCAGTCCCACTGATTATCCAAAAATTTATCCACCGGAAGGGAAGCCATACAGACATTGGCTTTTTTACCGTCAAAACCGGCATAAGTCATATAAACCTTGCCGTCCAGCTCGACTGTCCTGGGGTCTTCGACGCCTCTTGTCTCATATTTGTCGGCCGGGGAATATATCGGCTTATCAAGTCTTTTGTCAATTTTATATCCGTCGGCGCTGAACGCGTAACCAAAATGTGAAATCTGGTCGAAACCCATTCCCCTGTAAACAATGTGGACTCCCTTATTGTAATAAGCCGCGCAGTTAAAAACACACCGGGACTCCCAATTATGCTCTTTTATTGGTCTGAGTATGGGGTTCTTAGCATACCTCTTAAACATTACCGCCTCCCTCTTGTTTTATTTTTTAAAAGATAATTGAAATACCTGATAAATTCAACCGCTATTCTGGAAGAAGAGTTTTTATCCAGATAAGCTCTCGCGTTCTTGAGCGCTTTTTTAGTTTCCTGCGTATTATCAAACACATTTTTTACAGCCGAGCGGAACTGCGTGAAACTTCTGAACAGGAGAACCGAATCTTTTACTATCTCCACAAAATTTGAATCTCTCGCTACAAACGGGCAACCCGCGCCGAGGCACTGGTATATGGTGCTCGAAACGGCAACCCACGGGAGAGACCCCTTGTTGAACACCGTCATATCGGCCGCGTGCAGATAATCGTATATTTCATCGACCGTCAATGTCTGCTTTCTTATTTCCACCATATCTTTCGCGAATTCGGCAAACGGCTTGACCCGCAGGAGCGTAGGCTGGTGATTGACAACCACCACTATATGTATGGGATATTCTTTCCTCATTTCCCACAGCCACGGGATTACTTCCGCGCCTGTCGCGGAGGCGGGACCGAACATAAACACTATTTTTTTATCCGCCGGCAATTTCAGTCTCTGTCTCGCTTTCGCCTTGTTCCCCGGCTTCCACGGAATACAGGGGTAAGGTATATATTTCAAAATATCCGAGGGATACCCTTCTTTCAGGAAATCGATATAGCGCCGGTCAAAACCGACAATCCCGTCCCATTCAAACTGGTAAAAAGACGGGTCGTCCGTCAATTTCCCGTCATGGATGACGGTAACGGTTTTTGCCTTTTTCTTTATCCAATGGAATATGTTCCCCATTTCGTCCTTGGGAAACATACCTATATCTTCGGCAAGGAAAATATCGTATTTTTCCCTTAAAAAAGGGACCGCGTCGAAATAAACCGGAGCCGCTTTAAACGTGCTGAAACAGCGGTGGACATAAGGTTCGTCTTTATCAACGATGGCCGTGCCGTGGAAATTTTCTGGGATAAAAGAAAACACTTCGATTTTGTGCCCCATTTTTACGAATTCCCTGCCGATAAATTCCGCGTGTATCGAAGCCCCTGAATCCGAATTCCACGCGCTCATAATACCTATCTTCATAAGATACCCCCTTCACAGAAAAAAGAATGCAACAGGATCGGGAAAAACCGGCCTATTAATAGATTTTACCAAAAAACAGACGATAAAGTAATTAAAAATATGCCTTCTTGATTACCGCACCGGAAATCATTAAAATAAACGGGATTAAAAACAATGAAAACTTGCGGCAAAAAAATAAAAGCGGTTATTTTTGACTGGGGCGGGGTGCTGATAGACGACCCCGCGCCCGGGTTATTAAAATACTGTTCAAAAAAAATCGGCGCTCCGCGGGCAAAGCTCGCCGCCGTCTTTTCCGTTTTTAAAGACCCTTTTCAGAAAGGAACTCTTCCGGAAAAATTTCTCTGGGAAAAAATACGGGGGGAACTTGGCATCTCGGAGAAAAAAATAGACTGTGTGTGGGAAAACGCGTTCAGAGAAGTTTACTCGGAGAAAAAAGAGGTTTTTTTCCTTGCGCGAAAACTGCGAGAAAAAGGATATCTCACGGCGATACTCTCGAATACGGAATTGTCCTCCGTAAAATTTTTCGAAGAGAAAAAATATGATATGTTCGACATAAAGGTATTCTCTTGCCTCGAGAATACGATAAAACCCGAAAGCAGGATATATGAAATCGCTCTCGAAAAGCTTAAGCTTGAGGCCGGCGAATGCGTTTTCATAGACGATAAAAAAATAAACGTCGACGCCGCAGGAAAAGCCGGGATGAAAACAATATTGTTTAAGGACGAACACCTTTTGAAAAAAAGCCTCAACAGTCATTCCGTGTTCTGGGATTAAAAACCCGGTATGAGGGAAAGCCGCGCCTCTTTCTTATGCTTGCATATATAAAATCATAATGTATAATAGTTCAATATCCTAAACCTGAAAACAAACATGTTTTACGGCAAATGAGTTTCCCTGGGAAATAAAAATGAAAATCATCATAATAATACTTCTGATTCCGCTGGCGCTGACGGCTTTCTCGGGCTGTTCTCCCCTTGAGGGTTCAAAAAAAATACTCGGCATATCGACCGAAGCCCTTGAAACATACGATGTGAGGTTTGCGGACACTTTCAATGTGCCGCACGGCGAATGTTTCGCCAAAACCGAAACTTTCATAAAAACCGAGATGCACGCCAGGATATTTTTAAAAGATCGGGATAAAAAACATATAGTCGCCCTGGATTTCAGAGAAGCCTTCCCCACCTGTCTCGAGATGACGGAGGTGGGCTTCTTTTTTTATCGCGAAGACACCGATAAAACCAAAATCGAAGTCGTATCCCTTAACAGCACTCTTTCGGGCTTTGTCGCGGACGAACTTCGTAAATATCTGCAAAAATCCGAAAAGTAAAATACTACCTGCTGGAGGTCTGGATGGAAACTGTCAGCTCTTTACTTTCAAAAACCTTTCTGGGGAACACCGTTAAGGATTATCTTATATTGTTCGGAATACTTATAGGCGCGGGAATAGCGGCAAAACTTTTCTCTGTCATAATATCCAACTATCTGAACAAAGTGATGAAAAAATCCGAGAAAAAGACTGTCAATAAGACAATCCTGGCTTTCAACCGTTCCATAACCATGCTGGTTTATGTTACGGCGGTGCTTTTAAGCTCGAAGATGTTCGAAGTGACGGAAAGGACAAAACTTATTTATAAATATATCATCTTTATAACCGGCGCGCTGATAACCCTATATATAATTTTTACGGCTATCGACGCGACGACGCTGTTCCTGCTTAAAAAAGCTAAAAAAACAGCCACAAAGCTGGATGATATGCTTATTCCGATAATAGCTCTCAGCCTGAAAATATTTTTCGTTATGGTTATCGTCATTTTTACGGCGAACTATCTCGGCTACGAAGATAGCGGAGCCATAGCCGGGATAGGAGCCGGAGCGATAATAATATATTTTGTTTTCCGAACCACCGATATCCTTACGGCATACCTGTCGGAACAGGTGAAAAAGACAAAAACAAAACTTGACGATATGCTTATCCCCGTTCTCGGGAAAATAATAAAAATCGCAACCGTTATCGTGACCGCGCTCTTTATGCTTAATAATTTCGGGATTAATGTAACTTCTCTGATCGCGGGCTTAGGTATAGGCGGTATCGCGATAGCTATGGCGGCGCAGAATATGCTTAAAGATTTTTTCGGGGCCATCGCCCTTTTTGCGGACAGGCCTTTTTCCATAGGAGACAGGGTCATCGTTGACGGCGTTGACGGACCGATAGAAAAGATAGGTCTTCGCAGCACCCGCATAAGGACGCTTGACGGCACTCTTGTCACGATACCGAACGCCAAAATGGCGGACGCCACAATTAATAATATGCAGAAACGGCCTACAATAAAAACAGTTTCCACCATCGGCGTAACTTACGGCACATCCGTTGAAAAAATGCACAGGGCCATAGAACTTATCAGGGAAGCGATGAAAAATCACGATGGTACGGAAAACTACTGGGTCTACTGGAAAGAATACGGGCCGTATTCGCTTAATATCCTGACAATTCACTGGTGCAAATACCTGAAATACGACATATATCTTCAGTGCATCCAGGAAATAAATTTTAAAATCAAGGAAACTTTTGAAAAAGAAGGGATAGAATTCGCGTTTCCGTCGCAGACCTTATATGTTCAGAACCAGGACAAAAAAAACTGAAGCGTCAAGAACCGGATTCCCGGAGCTTTTCGAGACTATATTTCTTTGAATCAGCTTTTTTGTTATTCTGCGGGAAAAAGGAAAGCAGCCATCCGATGGGTTTAATTTCCGCTTTGTGTTTAAATTCCGGATATTTTCCTTTTATATTCACCTGAATGCACTCCGCAAGTATATTAACCGGTATAGACAGTATTCTCATAATCCCTTCCCTGCCGAACCTGACGCCGACAACCATATCCGCATATCCCGAAAAATCGATCCACCCGTTAATCCATATCTCCATATTTTTCGACCTGCAGTAAGTGTTCCCGGTGCTGATTTTGCAATTTTCAATATGAAAATTGCCGGACACGTTGTCAAGCTTGGGGATCTCTATATTCTGCGAAACTTCTTTAATGCCTTCTTCGGTTTCCCTGAAAACCGGCATTTCCCATAAAATATCGTCTTTTATCTCAAAATACCCGCCGCCTTTTACGGATTCTTTTTTTGCCCATAAGCCGACACAGGCTATATTTCCCGAAAGTGTGCCTTTTGAATTCCTTTCAACTGTTTGCACGCTTTTATCGAATTCCGCCACATCGACACCGCGCAAATCCAATTCGGCTCCCCATTTCACCGGTTCTTCGGATAAGTCAACATTAGCCAGAAATCCCATATGGCCGGAATAAAATTTAACTGAATTAGTCTTCAACTCCCCTATACCCCGGCTCAGCAAAATATCGGTCCGACCCGATTCTATCATAACTCTATTTATATTGATTTTTCTGAAACTCGCTCCGCCTTTTCCGTTGAGAGTTTCCAATCTGTCAAGTTCACCCGCCGCCTTTAATTCGAATTTAACACTCCCCGAACAATTTCCGGCCGGGGAAAAATCCTCAAGCTGAAGCGAACCCGACGCGTTTGCGGAAAAATCCATATTTTTAATGTCATTGCTTACGGCCGATACATTGAAATGCGAATGGGAAAGATTACCTTTCCATTTCAGGTTTGCCCTATTATCATCCGGCATTTGCATACTGAAAACATTGTCCATTCCGAATGCTTTTCCCCGGAGGTTGATTTTTCTCGGTTTGCCCAGATGAACCTGTCCGGAAAAATAAGCCGGTTCCGTAAAAAATTCGCCTCTGAAATCTTCCACCAGGGCAATGTCGTTTTGGAAAATAACTTTACAATAAGCGTGTTCGAAAATTTCGGTTTCTCCGGTGATCAGCCTGCTGTTTTTCAGAATCAAATCAACTTTATTATAAGATTCTGTTTTATCCGATTTGCCATGCTTAAAATCCTGTTCGACTATAATATCGCCGTTATACGACAAATCTCCGTATTGAAGCGTGATTTTCCCGAAATTATAACTTCCCTTAAGAGTGATATATTGCTTACAACTCAAAAACTCTATTTCGATACCGGCTTCCTCCGTATCCATCTTCCAGGGGCTGAAAAATTCATCTATATAATAATCCCAATACGATTCAAGCATTTTTGTTTTTCCTTTAAACCGGCCCGAGAAAGTTTTTTTATCCTGGTCATAAACAACACTGACATTGATATCCTCTTTTCTTGTCCTGTCAGCAGGGCTGTTAATCTCGAAATGGTAAATGTTTTCATCGAAGGAAGATGCTTTCAGGGTAATTCCTTCCAGCCTCCTTTTCAGCGAGTTTTCGGCCCGGTAAACATCGACAAAATTAATCCTGCAGGTGTTGATGCTGAGTCTCCTGACCTGAAATTCCCACTCGTCAAAAGAGACCTCTTCAAGCAGATCCGAATCAAGCAGTTTGCTTATATTCCATCTGCCGTTTTCATCCCTTCTGATATTTACCTCTACGTCCGACTCGCTGAGGTCCGTTATGATCACTTTTTTTCTAAGGAGAGGCAGAATGGCAAGATCGATATTAAGTTCTCCCGCGGATAAAATCTCGGAACCGTCGGCAATAACCCTGAAGCCGCATATCATAAATCCGGTAAACGGGCTGAACGCTATTTTTTCATAATTAATCTTTATCCCTTCGGGAAGGAACAACGGCAGTGTTTCCTCAAATGACGGAAGCAGTTTATACGGGATGAAATACCAGTTTATAACAGTCCAGAGGAAAAAACCAAACAGCGCGACCGGCAGGACAAAAAACAGGCATAATTTCTTCATAAAAAAATTATATTAAAATAACCAACATATATAAATAAAAATTTACGGTTTTGACGAATTATCCGCTCAAAACAGTTTTCGATTTCTTCGAGGTATAGTAGAAGCCGAGTTTTAATTCCTCGAACTCCGGAGGAAGGAACCCCGACTGCTTAACGGGATGGAAACCCGGCCCTTCAAGGAGAAGCGTTATTTCATTTTCCCCTTTCAGCAGGCTGTCGGGAATAAAAAACTTATCCTGCGGCCCGACAGCTTCATATTTGCCAAGCAGAAAACCGTTCACATATATAAGGCACCGGGCGCTCAGGGATTTTATCTGCGCGAATACGGGCGCTATATGGTCCCTGTCGATATTAAGGGAAAATTTCCTTCTGAACCAGATAAGGTTTCCCGCGTCTTCCTGGACGATATATTTTTCGGCTGCGGGCGCTTCTGTCCATGTTCCGCAATCCGTTTCGGCGGAAAAATATCTCTTTTCATCCCCGCCGAGCCCGAATTTTAATTTCCAGCCGCTGAACTCGCTGTCGAAATTTTTGCCTCCCGCCTTTCCCGAAACTTTCACGGGATAATAAAGCCCGCTGACTTTCTGTATCGGTCCTTCGTGCGGGTGGGCTTTGGTATGAAATTCGTTGGCGTAAAGAATCGCCACGCTATTTCTGCCTTTTTTGACATACTTTGTTATATCAAGAGACGGAGACCCTATCCCAACCCATCTGAAAGATCCGTTTATATATACAAGAAACCTGTCCATTTCGTTCGTTTTGACGGAAAGTTTTACTTCGGACGGGTCTCCATCCACCGCAAAATAATTCCTGTACCAGTAATACCCGTGTTCCAGATACCCTCCTTTTTCAAGAGCGGTCTTCGAATTGATTCTGTCCCATCCGGAATCGTCGAAATCTTCGCCCGCTTCGGCACTGTCCGCACAGTATTTCCAGTTGCCCGTCCATTTGACTTCGGGCGACGCGATATCCTTATACTCGCACTCAAAAACATACGCTCCCTTAACGGGATCTTTTTCCAAAGAAACCTTCCTTCCGTCAACCGAAACATTATCAAGCCCGGAATCACACCAGACATATGTGCGGTGGCGTCCGGGATTATTCACCTGAAACGAAATCTCCGCCGAACCTCCTTTGCGGACGATATCCTCGACATAATAATTATCCGTTATCATGACCATGCCGCCGGCAACCCAGAACTTGTCGGCCATATCTTCCGGAATCACCACAAAAGTTATGCTTCCGGTCTTAAACACGTTGACCCTGTCGTGCGGGTAACGCACCGAACTCAGTCCGTTTCCGTTCTGCGCGGAAATTCCTCCGCTCTGCGCGGTTACCGCCTCATCCGATTTTATCAGCGCCTCACCGGCAATACCTTCTTTGCCCCTCATAAATACATACTCGACGCCGTTTATCGTTTTTTTGTATAAAAGTTCCGACGTGGAATATATCACAGCTACCCTGTCGCTGATTTTAAAATCCACCGGCAGGAGAAGTGAGCTTTTCGGTTTCATATCCAGGCTGTTACCGCCGCCGGGAAGCCTCACGTTTTTTTTGAGACGTTCGGAATAAAATTCAACCGCGAACTTCCTGTGTCCGTCTTCAAGGTTCCTGAGAAGCAGCACCGAGCGTTCGGTTCCTCTTCTTAGAATCGTCCTGACATTCTCAAATGAAAACTTAAAATCTTTTCTCTGTTCCGATGATTTTTCACGCAGAACGGCTATATCCTCAGAACCCGAAACAAAACGGGCGCCTTCCCTGTCGATGGCTCCGGTTGTTATGACGTCGGGAAACGATTCGAGGAAATACGCCCAATTCCTGATTAAATGGTATTTTTTGTGAAGTTCCCCCCATTCGCGCACGGGAGAAGCACCGAAATCAAACGTCGTGCATGTCCCTATCCCGCCGTAATCCCCTTTGCTTATCCAGAACGGGAAAGTCGTCCCGCCGGCAAACATATAATAGTTAAGCACCGAGTTTCCGTAAGCCAGCAGTGTTTTGGTGATAGCCTCAACCGCCTCGCATTCAACCTCGTATAAAGGTTTCCCGAACTGGGCAAACCAGCCCGCTTCAAGTTCCATCATCATAATGGGCTTGTCCGGCTGCAGCCTGAGGCTGTCATCCATTTTCCTGTCAAAATCATTGAACTCCCACATCCATATCCACGGGATATTCGGATAATATGTATGCGTGTTTATAATTTCCGTGCCCAGAATACAGCTTCCTTCGTTGGTAAAAGCCGGAACATCGATGCCCGTTCCTCTTACGATATCCAGCAGTTCAAGCAGATATTTTCTCGCGGTCTCTTTCGACCCGGTTATTTCCGGCATCTCTTCAAGAAGATGGTCATATTCATTTTCTATCTGGACAAGGACAACATTGCCTCCTCTGGTGACAAGATACGGCTCAACGACTTCGGCGACTTCTTCATACCATTTTTTCACAAGCGCAAGATATTCTTTGTCGGCGACTCTCAACCGTATGTTTTTCGCCAGGAGCCAGTGCGGGAAACCGCCGAAATCCCATTCCGCGCAAATATAGGGTCCGGGTTTTAATATCACATAAAGGCCGTATTTTTCGCAGAGCTTAAGAAAATGCGGAAGGTCGCGGTCATCCGACCAGTTTAACTCCCCCTCTTTTTCTTCGTGAAAATTCCATGGTATATAAGTGGCTATAAGGTTGCATCCCGCCTGTTTCACTTTTTTTACCCTATCTTCCCACAGACCTCTGGGCATACGGAAATAATGGACCTCGCCTCCTATCAGTATCTTCCTCTCTCCGTTTATGATAAGACTGTATTTATCGTATTTGACCGTGTTTTTCATACTCTATCCCCATAAAAATGTTAACGTTAACATTTTCCCATATCCCAAAACCTTTGTCAATACCGTCCAAAGATATTATAAACAAAGGATTTTAAGCGAGAATTATGTCTATTTTTTTAACTTTGCCGTCCCTTACATCCGACGCGTAAGGCTCATTCAGTTCCGCGGACGACAGCTCCGTCTTTCTGCCGTTACAATATTCAAGAATATGAGATGCTATTTCGGCTTTGCCGGGGCCAAACGTACGCTTCCCGGCCGCGTTATGATACACAACGAGCGTATCTGAGAGAAACT
Organism: bacterium; assembly: GCA_028717725.1. Taxonomy (GTDB): domain Bacteria; phylum Auribacterota; class UBA6266; order UBA6266; family UBA6266; genus UBA6266. The sequence goes on along the minus strand of JAQUNG010000019.1, from coordinate 6,699 downwards.
TGAACGCGAAACTGTTTTTGGGTATTTTTACCTCCCGCGCCGGCCCGCCGGACAGGTAAACCGAAATCCTGCCTTCTTCTTTTGTGAACATATCCGAAGAAAGGGCCGGTTCGAATTTAAGAGAAAGCTTCCCTTCGGAAAACCTGAAAGGCCTGATGCCGGATGTCATAAAAATCCAGATAGATAAAAACTCCGCTGTCGAACCCGAAAGCCTGGAAACAAAACCCTGCCCGTGTATTTTTTTATCCGGATGCGCGCTGCTCGCTATAAACGATGAGTTTTCGAATATGCTTCTTCCGTAAACCGCCGGCTCCATAAAAGGAACCAGCGCTTTTCCCGATATTTTATAAAATTCCCCTGTCAGCCCCGAGCGAAGAAGCTCAAGCAGGTATTTATATTCCATATGAAGCCATATCGACTCATTCTCGAGCCAGCCTCTCGTAAAGATATTTATTCTTCCTATATCTATCCCCTCGCCGGCAAGAGGCGCGTTGACTTTCAGCATGCCGAGTTTTTTGTCGTAAATACCGCTTTTCATAACCGCCCTGTGAAAAGCTTCCGCTTTTTTCCTGTTATCGCACACCCTCAGATAATGCACCGGCCCCTCAAGAAAATCGGGCAATGCCCTGTGCCTGAATTTAAGGGCCCTGATATGCGTCAGGCCGTTCGAATTCGTTTTCGGCCTGCCTCTTTCCTTCAGGATCTCGTATTTCTCAACAACACTTTCAAAATTTGTTTTTACCATTCCGGTTTTAGCGTCCACGGCTTTTTTTATTCCCTTATCCACCGCCGCCAGAAAAATCCTCAGCGTTTTTTCAAGCTCTTTAACGTCTTTTCTGTTCTGCCGTCCTGAGAATCCCGTCAATGTGTTTTTCCTGTAATTCTCAAGGACATTATGCCTTTCGTCCCAGGCCTTAAAAGAATCCGCACCGTTCTTCCCGCTGACCCTGCCGAGGGCGGAGAGCAAATCTTCGACTTCTTCCGACAATATTATTCCGCCGGCAGGCGCTTTCTCAAGCGCTCTTAATATAAGGATTAGCAGCCTCTTAAGCTCTATAGTTTCGGCGATAGAGGAGCCGAACAAACCCGGCAGTCCATTCAGGGCGTCGCACCAATTGGGTTTATCCGACTCCATCTCAACACCTATTCCCGCAGGATCCAGCGAAGCGAATTTATTCGCCGCCAGGCACAGCAGTTTTTCGGCCAGGGTTGTCCTGTAAATACCGCCCCTGCCGAATTGTTTCCTCATCGCGTATTTGCCGTCTTTCCTTCTTTCTATCATCTCTTTCTTCCGGGCATCTTCAGCCACCGCGTTAAGCTGTCTCGGCTTCGAATTGAAAAGCACGTATTTTTGAGCGCGGGGGCGGACAACCAGAGGGTTGTCGTAGTAAACAAAATCTTTTTTCCCGAAAAACAGCTCTTTCTCTTTTTCCGGATAGACCGCCAGAAAAGCCTCTATAAGGTCTGTGTTGTAATGCCAGTGGTCGGACCAGTAACCCACGGCGGGCGAAGCGCAGTCTATTCTCTCGCCGCATGAGACGATTTTATCCAGCGCTTTTTCCTTTATTCCGGATACGACGCGGTTTCTTTCGAGCATATTGAAAAACCCGCCAAGGCTGAACGGATATGAAATAAATTCGCCAACAGCATCCCTTGCCTTACCTTTAAACATCGAAAGGAACCCTTTCCTGTCGCGTATCATGAACTTCGAGCCTTCTATCTTGAGCGGGTTAAACCCGTCGGACTGCAGGAGATTGACAAAACACGAAATCACTTCTTCTTTCACGCGCGGGTTGAAAAACACGTCGTTTCTTCTGTTCTGGTTCACATCCCTGTAATTGCCCGTTCCCTGCGAGAAAAACTCCGGCATAATGACAAAATTATTATATTCCCTCTCCATATCGCCGTGTATTCTCGAATAAACGTAATAATTCATTTTTTTCGGACCGCTGCCAAGCGTAACCGGCAGGCCGCCTCTCAGTAAATTATCGAGGAACGTCTGGCGGCAGTAATTGTCGAACTCGGGCGAAGAAGATTTTGTCAGGATTTTGTCGGTAATCGAATTTACCAGTTCCGCGCTTTCTTTCTTTTTGGAATCAAAATATTTTCTTCCGGCGGCGCGGCGCAGGAAAGAGTCTATTTCCCTGACTTCGCTCACTTTCCCTATGACAGAATAATATGAAATTTCGGCGCCGGGCTTAAGGGCGCAGGAAAAATATCCGAACGCCGAGGGAGTTTTATTCCTCGCTTCGGCCCTGTGTGAAAACCTGAAAAGCCCCGGTCTCATAAACTTCTCCGGCTCGCTGAAATCCTTGAACTCGCCGAAAACATCTTCCGGGTCCGTTATAAAAGAAGGGACAAAAGACCTGCCGGATGACGGACACACGAATCCGCCGTAAAAATTGGCTGCTTTAATCTCTTCTATTTCCGGATTGTCTTCAGGAACTACTTTGAGCTTGTACGCCGGAGCGCCGTATTTCCCGGAAAATTCGACTCCGCTGAACCAGCCCTCCGCAAGCCTGCTCATATTTTTCAGCAGATAATCCCCTGTGCCGTAAGGTTCGATAACCGGCATACCGTCAATACAATCTATGTTTTTTGCCACGCGGGAAATATTTTTTATCTTAAGTATCCTGACGAAAGCGGGTATTTCCTCGTTGGGAACGCCGAAATATTCGACCGTCGTTTCGAAACCGGATGAAGCGTCCGTTTCGGACAACTTCACTTTATCGGAAGTTATATGCATTCTCTGGACGGGTTTTTTTAAGCCTGTTTTCTGTTTGAAAGGCTCATGCAGCCTGCCGCCTGTCTTGATAAATGTCCTGAACCCGTGGGAAGGGGTCTGCCTGTAAGCTTTATTCGCGGCGACAAATTCGGTTATGGCGCCGTTCTTATCGGTCGTTCCCATACACGCTATCGCCTGTCCGCGGTTCACATAAAAAATCCACATCGGCTTTCCCCAGACGCCCGCTATGCTGGGAAAAAAACTCGAAAACGGTTTTGTATTGTTATAATCGTTAATGATAAATTCAGAATCGCTTACTTCATAATTGGCAGATTTCTTCATATCCCCTTCTCCGGCCATTACCACAACCGCTATGTTAACGTTAACATACCTGTAATATCATAATGTTCTTTTAATAATTGTCAACCCCAAATTCAATGCCGCCGCACTTATTCCCAACTGTCGAAGGGATCGTTTCCGGGAGTCTTGTCGGTCTGGTGTATTTTTCCCAATCCCATTGGCTTAGATATCTCTTTTGTCCGTTCTTCCTCGGGGGTTCTGCGCAAAGGTTCGTCGTTCATTATAGGTTTTCCATCATGTGTTTCCGGCTGAATCTCACAGCTGCCGCCCGAGCAGACCACATCCCCCGGATCTTCGGCGCGCAACAAAAACGCCGGTAGAATCATACACAGGCAAAAACAAATCAGTTTTTTCATTTTAAGATCCCAATTATATCACTGTCGGCGATAAATTCCCGCGCTTCAATCCCGCCTCTCACATTTTTATATCTTTGACATCGATTATATCTTTCAGACTGTCTCCCGCAAAATTAAAACAGAATATCGTGACCGCGAGCGCGGCTCCCGGGAAAAACGCCATCCACGGCGCGGTTTCTATATAATTTACGCTCGAAGCTATCATGCTTCCCCATGTGGGTTCCGGAGGTCTCACGCCCAGGCCCAGGAAAGAAAGCGATGCTTCAGAAAGGATAAACGTCCCTATCCTGAGGCTGGCGGTTATAAGGATTATGGGAACAATATTGGGAAGTATGTGCTTTAACATAATAAGCCACGATGATGAGCCGAGCGACATGGCTGAAGTGACATAATCGCTGTTTTTTATGGAAATCACACTTGAACGCACGATTCTCGCGAAACCCGCCCAGCCGACAAAACACAACGCGATAAGCACGGTTGTTATTCCCGGTTCGAGGACAACCGTTATCGCTATCGCGACAAGCAATCCCGGAAGCGAAAGAGTGATATCGATTAAGAATGTTATGATGTTATCGGCCGCGCCTCCGAGATATCCCGCCGCGGCGCCGAACAAAACACCTATTACCAGCGCCGAAAGCGTAGCGGCAACACCGATGAAAAGAGACACTCTCGCGCCGTAAATCATACGGCTCAGGACACATCTTCCCTGCGCGTCCGTGCCGAACGGATAATCTTTCTGCGGATGTTCTTTAGTCTTTTCGAGATTTACCTCATAAGGGTCGTGAGGCGCTATAAGCGGCGCGAAAACGGCCGACAGAACCATCATCAAAAGCACCCCGGCGAGAAAAACCGTCAGTTTATTGTTCCTTAAAAAGTATTTTGTCTTTTTATTCATAAGTTATCTTCGGGTTGAAGAACGAATAAGAAACATCAACTATGATATTCGCGCATATAAAAATGAACGAACCGAAAAGCACCGTTCCCATTATCAGGGGGTAATCCCTGTTCATTATGCCGGTCAGAGCAAGGTTCCCGACTCCGTTCCAGCCGAAAATAGTCTCGGTCAGGACCGAGCCGTTCAGGTAACTTCCCAGATCAACTCCTATCAGCGTGACAACCGGTATTAACGCGTTTTTCAAAACATGCTTGAACAAAATCTTTTTTTCGCTCAGGCCTTTTGCCCTCGCCGTAATCACAAAATTTTCGTTCATAACTTCCATAAGGCTTGTTCTTGTTATCCTCGCGATATAAGCCGCCGAGCGCGTCCCCAGGGTAAGAGCAGGCAGTATTATATACACAAACCCGCCCATGCCGGAAGAAGGGAACCATCCGAGCGTATTGGAAAAAAACATAATCAATATAAGTCCGAACCAGAACACGGGCACCGATATGCCGGAAATGGAAACCAGCACGCAGAACCTGTCGAGCGCCCCTCCGGGATTTGACGCAGAAAGAAGGCCCATCAGCAGTCCTGCCGCCGTGGCAAACACCATCGCGGCAAACGCGAGTTTCAAAGTGTTCGGAAACCGTTCCATAATCAATTTCCCGACGGGCTGGCCCGTGGTATACGAAAAACCGAGGTTTCCTTTCATCAGTTGCCCGACATAACAGAAAAACTGCGCCGAAACCGGTTTATCCAACCCGTAAGCGGCCCTGACATCGTTCAGCGTTGATTCATCCGCCCGCCTGCCCACAAAACTGTACGCGGGATCCCCGGGAATAAAGCGCGTCAGCGCGAATATAAGAGTTATGACAACCGTAAGCGTCAAAAAAGCAAGCATCAGTCTTCTGACAATAAAATTTCTCATATACCTGCCTGATATCCGGCCGGTCCGAGACATGCTCCGGCCCCAAAACTCAATCAGCGAACCATTTCGATTCCCGTTCCCTTGTCGGAATAATACAGGGGAAACATCCTGAAGTTTTTAACCCACGGCTGGACAACGCAATAATCTTTTTTGTGCCACAGGAAAATCCACGGCGCGTCTTCGACTATTATATTCGCGGCTTTCCTGTAAAGGTTCTGCCTTGCCGCGGCATCGGTCTCCGACCTCGCTCCGGTTATAAAAGAGTCGAATCCGGCGTTCGAATATCCCGTCCTGTTTCCGGCCGAACCCAGATTCCCGGAGTAAAAAGTCGGGTAAAGGAAATTCTCGGCGTCGGGATAATCCGCCCACCAAGAGAGCATAAACATATCAAACTCCGAATTGTTCAGAGCCTCTTTGAAACCGCTCCAGTCTCTCTGCGCTATCTCGACTTCTATCCCGCGCTTTTTCCAGAAATGCTGGCATATCTCGGCGACCGACTGCATTTCGTTTCCCGTGTTTATCATAAGTTTAAACGGACCGCCCCCGGCCGCGAAGTCCGCAGTTTCCTCGTAATTGTTTTCCATGGTCCAGAGCCCCTCATACAGCAGGGCAGGCGGAACAGGCGAATAGGCGGGCTCTACCCTGGAGCGGAAAATATGTTTTATTATCTCTTTTTTATCTATTGCTTTCGCGAACATTTTTCTTATATCGGCTTCCTTAAACGGGTCTTTCCTGCAGTTAAACCCTATATAATAAGTATTCAAACCGGGTTTCGAATGGAACGAATCTCTGTATTCCGTTTTTTCAAGGGCCTCCAGCATCGGGACATTCAACCCCATAATATCTATTTTCCCCTGCTTAAACTCGGAAACGGCGGTAAAATCGTTCGGTATCAGCCGGTAGGTTATTTTTCCGATATGCACGTCGCCGGCCGGATATTCCGTATTCTCGCTCAGGACGATTTTCTCTCCTCTCGCCCACCGCTCCAGCTTATACGGTCCGCATCCTATTATATCTTTACCGCAAACCTTTATTATCGAAGCGTTCGGCATCGCGAGAATGCTCAGGAACGGCGCGAACGGTTCCTTCAGCTCTATGATTACCGCATTGCCTTCAGCCGTTTTTATTCCGGCGACTTCTTTCGCCGCGCCGGCGACAAACTCGGCGGCTCCCTCCACATTCTCAAACATCCATTTCCTCGAAGAAAGAGTGGCGGGTTCAAGTATCCTCTCAAAAGATTTTTTCACGTCGGCCGCCGACACCGGGGAACCGTCGCTGAACTTTATACCGTCTCTCAGGTAAAACACATATTTTTTCCCGTCGTCGGATATTTCCCATTTCCCGGCGGCATCCGGCAGAAGCTTGAGATTCTCGTCAAATCTGACAAGAGACAAATGCATTTTAGCGATTATGCCGCCGGGATAAACATCGACGGACAGCGCCGGGGCGG
>JAQUNG010000018.1 GCA_028717725.1 bacterium | reverse complement strand
AAGATGCCGGACGGGTAAACTGGATAGAGCCCGGAGAAAAGGCCGCCCTCAGAACACTTAGGAATTTCATCAAAAACGGACTGCCGGGATTTGCCTCTCAAAGGAACGACCCTAATATGGGAGCGGAATCCAACCTTTCTCCGTATCTTCATTTCGGGCAGATTTCAGCGCAGAGAGCCGCGCTGGAAATAAACAAATCGCCGGCTTCAAAAGAAGCGAAAGAAGCATTTCTTGAGGAACTCATTATCAGGCGCGAACTGGCCGACAATTATTGCCTTTATAATAAAAACTATGATAACCCCGCGGGCTTTCCGGACTGGGCGAAAAAAACATTGTCTGAACATAAAAAAGACAAGAGAGAATATACATATTCTTTGAAACAATTAGAGACAGCCGGGACTCATGACGCGCTCTGGAACGCCGCCCAACTGCAGATGCTCAAAACAGGCAAAATGCACGGTTATATGAGGATGTACTGGGCGAAAAAAATACTTGAGTGGACGGAATCGCCCGAACAGGCGCAGAAAATCGCCGTATATCTTAATGATAAATACGAACTTGACGGCAGGGACCCCAACGGTTACGCGGGTATCGCGTGGTCAATCGGCGGCGTCCACGATAGGGCATGGGGTGAGAGGCATATTTTTGGAAAAATCCGGTATATGAGTTATAATGGTTGCAAATCCAGGTTTAATACCGCCGCTTATATCAGAAAAGTAAATGACATTCGGGAGGGGAAAAAATGAAAAAAATATTTGTTATGTTTATTACGGTCTGTTTTCTTGCCACTAACTCTATGGCCGGGCTTTTTGCGAAGGATTCCGGCGAACCCGCGAGCATTACCATAAATAAAAACACGGCTATGCTTGAAAAAGAAACCAGGTTCCAGAGAGCGTGGTCGGCTTCCTACGGCGTCCTGAAAAAAATGGGTAAAATAACGTATAAAAATAAAAACGCCGCCAGAATCGAAGCGAAAATCGATGACGCGAAAGTTAAGGTGATAATAGAGGAAGAAGATGACAAACTTGTCATCATTAAAATAGATGTCCAGGACAGCTCTTCCGAAAGCAACGCCCTTGTCAGGGAAATAGCCGGCAGGATAAATGACAGGATGTAGGATAAGGTTGAGGATAAGGAGAAGGTTTTAGTCTGAGGTTGAGGCTGCCGTAATTTTTCTATTGCGTTATATTAACAAATATGTTAAATTAACGCTATGAAATGGGATAAATTTATAGATGAATATGCGGCTCTTCCGGTTATCGATGCGGATCTCCTTACAGCGGGGATTGTTAATTCCCGGCCGCTAAAAGTACAGCTAAGCCGTTGGGTAAAAGCAAAAAAGCTCATTCAGGCAAAAAGAAGTATCTATCTTTTTGCGGAACCATATCGCAGGACAACGCTTTATGAACCGTATCTGGCGTCTTTACTGAAGAGGCCGTCGTATATCAGCCTGGAAAAAGCGTTGGAATATCACGGGCTTATTCCCGAAGCTGTGCCTGTTTTTACATCTCTGACAACAAAAAGACAGGGTAGGTTTATTTCAGAGGCGGGAGTTTTTGCGTATAGACATATCAAGAAAGAGCTTTTTTGGGGATACGCTTCAGTTACGGTAAATGGTCAAACGGGTTTCATCGCTTTTCCGGAAAAAGCTCTTCTTGACCTATTCTATCTTAACGGAATGAAAGTTTCACAGGCGTACCTGACAGGTTTACGGCTCCAGAATGTCGCAAATATAAATAAGGATAAGCTGTTTGCTTACGCAAAAAAGTTCAAAAGCGCGGGTATTTTGCGCGCCGTGAAGGAAGTTAATAAATATATAGAGTCGTATAAAGACGAAGAGAAAACATTATGAAAGATTATGTATTGGAACTTGCCGCTAAACAAAGCGGGATGAACGCTAAATTAAATGTAATGCGCGAGTACCTGCAGGCTTATATCCTCAGGGTAATGCATGACAATGGCGCGTTTTCAAATTTGGCGTTTGTGGGAGGGACCGCTTTGCGTTTTATGCACAGGCTTCCTCGTTTTTCCGAAGACCTCGATTTTTCGGCGGAGAATATTGAAGGCCCGGCATTTGCGGAGCTTATGATGAAAATCAAGGAAGAATTATCACTTGCCGGATACAATGCCGGTGTGACGTTTAATGATGCAAAGACCGTGAATTCGGCGTTCGTAAAGATTAAGGAATTGATGAAAGACGCCGGTATTTCACCCTTTGCCGAGCAAAATATTTCTATAAAGATTGAGGTTGACACAAATCCTCCGAAAGGGGCTGTTACCGAAACAATGGTTGTGAACAGGTATTTCCCTCTTTCGTTTCTAACATATGAAAGAAATTCATTATTCGCGGGTAAAGTACACGCCGTTCTTAGCAGGGAATATACAAAAGGCCGTGATTATTTTGACCTTGGCTGGTACCTGTCAAAATGGCCCGGTATTGCGCCGAATATTGTCCAGTTGGATAATGCTTTGAAACAAACGGGCTGGAAGAAAGAATTTCCTGTGGAAACAACATGGCGGAAAATTGTTTTCGAGGTGGCAAGCAAGGTAGATTGGGCAAAAGTAAAGAAAGACGCGGAAAATTTCCTCGAACGCCCGGAGGATATGAGCGTGTTTACAAAAGAAAATATTTTACATCTCCTGAGAAAGGAAGATTGAAAGAGGTCGAACTAAAACTTTTTAAAAAAGAAGTGTTTATGTCCGCCGTTTCGAATATCTGCTGAACTGCCTGCCTGTCCGAAGTTTCGCTTCGGACAATAAAATCGGTCGCATTACCATAGATAAAAGCACAGCCGTACTGGAAAAAGAAGCAAAGTTCTACAGGGCATGGTCCGCCGCGTACGGCGTCCTGAAGAAAATGGGTGAAATCAAGTATAAGAACAAAAACGCAGGCAGAATCGATGCGAAAATCAACGGCGTCGGCGTTAAAGCGATAATAGAAGAAACAACGGATAAGATTATCACGGTTAAAGTCGAAGTCCAGGACAAATCTTCGGAAGGCAACACGCTTGCCCGGGAAATAATCAATAAGATAAATGAGAAGATGTAGGTCAGCTTAACCGGTTAAACACTTTTTCGTATTCGTTTACGACTGTTTTCCATTTAAAATCTGTTTCGGCCCGTTTTTTTGCCAGAAGAGATATCCTTTTAACTTCATCGGGTTTTGTAACAAGTTCCTTTAGAATGATTGAGAGAGCCCCCTCTCCTTTTTTAAAAACAAATCCGCAGCCGGATATAACCGATTCATTGAAAGGGGATGATATTACCAGCGGTGCTGTCGAGGCATCCATGGCGCGCAGAAGAGAGGGATTGGTCCCGCCGACCTCATGCCCGTGGATATAAATAAAAGCCCCCTGATACAATGCGTTTAATTTTTGCTGGTCCCTGATAAAACCTGTAAATATCACTTTTTTGTTGCCTGCCTGTTTCAGTTTTTTCATAAACACGGGATTGTAGGGGGAGTATCCTACAACAACTAAAGGCATATCGATATTTGCTTTAACATATTCTTTGATTATCACTTCGGGGTTGTTTTCGGGTTCAAGCCTTGCTACCAGAAGAAGATATTTTTTTTCATATATGCCGAGTTCATTATAGACATTTGTATTCGATTCCTCGTGGTTTGAAGCGCCGTAAGGTATATAGACAGAATCAGTCTTATATTCATCTTTATAATATTTCTGCATAGCGGGATTATCCGTGATGAGTACGTTTGCCGTCCATTTGCACAACAGTTCGACAAATTTATAGTATTTTCGCTCTATAGCGTTCCATTTCAGCCTTTTCCACCCGAGCCCGTCTGTATGGACGACTATTTTTTTGCCGAACAGACGGAGCAGTAAAAAGAAAGGGGCATTCGCCGGATCCACAAAAAACACAACTTTGACATCCTGAAAAAGTACGTGTATCGAAGACAGGAAAGAATGGATTATGCTTTCAAAAGGTTTAATGCGAACTGTGGGCAAATAGACTAATTTAATGCCCTTGAGATTTTTGGGTTTATCTTCGAAATAGTTGCTTCGGCAATAAACGATTATCTCATTTTCCCCGCGGGAAACAAGCCCGAGGGCAAGTTCTTCCATAAGTGTATCATACCCGCCGTAACAGGCCGGGATTCCTCTCGAACCCAAAAATGCGACTTTCATTAAAACTCCCCTGAATTATGATGTATTGCCCCCAAAGAAGGATTTTTCTCTCTAGATATTATCTGTCCCAAAATATCTTTTTTCTGTCCGGTATATATTCCTTTGCCGATGCACGGCGAGTTTTTCTGAAGCCTGAAACTGTTAATTTCCGCCGGGATTTTTTTGATAAATAGGGGATTGTCGGACAGGTTGTCATTTATTTTTGCGTTACGGCTTTTTACCTTGTTTATATCCCTGACTTCTCTGTCATTCCATATGTAAAATTTATCCGCCTTCAGATTATAAAAAAGGTTATTGTTTATTGAAAGTTTGTTGTCCGAAGTGAGCCTGTCAACATAAATAGCGTATACATTTTTATTGTTAGCCGCAATTATATTGTTAAATACAGAGATATTGTTTGTATGATCGACATTTTTAGTAAAATCGCTGGCAATGACAAGTTCGGCCTTAATCTGATGCGATTTGCCTGAATCTATAGCGTTGTTAAAGAGAGTATTGTTATAGACCCTGCTGTTTGAACTGTCGAATACGCAGATGCCGGCGCCGTCATTTTCATAGCAGATATTGTAATAGACTTCATTATAATCGCACCACTGGTCGAGTTGTATGCCGTTGCCGTCGAATTTTTTTGTGTCCCTGTTCCTGTAACAGACATTGTACCTGATTATGTTGTGGTCTCCAGCATCCTGTTCGGCATCTCTGGCGTAAGTATGGATGCCCGTGCATCCCAGGTGTTTCAATCCGTTGTTAAAAACCTCGTTTTTTTCGATAATATAATAACTGCCGTTTATTTCCATTCCGTGATGCCCATTGTTATATACCCTGTTTTCCGCAATCAAAGTTTCCGAACCTTCTTTGCAATTGACCACATCAATGGCAATGCCGTGCGTTTCATTGGAAAAAATTTCATTACTGATTATTTTGTTGTTTATTCCCGCATGGCCGCCTATCCATATCCCGAGCCCGTTATTTTTGACCACACAGTTTTTAATAGTTATATTATTGCTTTCTTCCCTTATGATAATACCTCTTTCGAAGTGGTCGGATACGGTGATATTTTCAAATATAATATTTGCGGCGTTTGTGAAAATGACTGAAGATTTTATGACCGGATTTTCCCCATCAGCCGCTTTAATTATTATCGGCTTCTCATGGGTTCCTTTTCCAAGTATGATAAATGGTTCCCTGTAAGGGCCGTAGTCGTCGTACAGCAAAATGGTATCACCGGGTGAAACATCAGTCCACCTGATTTGGAAAAAAGCGGATAAAGATTTTTCTTTTTTTATCCTGTGATTGGGGTATATATCTATAGTTTTGCCGAAAACAGGAAAGGGAAATAGATGGGCAAGGAAAAAAAACAACAAGTATTTATTGAACTTTGATATGTTTATATAATTTTCCATATAATTACTTTTCTAAAATACATATAAAATACGGTTTTAGAAAATAAAGAAATCTATTAGTAGCAACTTTTTCCAGTTTTCTAATTGTATTTTGCAAGAAACATGAAAAGGAAAAATAATCCAGGAAACATGAAGGGCCCAGATAAATAATTTTTTTAAAACTATATCCGTAAATTTGAGCAATCTTTCTCAGCATTTTTTGGTTATTAAATTTGTAGAATGTTATATGCGGCTTATATTGTGATGTGGTGAAGTATTTATAATATATTTTGCTTAATTGACCATTGAATATTTTATTAAAGAAAAAGATGGGGTTACTTGTGTTTGGAGTAATAAATACAAATCTACCTCCTTTTTTTAAGACGCGGCAGCTTTCTTGGAAGACATTTTTTGTTTGAAAATGTTCCATTCCCCAAATAGAAATAATGATATCAAAGGACTCGGTTTCAAATGGAAATTTATCGCAATTCACATTGCAATACTTTATTTTCGGGTTAGTCTCTGTTATTATCCGATTTATTTCTAATCCAAAAGTTCTATCTGGATTAATGATTTTGTTTAAGAAGTCAGGAACTAATCGGTGTTCACAAGCGATATTCAAGATCTTGTTATCCTTTGAAATAGCCAAATTAAGAAGCTGATCGATAATTGCTTTTTCATAATCGTTTGTAAATAGATACTCTACGATCTTTTTTGAATTATTCTTTTTCATTTTAGTATTTTTCGGCGCTCTATTCTTTTAAGGATTGGTTTTAATCTTTTTTTAATTCCGTACCACTGAATTATGCTAAAAATTGAGTTATATATAGGTTTTGCTCCATTGGAAAGATATAAATATATAGCAGAAAAGCGATGTGGATCTGTGTATGCAAATACTCTTGTAAAATTTTCTCTGAAGAAAAAACCCAAAGTGCGGAATGTAAGCGCGAATGCTAACCCTTTTTTGCTGCGGTGAAATTTTTCTAAGAAAAGAAACATCCCCGTGCCAATTTTGCCTTTTGCGTTTTTGTCGGATATAGAAGAAGAACATCCAACTAATGTATCCTTATAGTACAATAGTGTGGCCGCATCCGGGGATATCAGATGCGAGACAATTTCATCTTCAATCCGTTTTTTATCCCATATGCCGAATTCCCCGTCTGAATTCAACAAGTCTGCCCATGCCTGTGTGTCTGTAGTATTATCGGGAGAGCAAATTCGATACCCTTCCGGTAACTTCCAATCATAATCTATATATTGCTTTAAAACATCCATAGGGAATTCTATTTTTACCTGAGAATGATAAAAAATATGAAGGAGTGCCTTCATTCGCGTCAGATTCTTTTTCAAAAAAGATATTTTATTCATAGATAATCACTTTTTAAATATATTTTTTACTAAAGATAAAAAATGCTCCGGAATAATATTAAAGAAATAAATCATGAATATATATGTAATTATTCCTAAAATGATCCCTAAACAGGTGATTTTTATAAAGTAAAGAATTAGGCAAAGCGCTATATTCGCAAAAATAATTTTTGTCCATATAGGAAATCTTATAAAGTTTCCGATATGTTTGACAACAAAGAAAAATGCGATTCCCGATATCAAAAGCTCACAGATAACAGTTGCCCATGCCGAACCGATATAACCGTATTTAGGTATCCATATATAATTTAAAAGTATGTTTACTCCGGCCGCGAGAGCAGAGAGCCACCATGCATAATGAATAATGCCTATAGATAAACAGAGGGACATTGTGAGAAGGGATAAGAAAATAAGAGTGCCTACCCAAACCAGAATATTTAAAACTTCTGCAGAGGCCAGGAAATTAGGCCCGTAAATTGAACGTAATATTAAGGGGGAAATAAGTGGAGTGGCTATCGCAACAGGTAAGGCAATGACTGAAAATGTTTCTATAAGTTGTGTATAGCTTTCTCTTAGACGGCTTCTATCATCAACAGCCCACTTGGAAAATATAGGCACAATTGGGCCTATAAATGTTACAACCATTACAGCACTCATATCCAAAAACCTGTATGCGGCGCTGTATATCCCCACTTCGTAATCTGATTTCATAGATGCAAGCATAAATATATCGATATGTGAGTTGACAGTTGCGAATAAAGAGCCGACCCCTAAGGGTAGAGCGAGTTTCATTATGCCTTTTATTATAGTTGTTTTAATTGCGAATTTTGGTTTCAGGATTTTTGTGGCTAAATAAAGGGCAAAAAGTGCATAAAATACATTCGCGATAATATATGCCAGAGAAATAGAAAATATATTCTTTAAAAACAAAAGCGCTGTAACAAATAAAATAATATATATTATTCCATAAAATATCGATGCATAAGCCGAAAATAATGGTTTGTTATAAACCTGATATAGTGGTTCAAAAACACGGAGGCTAAACAAAGGCAGAAAGATAACCCCGATGGTTAAAATAACAAAAAGGTTTTTCCTTAAGAAATATGCTGCTATTATGCCCGGAATTATGAATAACAGAGCCAACCCAATGCGTAGAACCAGATAATTCGCGAGATAAACATCCTTTGCCTCTTTTATCTGGGCTATATCTTTAGCGAATACACTTGGAGTTCCAACTTCTGAGAAAATAAATAAAAGTCCAAAAAAAGTAAGAATGTAAGAGAATTGTCCTAATTCATCCGGTCCCATTAAGCGGCCAATTAAGATAAAAATTATTATCCCTATGAAACTAGTAAAAAATCTACCGATGGCCTGTGCTGATACATTATGTATATAAGATGTCGAAGCTTTCATTATTACCAAATTACCAATTTGTGCCGTTTAGCACTTTTTTGTATAATTCGATATAATCTTTCGCCATACGTTTAGCCGAGAAATGTTCTTCCGCATAAGATCTGCAGTCTTTCGGTTTTACAAAACCTATGTTTTTCATCGCGTTTGCCAGTTCATCGGCATCATTGCATAAAAACCCGTTTATTCCGTTTACAATCTGTTCGGGAACACCGCCTGCCGCAAATGAAATGACGGGTGTGCCTGATGCAAAAGCCTCTAAATTTACAAGCGGAAAAGCGTCGAACCAGCGTGGTGTCTGTATTAATGCCGCCGCTTTCTGCAGATATTCGTTTGTGCCTTTAATTTCACCGATATATTTTACATTTGGAGATAAGAACAACATAGGCTTTATAATAAAATTATAATACATTCTGTCGGCTATATTGCCTGCCAGCACCAATCGGCTTTTGGATTTATTTGCCGCTTTTATTGCAATATGCTGGCCTTTGTATCTCGCGATTTTGGATATATGGATGAAAGGTTCTGTTTTTTTGAGGTTAAAGGGCCAATTATCCAGGTCCAGTCCATAGTAAACGTATTTAGTGGATTTTCCGCACAGTTCCGCGTGCGCGCGGCTGCATGCGACAAGGTTTGGGCGCTTGTAATCAGGTCCCGGCGGTATGCAGGTGGATATTATAAAAGGGAATTTATCCGGGTGCCGCAGGACAAAAAGGTTCTGAAATGACCAATCGTGGATAATATCCACTTTTTCTTTTTTCAGGAAGTCAGATACGGCGTTATATAAAGGCTCTTCGGATATAATATCGGATTTTGAATGGATGCTTGAAGGAGCTTTTGAAGAATCGTAAGCCGGAATTTCTATTGTCTTTCCCGAACAGCGGCTTCCGGGAGTGGCGAAAAGGATTACTTCGTGGCCTTCTTTTACCAGTTGTTCAGTCAGGATATGCACAACGCGTTCAATGCCGCCGTAACCTTTCGGCGGTGTTGATTTATATACTGTGGACAGTATTGCAATTCTCATGTTTTTCCTTTAAGGACTTTTTTAAAGGCCCGGCAGACATCCCTGACATCATCCTTTGTCAGGGCAGGGGACAGGGGCAGTGAGATTGTCCTTTCTCCTATCCATTCCGCGTTGGGGAAAGAGCCCTTTTCCCAACCGTATGTTTTAGCATAATAAGGATGCAGGTGAACAGGAATGTAGTGAACCCCCACGCCGATATTTTCGGCAGTTAAGGCCTGAAGCACCCAGTCCCGTGTTTTCCCGAGTTTTTTGATGTCTATCAGCGGTGTATAAAGATGGAAAGCGTGTTTTGTGCGTGGTTCGGGGTCTGCGGGTATATAACACGGCAAACCGGCAAACTCTTTATTATATCTTTCCCATATGGCTTTGCGTTTTTTCCAGTAATTATCAATACGTTTTAACTGGTGTATTCCTATTGCCGCCTGAATGTCCATCATATTATATTTAAAGCCCGGATAAATAACCTGATAATGTTTATAGCCCTCATCGGCAAAGCGTTTCCACGCGTCTTTACTCATCCCGTGCAATGCCAGGACTTTTATTTTTGATGCCATTTCTTTGTTTCTTGTTATAACCATTCCGCCTTCGCCGGTTATTATGTTTTTCGTGACATAGAAACTGAAACATCCCAGCTGTCCGAAGGTGCCGGTTTTTTTGCCGTGATATTCCGATTCAATGGCGTGGGCGCAGTCTTCTATTAGTGCCAGCTTGCGTTTTCTGCAGATAGATATTATCGGGCCCATATCACAGGGCCGGCCGGCAAAATGGACTATCAGGACGGCTTTTGTCTTTTTTGTTATTTTTTTCTCGATTTCCCGGGGGTCGACGTTCATCGTCTTTCTGTCGCAGTCCGCCAGAACGGGCGTTGCTCCCGAATGAATGATTGCGTTGATTGTTGCGCAAAATGTCATAGGGGTGGTAATTACTTCGTTGCCCGGACATACTCCGCTGGCCAACATTGAAAGATGCAGCGCGGCCGTGCATGAGTTTAACGCTATCGCGAAAGGGGAGCCCTTGTATTCGGCGAAATCATTTTCGAACCTGGCTACTTTCGGGCCTGTCCCTATCCATCGTTTTTTTATCGAATCCTGTATTTCAAGGATTTCTTCTTTTCCGATGGCAGGTGAACCGAAAA
Source organism: bacterium (assembly GCA_028717725.1). Taxonomy (GTDB): domain Bacteria; phylum Auribacterota; class UBA6266; order UBA6266; family UBA6266; genus UBA6266. The sequence continues at coordinate 12,707 of JAQUNG010000018.1, read as the reverse complement.
CCAGGAATTTATTTTTAGGGCGGCAGGGTTTTCCGCCGTATAAGGCAAGATTATTCTCAGTTCTTTTTTTGTAATTCATCTCTTATGCTCTTTCTCTTTATGGATTGGAAGATTTTTCGGTACAGCGCTGTTGCCTGATGAGGATATTTTTGCTGCAGAAATCTTGCGAAGGGCAGAAAAACAGGGATGGTGTAACTGTTTATTATAACATCCGCGAATGTATATTTAATCCTCTTATAGAAAGGAAGTCCCGGGTAGAATCCTATTGAAGCAAGAGTCTCTCTCAGATGAGGCGATTTTTTATACCATATTGACAGGGCTTTCCCTTCCTTTTTTGCGATATTGAGAAATTGTTCTTCATCAAGATTATGGTAATGATGCCCCAATGCGTCAGGATTGTAAATTACCCTGAGGCCATGGTGTGATAACCTCTCGGAAAGCTCAAGGTCCTCATGCCAGTTCAGCCCGGTGTCAAAATATCCGTATTTATCCAGAAAAGACTTCTTAACCGATATATTGCATGTGTAAAAAGCTTTCCAGTCAAGGATTTTTCTCCCTTCCCATAAGTCGAAACTCGCGTCAAGGTGCAGCGCTGTGAAAAAAGAATCTTTTATTGAAGAATGTATCGTTACTTTACCTAAAACCGAGTCTGCTTCCCCGGGGTATTTTTTATGGGTCTTAAAGTGTTCTTCAAGCATTTTTGCCGAGGGTAATATATCATCATTTATCAGCAGGAGTATTTCTCCGTGCGAATGTTTGATTGCGTTATTCCTTGCCGGATTAGCGCCCGCTTTTTCCTGCCTTAAATATACACAGTTAAATGATGTATCTTCCAGAAAGCCCTGAATATGCGGTTTTATGTTATCATCTGAGCCGTCGTCTGACACTATTACCTCAAATAAGTCTGCCGGCAGACTCTGTGCTTTTAAAGATTTTAAGCACATAACCAGGATATCGACGCGGTTATGAGTGGGGACAATAACCGATATGATGATTTTACTATTATTTTGACGCATAAAGTTATACCCTGATATGTTTAATGGCGCGGGCTACATATTAACCGGTTTCCCCATATTTCTCAACGTGAAAATGAGGCACCTGCCCATTCTGTCCGATTTATCCTTTTGAATCTTATTTCCTGTGAACAAAGATATCAAATAGTACATAAGTAACCTCAATAAAAACCCTGCGGCGGCTGTTATGTCGTAAAAAATCAGGGAGCGTTTATTGAAATATGCATAAATATTCCGCAGATTTTTCAGCCAGAGCAGAGAAAAGTGTGTCTGGTTATCCTGCATATTGACGCTGCTTCCCTGAAGGTGAGTTATTTTTAAGAAAGGCAGGTAATAAACCCTGAATCCCGATGATTTTATCCTGCAACCCCATTCTATATCTTCCGAAAACATGAAGATTTTCTCGTTAAGCAATCCCGTCTTTGCCAGAACTGATTTCCTGACCATACATGCTGCCCCGCAAATCCAGTCTACCTCGGTTTCTCTCATATATTTTTCTGAGTTCAGGAAAAGCCCTTTAAAGGCGAAAGGAAATATCTTTGATAAAAAAAGATAGTAATTCAGGGCGGTAGAGAAGGATGGTTTATAACCCGCGTCTCCGACCTGATGGCTTCCGTCGGCAAATATCAGTTTGCAACCGCTTATCCCGGTATCGTTATGAGAAACCATAAACTCAAGCCACCTTTCCAACAGGTTGCTGTCCTCGATGAAACAATCGGGGTTTAATAAAAGCAGGAAATCTCCCTTTGCTTCTTTTATGCCGATGTTATTTGCTTTGGAGAAACCTAAATTCTCGCGGTTGCGTATGATTTTTACACCCGGAAAATTTTCTTTAAGCATAGATATGGAATTGTCGCCGGAAGCGTTATCTATGACAATGATTTCACAGGGTATCTTCCCTGTATTTTTCAGAATAAGGGATAAGCATTTTTTAAGTATTTTTTCCGTGTTCCAGTTTACGATTATAATTGATAGTTTTATCATCTTTAAATCTTGTTTTTTTGTGTTTTTTTAACAGCGCTTTCCAGTATCGAAAAAGTTTCCTCTGCGGCTTTCTGCCAGCTGAAATTCCGGGCTCTGTCCATTCCCTTTTGAGACATTTCTCTCCCGAGTTTTTCCGATAGCCAGACTTTTTTTATTGATTCTGCAATTTCGCCGATGTTGTTCGGGTTTACCAATATGGCGGCATTTCCGGCAACCTCCGGCAGGGAAGTAACGTTAGATGTTATTACAGGCGCCCCGCATGCCATTGCTTCAAGCACAGGCAGACCGAACCCTTCATAGAACGGCACATAAATCATAGCCAGGGCGTTACGATATAAAGCCCTGAGCATTTCGGGCCGGACATATCCCGTGAAATTTATTATGGAGTGCAATTCCGGGTTTTCTTTGAATGTTTTATGTATCCCGCCGGAAAGCCATCCTTCGGGGCCGGCGATTATCCAGCGTAGTTCCGGCAAAGATTTATATATTTTTTTTAAAGCAAGCAGAATGCCCTCTATATTTTTTCTCGGCTGAAGAGAACCCACAGAAAGCAGGAACGGTTTTTTTATGCCTGCTTCCGCCAGCAGTTTTGTGTCTTCAGGAGATGTTTTTTCGGTATAAAAATCGTGGTCTATTCCGTTATAGACGGTTTTTATTTTATTTTCTTCAAGTCCGTATTTTTTAATCATATCTTTTCTTGAGTATTCGGAAACGGTGATTACGCTGTTGGCTTTTTTGATAAAGCAAGGAACGGAAAAATGAAGTCTTAATCTTTCTGGAAGGGTAAAGTAACGGGGGAATATTTCATAACTTATATCGTGCACTGTCAGGACTGTCGGGCAATTGTGGAAAAACGGGCCGTGATATTGGATGTGAAGGACATCGGGTTTTTCTTTTCTTAATGATTTCGGCATTTCAAAGAGATAACGCCGTAAAGGCGATTTGGATTTTAGGGTTATTAATTTCACATTGGGGTTATTATTCGTGATGAACGGTTTTCCCTCGGGAGAAATGTAAATTATCCATTTATGTCGGGGATATAATTTGAGCAGATTGTTGACTAAATTTATTGTGTAAGTATTATTCCCCGCGAGGTTTTTGCCTATGCAATGGGCATCTATGGCTATTTTCATACCTGATCCTGTCCATTTTCTTCCGGTGAGTTTTTGAGGCAGATTATGAGGCCTCCCATAAAAGCGACGGGCAGGAAAGCACTGTCTCCTATGTTGCCGAGTTCGAACATCCCGTGAAGAAAATTTGCGGCAAGGCCCGCGATTAATCCAAGAATAAATAAAACGACAGTCCTGTCACCGAGTTTCAGCGCGTTAAATCCTTTAAAAAAGAACGCTATGTAGATATATATGAATATTAAAGCCGCCGGGATGCCGAGTTCCGCCGCTGTGTGAAGATAGACATTATGCACTGTAGGTGTATTGCCGACAAAAGGAGTATAGGATGTCATAGACTCGTAATTTTTAAGGCCGGTTCCGGTTAGAGGACGCTCTCTTATTATTTGGAAAGCTGTTTTTGCCAGTGTAATTCTGTTTGCTGCGGCGTCGTAATCATCCCTTTTCAGCCTTTGTTGTATGTGGCGGTAGAAAGGCAACGCCGCGATGATGATTACAACCGCTATCGCGATCAGCATGCGGGCAATCCTGGCGAATTTTATATTGATTTCGTTTTTGGATATCAGTATGGCCATAATCAGGATAATCGAGAAAAAGAAAGACAGCCATCCGCCTCTTGAAAAAGTCAGGATAAGGGTTAAGACACCGAGAGAAAATGCCGCCATATGGAATATCTTATATTTTGATTTTTCCGAGATAAAAGAAAATATGAATAATACGGGAAGCCAGCAATTTAAGAATTTTGCCAGGGCGTTTGCGTGTCCGAGAAACCCGACAGCTCTGATTATCAGCGCGCTTCCGTATCTCAGCTTTAACGCTTCATCCTCCCATCCGAGAAACTGAAGATTTAAACGTCCCGGGAAAAAATACTGGATTATGCCTATGGCTGACGAAAATATTACTGTGAAGGCTATACAGTTCAGGATAAAAGGCATATAACTTTTTGAATCGGACAGGTTGGCGATGTAAAAATAGCAAAGCAGAAATTCCATGGCAAATACGAATCCATATAAAACATTGGACGGTTTTGCCGCTACCAGATAAGAAAAGCCTGACCAAAGAATTAACAACGTTATTGGAATGGTGACGGAAGGGAACAACTTCGGGCGCTCTTGTTTTTCCATTATTTCAATAAACCATAAGGCATAAAGGCCGAGTATTGTTAAACCGGAGAATGAAACAGGTATTCCGAGGCCCGAATTCCCGTACCACGGATTAAAATCCATCTTCATAGAAAAGCTGAAGATAAGTATTGCTAGAAGGGATTTTTTCAATGACCCTATGATAAACACGAAAACAGGGAATGATACCAGCATAATAAATACCAACAGCCATTTTGTCTGAACTTTTCCCGTATTGATGAGTATCAGGGCGGAACAGACAGCCGCGAAGAATGTTAGAAGAAGTTTATTGTTATAATACGCGGAGTGTCCAAAAAATTTCATTAAATACTCTTATTGTTAAGAAATGCTTAATAATTAATATAGAAAACACCCGAAACTCTATTTATAATACCATATATTATAATATGCTTAGAAATATTTAATGGGGGCATTTCAGAGAAGGATTAAACGGCGATATTAAAGAATTATGAGAAAATTTGTTTTAAATACAGCGATTTTAACAGTGTCCGTATTGCTGGTATTCGCTATTGTTCAGAATTATATCTCTTTCCGCGACAGGGAGATGGCCGAATCGCACAGGAATAAATACCTCTGGAATAAAGCGGGAAAATTTTTCCGGAAAGCAATAAAAACAAACCCATCTGATTCAAGTCGCTATTCGGATTATGCGGATTTCCTGCTGTATCAGAGCGATTTTTCAAAGGATGCCGAAAAATTACTGTTTTCAGCGGGGGAGTTATATGCCAAAGCATCTTCATTGAATCCATGCTGGCAGGAATATCCTTTGAAAATTGCAGGGATAAAGGTAAAGCTGGCGGATATAACAGATAAAAGAGCTTCTGAAACAATCGGCGGTCTGTCAAAAGAAGTGATGGGGTTTTTCAGGAATGCTTATGAAAATGACCCCGCCGGTTTTAATACTTCATATATAATAGGTTATTATGGTATGCGCATATATGATGAACTGGATGACAAAGATAAAAAATTCATTACGGGCCGCATGAGATATTGTTTGAACGAAAAACCGTGGTATTCTATTTATGTTTACCCTGTTGTATGGGATTTGGCGAAAAACTATTCGGTTCTCAGGGAAATCACGCCGACTGTCCTGTCAGCGAACGAGTTATTGTTTTTGTTTATGACACAAAAAGCTGAACTAATCCGGCAATGGGAAGAGCAGTATAATAAGATACAGGAATTAAGACGGACTTTTGATGCGGAATCATTAAATGTCAAAATAGCCCGAATCAAGGAATTAAAAGAAAACCTTTTTTCGGGTTTAGACAAGCCAGATACAAAAAAGATTGACGGTGAAAGTTGGCTTGGAGTGTCGGAATGTGGAGATCAGGATATCACCCATGGGAATATGTTTTTTAACGGCATTGTTTTTGGAGCCGCTGAATTTCCTTTCGGCAGAACTGAACTTATCATATGCGCCAGAGGCGAAAAATCAGACGATATGTGGCCCTATATGGTTGTTCTGCTGAATGATGAGATTATAGGCGAAACTTTTGTCGAGACTTCCGATTGGAGTGAATATTCCTTTAGTGTTAATTCAGACGGCGGGCCCAAAATCATCAGCATAATGTTTATCAACGATGGAGGAAACGAAAAAGAGGACCGCAACCTCTATATCGGAGATGCATGGGTTGAAAGTATTGAATAAAATATACAATTTTATTTTATATCTGGGATTAACGTTTTTAGTTATTTTCCCGCCTGTTGCCCGGGGCGGTTCTGTACGCATCTGGTCTATTACGCCAATTCTGCTTGTAATCATATTACTTATATTTTTGTGGCTGATGAGAGTTGTCAATTCCGGGGTTAAACTCAATATTTCCTTTATCCCGCCCGCGCTTAATACCGCAGTGTTGTGTTTTGTCGCTCTCGCGGCGGTTTCGTTTGTTTTCGCGATATATAAGCATGACAGTTTTTATGCCTTTCTGCGGCTGGTATGTTACGCGGGGTTATTTTACCTTATTATCGGGAATTACAGCAGGCCTTTGAGAAGATATTTGACTGCGGTTATAATTTTAACGGCGACAGGGCTTTCAGTTTACGGGCTCCTGCAATATTTCGGGCTTTTTCCCCATAACTGGTGGGGGCCCGCGGAGTTTCTTGCCTCGACTTTTGTAAATCACAACCATTTTTCGGGATATCTCGAACTGGCTATACCCCTGGCGCTGGGTGTTGTCATCCGCTATAAAAATATCAGGCCGTTTCTGAAATTGCTGGTTATCGAAGCTCTGATAATAATGGCGGCGGCTTTTATTTTCGCCCAGTCAAGGGGCGCATGGGTAAGTTTATCAATATCGCTGTTTGTTATGTTGATAATATTATTTAAAAACAAACTGGTTTCAGTAAAAGTCTTTGTTGTATTTGTTTTGATTATTGCCTGTGTTCTGGGGGTGTCGTATTTCAACGACAGTTCGGTTTCGGAAAGGATAAAAAGTTTTGAAGAACTTGGCGGAAGCTCGTCGGGTGAGGCGTCTATGTCCATGCGTTTTCTTATATGGAAAGGGACTCTTGATATGATAAAAGAGAACCCTGTGATAGGAACCGGTATCGGGACCTACGTTTGGGGTTTTTCTAAATACAGGCCTGTGGGGCTTAATAACAGGGCGAATTTCGCCCATAATGATTATCTGCATATGACGGCCGAGATGGGTATCCTGGCTTTGCCTCTGATGCTGATAATCCTCGGGATAATTATTTATAAAGGCTTCACTTCCATAAATCCGGTTATTATAGGCTGCGCGGCGGGTATTTTAAGCCTGTCAATCCACGGCCTTGTGGATTTCAATTTCCATATACCCGCGAATATGATAATATTTGTAATCTGTATGGCTTTTATAGCAAGCGAAACTCCGGCTGAAAAGAACTTTTCCTGAAGAAGGGGATTTGATTTTAAGTGTTAAGAGAAAAAGACGAAGTCATAAGGCGCGTACTGATATTCTTAGACGGTGTTATAATAACCGTTTCTTTTCTTTTCGCGTTTTTCCTGCGGAAGCATTTTCACCTTGTTTATACGTTTGATGTTTTTCCCTCCGTTGAACTGGTTTCAAGGCCTCCGGTCGCGATGGCAAATTACCTGATAGTGCTTTTTGTCGTTGTTCCACTTTGGTGCGCTATGCTTTATACGAGCGGGATGTATCATTCGATGAGAACTAAATCATATCTTGAAGTAGCGTGGGTAATTATAAAATCCGCTGTTCTGCTGATAGTAGCTTTTTCCACCGTGGCATTCCTCTTTAAAATCAAATATGTAAGCAGGATTTTCTTCGCGATTTTTATTATCTGCGGGTCATTTTTCCTTTATCTGGAAAAATTGATTCTTTTTTCCATGATGCATTATGTGCGCGAGCAGGGATATAACTTCCGCAGGATACTGGTTGTCGGCACGGGAAAAAGGGCCAGGGATTTTATCGATAAGATAAAAAAACACAGGGAATGGGGTATCAGGATACTCGGCATAATTGACGATGAGCCGGGAAGGGAACATAAGGATATCGATAAAACGGATATAGCGGGTTCCCTGAAAGACGTGGATGAGATTTTAAATAAATGGACGATAGATGAGGTTGTCTTTGTCATTCCGCGCTCGAGGTTGAATTACATAGAAAAGGCCATACTCGCATGCGAGACAAAGGGCATTAAAGCCACGGTTGCCGTTGATTTGTTCGAGCTTAAAATAGCGCGTGCCCGCCAGACCGAATTCGACGGAGTTCCTCTCATTACCTTTGATACCACGGTCGCCAAAGAATGGGAACTTTTTGCGAAAAGGACGGTTGATATTATTGTGTCCGGCGTATGCATAATTATTTTTAGCCCGTTGTTTTTGTTTTGCGCGGTTTTGATAAAAGCGACTTCGAAAGGCCCTGCTTTCTTCCTGCAGAAAAGAGTCGGCCTTAACGGCAGAAAATTCATACTGTATAAATTCAGGACGATGTATCAGGGTTCTCACAGGAAAATTGATTCGGTATCCGACCGGAACATTATGACCGGTCCGGTGTTTAAAGTTAAAAATGATCCAAGGATTATTCCAGTGGGCAAGTTTTTAAGGAAATTCAGCCTGGATGAATTTCCCCAGTTATTCAATGTCTTTACGGGCAGGATGAGCCTGGTGGGGCCCCGGCCGCCCATACCCAAAGAGGTTGCTAAATATGAGCCGTGGCAGATGAGAAGATTGTCGATGAGGCCCGGGCTCACATGTTTGTGGCAGGTAAAAGGCAGGAATAAGGTAGACTTTGAGGAATGGATGAAGCTGGATCTGGAATATCTGGACAACTGGTCGCTATGGCTTGATTTTATGATTCTTATGAGGACAATCCCTGTTGTGATATTCGGCAGGGGAGCGTATTGATTTTTCGGATTATTTTAAACCGGGGGAAGGTGATGTAGATATGAGAAAAATTTTAGCTGCTGTTTTTATGGCTGTTACGGTTGTATTTGCCGGCTCGTGTTCGAAGAAAGACGTTGTGGACGCGCCGGCCGGCAAGATAAGCGATGATGATGTCATCGCATCCATCAACGGGTATAAACTTACGGCTGGGGAATTCAGGGACCAGGCGGAATATCCTCTGATAGACAGGTATTTATCGAACGACCCGATGACGGCAAAAGAGGAGATTCTTGAGAACCTTGTTATGAAGACGGCGCTTCTCCAGGAAGCGCAAAAACTGAATTTCGACAAGGACGGGGAGTTTATGCGGGATATAGAGCATTACTGGCGGCAGGCCCTGCTGAAACTGCTCTTAAACAGGAAAGCCGCGGAAATAAACAGGGATGTTTCGGTCAATGACGCGGAAATACTGTATGAATATAAAAAAATGCGGCGGAAAATATTCGCCGAGCTTACGGTGTTTTCCTCAAAGGAAAGCGCGGATAGACTGGCGGAAACGGGAGAAAATTTCGAAAAAGTGAAAAAAGAGCTGAAAAACAATATTCTTTCCGATGAACCCGCGGATTGGTGGATTGCCGGGGACCTGCCCGATTCGATGGAAAATAAGCTTTTTGAGTTGAAACCGGGGGAAACAAGCGTTCCGATAAGATACGGAAGCGGCTGGGTCGTGATGAGGGCGCTGAAGGAAGAAATCAGGGATATAGCTCCGATTGAGAAGCTTTCACAGCAGATAAGGGAAAGCGTCCTTGAGAAAAAGAAAGAAATGGCAATGGAATTGTGGACTCTGGAGGTCAGGGGAAAAGCGAAAGTGGAAGTGAATGAAGAGTTGCTTGAGAAAATAAACCTGGATTGACGGAGAATTATTTATGAAAACGGAAAAAATGCATAAGAGGAAAAAGCGTTTTGCAAAAGCAAAATTCCAGCAGAAATTTATCATTACTTTCTGCGTCCTGGTCATAATCGGCTCTCTGCTCGCGGGCCTGCTTATATACGCTATGACCAAATCAACGTTTACCACGGCGTTTGTCAACTCCAGGCTTGAAATGAAGAACACCGCCGATTTCATACTTCCGGCCGTGATAATGAGCGGAATAATCGTGGTGATATGTGTCGGGATAGGAACGGTAATCCTGACGCTTTATACTTCAAACAGGATTGCCGGTCCCCTGAAGAGGATGGAAGGGGAGATTAAGGATGTGGCCGGAGGAAATCTGAGGAAACGTTTCAGCGTAAGGGAACTTGATGAGATAAAATCTCTTTCCGAAGAACTTGATGAGATGGCGCTGAAATTAAAAAGTAACATCCAGGATATCAAAGACGCGGTCAGCGAACTTGAGAAATCCCGGACGGATAAAGAGTTCAGCGAGAATATCGCCAAATTAAAGGCTGTCCTTTCGCAGTTTTTAACTTGAATCGTATAAGGTGCGCGCAAATGTATAACAGCTTTGTGAACGGTAACGGAAAAAAGGTTTTTGCGGCCGCGTTTTCGATTCTTTTCCTGGCGGCAGCGCTCAGTTCCTATATTGCCGCGGAAAAGAAATGCGCGGTCACTTCGGGCGATACTCTCTTAAGGCGGGAGAATCTCCTGGAAAGGGATAATAACTGGAAAAAAATAGATACGGCGTATTTTGAAATATACGTGAGGCCGGACGCGAACCTTAAATCTATGGAAAAGAAACTGAAGAAAAGGACATTCTTTTTCAGCGCGAAGCCAACACCTTCTTATATAAAGGATTATGAGGAAAAAATAGCTTACAGGACGGATATTATATTTAACAAGGCGAAACAACTGCTCGGGATGGCGCCCAGGTGCAAGGATATTAAGATATTTGTTTTCCGCGATGGCAAAGAGTTAGGCGATGAATATTATTATATCTTCGGGGAAAAACGGAAATACCAGGCTTTCTATATACATAAGTTCAGGACTATATATACGACGGAGGCGGATATCAGCGATTCCGTGCTCGCGCACGAAATGGGGCATGTTATAGTTGACCATTATTTTGTAGTCCGGCCTCCCGAAAAAGTAAGGGAGATGCTTTCGATTTATGTTGACGAACACCTTGAGGATTAAATATTAGTTGTCAAAAATCATATAATATGTTATATAGATACCTTAAGACTTACAGTAACAAATGGCGGTATTTGCGTTGATTTTAGGTAGATTGTGAAAAAAATGAAATATCTTATAACCATTGCTTTAGGATTGGCGATTTGTTGCGCGTATTCTTACGGCGAAGAGGACGACCCCTGCGATGCTCCGGACGCGGTTACCAACGTGGAGTTTGCCGAGATGCTGGCGAAAGCGCTCAGCATTCAGCTTCCTGTGGGGACGGAAGGTCTGTCGGATGAAGAATATTATGAGGTGCTTTCCAATATGCTTGCCTCTGTCAGCTCTTCTTATTTTTCGCAGGTAAATCCGGGCGATAATGTAGACGCTCAGGATCTGATTGACATCATATATCTTATCTGCACCAAGTCGGACGGGTTGAACTTTGACGAGAAATTGCGGTTGATATGCAGTCTTTCGGGTATAGAAGTTCCGGAAATAGCTCCGGATGATTGTATTTCGCAGGAGTTGGCCGCCCAGCTTGTAAGCGCGCTGAAGTCGATTGCGATAGCCGAAGCGTATATATTGCCTGACCGTCCGAGAGTTAATCCTTTCGGAGCTCCCGGCTTTACGCCGGAAAATCCGGCCAGCCAATCATAGAAAGACAACTTTTTTCTTGCTTGACTTTCCCTAAGCAATTGTTAGAATTGCTGCTTCGGGAAATTTGTTTTTTTATTGATAATTAACTTGTTAAAATAGAGGCTGTTATGAAGCAATTAGCGTGTTTTTTCCTGTTGAGTTCAGGTGTTTTTTTGTTTCTTAATGAGGCGGCGTCGGAAAGTTTCAGCGAAGACAGGACCACCCGCATTGAAGAAACTCTTCCTGTAAGAACCGGGATTCTGGGAAGCGTGACTAAATTTGAGTTGACAAACAATGAATTGCCCCGCAGGAAAGGTTTTAAGGCAAACCCGTTTCTTCTTCACGCCGCATTTACAGCTCAGGAGCAGTGGGATTCCAATATTTTTCTTACGGAAGACGATGAAAAAGAGGATTTCATAACTAAATTAAGCCCTTCAATCGGGATTGAACTTCCCATTCAGGAGCATAAGTTAAGCGCGGACTACAAGATGGACGCTTTTTTCTTCGCGAGATATAACAGGGAAGATTATGTAGACCACACTATACGGGGTCTTGCGGCTCTTGATTTTACGAATTTCCGGGTGAATATCAGTGAGATGTACAGGAGATTTTCTGACCGCTCGGGTTCGGAAGACACCAACAGGATAAGACAACAGCATAATTATCTGAGGGCGGGTGTAGCTTCCGCTTTTGACCAGCTTTCCTATGATGTAGGTTATACGTTCGGGATAGAAGACTACCTTAACGACGAGATAATTGCCGGCCCGCTTACATACGACGACAAAGACAGAAAACTGCATGTTGTCGATGTGACTTTAAATTACAGGTTCGCTCCGAAAACTTCTTTTCTTGCTGAAAGTATCCTTGGTTTTTACAGGTATAACAGCAGGTACAGTTCCGATTCGTGGTACACGGAAGACCTTGTCGGACTCAAGGGGGAACTGACCGATAAAGTTACGATTAACGGCAGGGCGGGGCTTCGTTACCAGAAATATGACAGTTCAGACTATGTCGTTGATAAAGATTTCTTCAGTTTTGTATGCAAAGGCGGTATTGAGTTCAAAGCGTCTAAAGATGATGTTTTCACGCTGAGCGTCGAAAGAAGCATCTATGAATCGACTTATCAGGATATAAACTATTATAACGTGAATTTTGTCTCACTCAGTTATACGCACTGGTTTAATGATAAAGTTTCCGCGAATGCCTACGGGGATTACCAGTATAACTGGTATCCGGAAGAGACTACTGAAGGGACTGAAACCGCCAGAAGATACGACCATATTTTCGGCGGCGGCGGTGGCCTGCGTTATGACGTCAAAGAATGGCTGGCGCTGGAAGCGATGTATGAATACAAGCAAAGAGACTCGA